>CAMVLW010000031.1 GCA_947168445.1 uncultured Clostridia bacterium
TACCATCAAAACGATAAAGCTTAAGTTGTTGACATTGCCCTCGGGGGAAGGCTTTTTGGTGCTAATTCAAATGTTTTACTTATGTGGGAAAGTTGAACTTATAACTTATAAGCAAAAACTTTATAAAACATTCTGTAGGGGTCGGTCTTTGAGGTGAAATCCAAATTTTAATTTGGTTCATTTCACCCATGCACAGCTGACCGACCCGCGGGTTGAGTTCCATACGTTTGATTCATCGCCCGCGGTTTGGTCAAGACCAAACCCTACAGTAAAGCGAGATAAAACCATAAGGTTTTTGATACAAGGAAAAGTTTAGAACAGCCTGTAGAAAAAGTCTGAGTGTTGTTTTTACAGGACAACGCTTGACAAAATCGTAGGGGCGCACCCGCGTGTGCGCCCGGGATAGGAAGCCGTTCATTTCCGCGGCAGAAACGGTTAGATAGGAATACGCGGCTCGGGCGAACACATTGGTTCGCCCCTACAATGTTAAGGAAAGTTTTTCTTAAGTTGTTGACATTGCCCTAGGGGGAAGGCTTTTTGGTGCTAATTCAAATGTTTTACTTATGTGGGAAAGTTGAGTTATATGTTATAAGTTCCATTTTCCATTATCAATTTTCAATTGACAAAAACGCGCTCATGGTTCCTCTCTCCCCTTTTGTTGCGCGATGGCTCCAGAGAAGGTCGCTGTTGCAATTGGTGCAAAGGTCGGAAAGGGTGATGTTTTCGTTTAAAACGCCCGCCGCCGTGAGGATTTGTTTGTTCGCTTCGAGCAGGTTGAGCATATATTTTCCGCCGCCCTTTGGGAACAGGAATTTGCTGTTGTCGAGGTCGCTCAGCTTGCGGAACTGCTCCGCCACGGGCTCGTCTACCTCATAGCAGCACACGGAAATGGCGGGGCCTACCGCCGCTTTGATGTCCTTGGGGTCGGTGCCGTAGAGCGCGGTCATTTTTTCAATCACCTTTTCACCGATTCTTCCCACGGTGCCGCGCCAGCCCGCATGCGCCAAGCCGATTGCCTTTCTCTTTGTATCGACGAAAAACAGCGGCGTGCAGTCGGCGTAGTAGGTCACAAGCGTCACGCCCGGCTCGTTGGTAATCAGCGCGTCAACACTCGGCAAATCGCGTGGCTTCGTAATGCCCACGCCCTTGTCCTTTGAGGTGACGACGCGGACGTTCGTTTCGTGCACCTGCGCCGAGGCGACAAGGCTGTCAAAATCAAAGCCCGCGCTTTTGCAAAAGCGCCTGTAATTCTCGGTAACGTGGCCGGGGTTGTCGCCGCGGTTAAACGCCATGTTCATTGAGCGGAAAATACCCTCCGACACACCGCCGAGGCGTGTGGTAAAGGCGTGATTGATGAAGCTAATTTCTCTTAAAGAATCATAAGTCAGATACGGCACGGTGTCCGCATTGTTTAAGGTCATGGTTTTGGACTGAAAATTCATAGAACCCTCCGTTTTGCTCTTGCAAGTTAATCATTTCAATGTTATAATTATTATACGAGGTGACGAAATGAAATACAAGCTTTTTGGAAAAAATATCCTGCCCAACTGCGCTTACTGCGAGAATTCGGGCAATGAACAGGGCTTTATCGTCTGTCAAAAATCCAAGGTGCTGCGTGACGGCAAATGCCGCGCGTTCCGCTATGACCCGCTGCTGCGCGTTCCGCAGTCGGTTTCCATCAGCAGTAATTTTACGGCAGAGGATTTTAAGCTGTAAGTGATAAGTATTAAACCCCCAAGTGCAAATGCCTTTGGGGGTTTTGAATTGGAGGAGCGTTTAATGATATTTGACGGCTTCGATACCGATGGTGGATTTTCCCGAGCCGTCTTTTGCGTAGTGAGCGCCTATCAAATAGATATAATCACCGACATAAACGCAGCGGTCCACCGGGTCGTCGCCTGTGAACACCTTTGATGTGTAGTCGTCAAGAATGTTGATTTTGCCGTTGTCCACACGGAAGTGAATCATGCCGCTTTTGGTTTCGGCTGGCTCGGAATCGTGATATTCGCCGTCCTTCCATTCGCCGTCATTAAAATACTGCGTGGGAATGGCATAATCGCCGCGCTCAAAATTCACAAGCAGCGCCTTGGGATTGTACTGCACCTCAGAGAAATAATGCGCGAAAATTTTGGAGTCGAGCACCTTGGGGCTGCTCTTGTCGGTCACGTCAAAGGTCACGATTTTCAGCGCGTTGTCGAGATTCGGGTCGAATGGCGCTTCGCCCTCAAACTCACGGTGATAGCCGATTCCGAGCAGCGTGTTTTCGTCCACCGGGACAAGCAGGGTGGAAAAGCCGGTGATTTTAACCTGACCCTTGATTTGCGGATTTTTGGGGTCGGAGGCGTCAATAACAAACAGCGGGTCGGTTTCCCGAAAGGTAATGACATAAGCGGTTTCGTTGATATAGCGCACCGCCTGAATCATCTCGTTTTCGGCAAAGCCCGTGACGGCGCCGATTTGTTTTAAATTCTCGTCGAGAATAAAAAGGTTGTTGATATTCTCATTTTTTTCATTATAAGAGGTGGTGGCAACGCGCAGCTTGCCTTGGTATTCGTCCATAGCGTACTGGTTGTTGACGCTGCCCTCTACCTTGCCGTTGGCGACAAACGTGAGGTCTTTTTCCAAGCTGACCTTGACAATCTGGGTTTGCTCAGGCTCAACAAAACGGTTAGCCGCAACACTGTTGTTCTCGGCGCTTGACGTTTCCGCGTTTTCCTCCGCCACATTCAGCGAATTATTCAGCATATTAACATAGCGCTCCGGCGAATATTCCAGCGCGGTGACATAGAGATTTTGCCGGTTGCAGTAAATAATGTTTGCCGAGCCGATAATCGCCTTGGTGTTGGCGGTCTGCGTGCCGCTGACGGTATCAACCGCGCTGACAACCAAAAAGCTGTTGTTCACAGGCGTTTCCACGGAAAAAATGCTGTCTGACGGAACAGCGGCGGCGGAATCCTCGGTTGCCGCCTTGCCGCGCATGGTGATGGGGAAAGAATATTCATTGGTAAATCTCTGATTTGTCACCAGATAGAGCGTGCCGCCAATCATGCGCGAGGAAACATAGCTGCCGCTCTGGGAAAAGCTGTCCACAGCCCTGATGTCAGCGAGATTGGAAACATCATAGACCGTCACATTCGTCATGGCGGTGAGGGTGCTGCCCATGCAGAGCGCCGCGTCCTGTTCGCTCATGGCGCCCTTTTCAAGGGCGCTTGTCAGCTCGCTTTTTTCAAGATAATCATTTGAAATCGCAATCAGCCTGCCGTCATAGAGAAAGAAGTCGATAAAGGAGATAACATTCTCGCCGTCCCAGTCGGAAATGGTGGCAACCTGCTTTGAATTTTCACCGTCGGCGGAGAAAACGGCGATTTCGCGGCGGACGTTGTAATTGTAGTTATACAAATAATAGATATATTTGCCGTCGGTTTTAACGGTGTCAGCCTCGTCCACGCCCACCGACTGGGTATAGGTGGCGTTGTGCGAGGAGCTTGCGCCGGTGGCTGAGTCGCTGTTAAAGAATTTCACATCATTGCCGTACTCATAATAATCTTCGGTATCATAATAGTTGGAATCTTGAATCTTATTCAGCTTGAGCACCTCGTTCATGGTGCTTTGGATTTCTGCGCGGTCGGAAAACGCGCGAAGTCCCGCCGATTCGCGGAATACCGTCTTGACCGCTTTTTTCGGCACAGGGCTGTTGAACAGGCCGGTAAAGGTAATCGCGCCCGCGGTGACAACCGCTATCGCCGCCGCAGCGGACACGCCCGCGACAAGCTTTCTTTTGCTCTTTTTCGGCGGCACAACCTCAACAGGCTGACTGTTTTCAAGCTGTGCGAGAACGGCTTCCTCGTTGAGAGAGCCGGGCGCGTTGACGCCGCTGTTGTCAAATTTATCCTTAATAAAATCGAAATTCTGATTCTTCATATCCGTCACTCCAAAAAGTTTTTCATTTTTGCCAATGCGCGGGAAAGCTTTGAACGCACGGTGGAATGGTTCAGGTTGAGCATGGCGGCGATTTCGCGGGTTTTGTAGCCCGCCACCGCCGAGAGCAGCACAATGTCCTTTTCTTCGGGCGTGAGGATAGCAAGCGCTTCCTCCAGTTCGGGAGCAAGGTGGGAATCGGCACGGGTCAGCTGCGGATTGTCCTCCAAGCTCTCCTCCACCCTGCGGCTGATATTGCCGCGCAAAATGCGGCAGCACTCGCGGTAGAGAATCTGAAACAGCCAGCGCGAAAACGCCGCCTCGCTTTTGAGAAGCGCAATGCCCGCAAAGGCTTCGGCAACGCAATTGGCAACCGCGTCCTCCGCGTCCTGCGCATTGCCCAGCTTGAAATAGGCATAGCGGTACAAGCTGTCCTTTTGCTGCAAATAAAGCTCAGCAAAGGCGTTTTTGTCGCCTGAGCGCGCTTTTTGAATAAGATTTGTACTGCCCATGGTAGCCCTCCAACGAATTCGTTCAATTATATAGTGCGGATTTTGAGGGATTTTGTTGCAAGAAATTTGAAAATAATTCCGAATGAAAAAAAGCGCACCGAAGTACGCTTTTTATCACAGAATAACACACGATACAGAACCCTGAATCAGCTTAAACCTGACGTTAACACCCGTGTTCAGACGCGCCGTTATACCGGCCTTTGTATCAAGCCGGTTTCTCCAAAGGCGCACCGGATGCAACGTCACGTTGCTTATGCCATTTGGAAATCCGAGATATAACACTCAATGCACTTTTTGATGGTTTCCTTTGCTTTTTTGACGCCGCTGACCTCCGCAACAGAGGTTTCCTTGCCGTGTTCAAGGGATTTATAAACCGTGAAGAAGTGCTGGATTTCCTCAAACACATGCTTGGGCAAATCCTTGATGTCGCTGTAGGTGCAGTAGTTGGGGTCGTTGAGCGGAACAGCGATAATTTTTTCGTCCTTGCTGTCGCCGTCAATCATGTTGAGCATGCCAATCGGCTTGCACTGCACCAAGGTCATGGGCAGAATGGTTTCGCTGCACAGCACCAGAACGTCGAGCGGGTCGCCGTCGTCGGCATAGGTGCGCGGAATAAAGCCGTAGTTGGCGGGATAGTGGGTGGAGGTGAACAAAACGCGGTCAAGCTTGAGCATACCGGTTTCCTTGTCCAGTTCATATTTATTCTTGTCACCCTTTGAAATTTCGATTACCGCGTAAAAATCGTCCGGGGTAATGCGCTTGGGTGAAATGTCATGCCAAATATTCATATACTGTCACTCCCTTTTTCTTTAGTTTTCATTATAAAATCCGGCGCTTTTTTTGTCAAGTCCTCTTTTTGCGAAAATCAAGAATCAGCTTGATGATTTGAATGAGAACAGTCGGGGCGACTGCCAAGCCGAGAATCGCGAGCGCCTGCCACGAAAGCAGCGCTGAAACGGAAAACAGCGAGTGAAGCGCGGGCACAAAGAGCACAAGCGCGAGCAGCAGCACGCCCAGCACAAACGCGCCGAGGCTTGCGATATTCGTGGTGAAGCCCAGACGGAAGATGGACTTTTCACCGCGGCAGTTGAAGCCGTGGAACAGGCGCGCAAGCGTTAAGGTGGCAAACGCCATCGTGCTTGCCGCAGCCGCGCCGGTGCCCAGTCCGAGATAGAAGGCGATAATGACCGAAACGGCAATCAGCGCGCCCTGCCCGAACATCAGGAACACAAAGTCCTTTGTCATAATACCCGCCTTGGGGTCGCGCGGCTTTTGCGACAAAAGACCGTCCTCCGGCGGCTCCATGCCGATTGCAATCGCGGGCAGCGAGTCGGTAAGCAGGTTGATAAAGAGCAGGTGAACCGGCATAAACGGCATAGGCAGCGCCGCAAACGACGCGAACAGCACGGTGATAATCGCCGCCATGTTGCCGGAAAGCAGGAACAGAATCGCGTTTTTGATATTGCGGTAGACGTTTCTTCCGTTCGCAACCGCCTTGATGATGGTCGCAAAGTTGTCGTCCTGCAAAATCATGGAAGCCGCGTCCTTCGACACCTCGGTGCCGGTAATGCCCATAGCGACGCCGATGTCGGCTTTTTTCAGGGCGGGCGCGTCGTTAACGCCGTCGCCTGTCATGGAAACAATGTTGCCCTTGTTCTGCCAGCGCTCGACAATGCGGATTTTGTTTTCGGGCGACACGCGGGCATAAACGGAAATGCGGGCGAGCTTTTCGTCAAGCTCCTCGTCGCTCATGGCGTCAAGCTCCATGCCGGTCACGGCAATGTCACCGTCGTGCATAATGCCGATTTGCTTGGCGATAGCGGAAGCCGTCACCTTGTGGTCGCCGGTAATCATAATCGGCTTGATGCCCGCGCGAATAGCGTCGGCAACCGCCTGGCGGCTCTCCTCACGCGGCGGGTCAATCATGGACACCAGACCGAGGAAGGTGTAGCCGTATTCGGTGTCAACAGAGAGGGCTTCGTCGCTCTCCTTGTAGGCAAACGCGAGCACGCGCAAGCCTGCTTCGGAATAATCATTATTCTGTTTGAGAATCATTTTCTTATCTTCATCCGTCATCGGGCGCACGCCGTCGCGGGTGGTAATGCTCACGCAGCGGTTGAGAATGGAGTCGAGCGCGCCCTTTGTCAGCACATGCGGCACGCCGTGCAGCTTGTACTTGGTGGACATCATTTTGCGGTCGGAGTCAAACGGAACCTCCTCCTCGCGGCTGAGGGTTTCGCGCACGATATTTTCATCCACACCGATATGGCGCGAGGTTTCAATCAGCGCGTACTCGGTGGGGTCGCCGATACCCTTGCCGTCAACAATGCTGGAATCGTTGTTGAGAATCATGCCGTAGAGCAGCTGACGGTGGGCGGCAACGGAAAGGTCGAGCTGTTCCTCGCGGATACTCTCGCCGTTGATGAAGATTTTCTGCACCGTCATTTTGTTCTGGGTGAGGGTGCCGGTTTTGTCGGAGCAGATAACCGACACGCAGCCGAGGCTTTCCACCGCCTTCAAATCCTTGATGACGGCGTTTTCCTTCGCCATTTTCTGGGTGCCCATTGCCTGCACAATCGTGACGATAGAGCCGAGCGCTTCGGGAATCGCGGCAACCGCCAGCGCGACGGCGTACATCAGCGAGCCGATGACCGCCTCGCCCTTCCAGCCGCTCTGCCACATGGTCAGCACAAACACCAGCACGCTGATGGCGATAATGATAATGGCAAGTCTGCCGGAGAACTGGTCAAGACTCTGCTGCAAGGGCGTTTTCTTTTCCTTCGCGGCGTTCATCAGGGAAGCGATTTTGCCGATTTCGGTGTCCATCGCCGTTCCCGTGACCGCAACCATGGCTCTGCCGTAGGTCACAAGGCTGCCGGAGAACACCATGTTGGTGCGGTCGCCCAGCGGCACCTCGTTTTCAATCACATCATCTGTTTTGTCAATATTGGTGGACTCGCCCGTGAGCGAGCTTTCGTTGACCTGAAGGGAATAGTTGTGCAGGATTCTTCCGTCGGCAACCACCATGTCGCCGGCTTCGAGAATCAGAATGTCGCCCGGAACAACCTTTTTGGAATCAATCTCGATTTTTTGTCCGTCGCGAATCACCTTTGCGCTGGGCGAGGACAGGGATTTCAGGCTGTCGAGCGATTTTTCCGCCTTGACATGCTGCACGGTGCCGAGAATCGCGTTGAGAATAATCACCGCGAAAATGACAATGGTGCTCTCAATGTTGCCCGAGAACATGGAGATGATTGCCGCGACAATCAGGATAATCACCAGCAAGTCCGCGAACTGGCTGAGAAACACCTGCAAAACTGTTTTTTTCTTGCCCTCGGCAAGCGCGTTTTCACCATGCTGTTTGAGCAGCTCCTCCGCCTTTTCGCGCGAAAGGCCGTCGGTGGTCACGCCCAACTCAGAGAGCGTTTGCTCCGCTGTTTTTTGATACCATTCTGCCATAATAAGCCTCCAAAAGCTGTGGGATTTCCGGCGTTCGCAAAATAAAAAGACCTTTATTGCATACGAACTCCGCGGTGCAATAAAAGTCTCGTTCTTTAAGACATACCCGATACCGTCCTGCTGACGGTATGTGACTGACGAAATATATCACGGTATTCCGCGAACTACTCCCCTTTAGCAATTTCATTATATCAAAGGATTTCTTCGTTGTCAACAGCGTCTTTTAATTCATTTTGAGAAATATCGTGCCGCCGCTTGGGCTGCTTGGGCTTGCTGAACATGGCAAGCACAATGGCGGCAACGCACAGCACCGCGCCCGCAATGGCGGTCAGCACCGCGATTTGTTCATTCCCGACGGCGTAGCTGACGACAATCGCCGTCACCAGCAGCGGGACGCAGACCAACATCAGGACAAACGCCGCTTTATACAGTCCGTTCATCTTCTTCGGTTGTTTCATGCCGACACCTCGCTCATACAGCTTGCCAGCGCCGCAAAATCATCAAGGCTGAGCTTTTCGGCGCGCGCGTTTGCGGGAACGCCCGCTTTTTCCAATAAGGCGGCGACGGAAGCCTTGTCCATGCCGAGACCCGCGCTGAGCGAATTGGAAATCACCTTGCGCCGCTGTGAAAACGCCGCCTTTACCACACGGAAAAACGCCTTGCCGTCACACTGCACAGGCGGTTTTTCATATACGTCAAGCCGGATCACCGCCGAATCCACCTTCGGAGCGGGCATGAACGAGCCCGCGCTCACGGAAAAAAGCAGCTGCGGCTTTGCGTAGTAATTGACCGCCACCGTCACCGCGCCGGATTCTCTTGTGCCGACCCCGGCGCAAATCCGCTGCGCGGCTTCCTTTTGCACCATGACGGTAATCGCGGAAACAGGCAGCTTATCCTCGAGCAGCTTCATGATGACGGGCGAGGTGATGTAATACGGCAAATTGGCGCAGACGACCACCTCCATGCCCGGGAATTCCTCCGCAATCAGGGCGTTCAAATCCAGCTCCAGCACGTCGGCGTTCACGATTTTTACATTGTCATATTCCGCGAGCGTTTCGTCGAGCACCGGCAGCAGCCGTTTGTCAAGCTCCACCGCGACAACCTTGTCCGCAAGCTGACACAGTTCGTTGGTCAGCACGCCGATTCCGGGACCGATTTCGAGCACGCCCACGCCCGCTTTCGCTCCCGAAAGCGCCGCCATGCGCGGACAAACAGAGGGATTCACCAGAAAATTTTGCCCCAGCGCCTTTGAAAAGGTGAAGCCGTGCTTGGTGAGAATTTCTTTGATGGTTCCGATGTCGGACAGTCGCTTCATTTTAATGTTCTCAAACCTTTCGGGTATTTATTCTTTAGTCTGCCGCCGGACGCCTTGCCGAAGCCCGCGGTCATGCCGTCCACACACACGGCTGTAAAACCCTTTAATTCCGGCGGCACGGCGATTTCCTCTCCGTGGAGAAAGGCTTTTATCTCAGGGCTGTCGTGGGTCAAATCAACCCGCTGACGGCAGCCTTCGGGCTTTGCCGCCATAAACGCGCTGTGGTGCGGCTCCATGCGGTTTTTCACGATTTCTCCGAGCACGATTCCGGCGCGCAGAACAGGCAGATTTGTTTCAATATAATTCTCAGGAAGAATCATAATCTTATTATTTCTGACAGCAAGCCGCTCGCCAAAGGGACGGTCGCGGAAAAGGCTGTCGTAGAATTCCGTGATTCCGGGCTTCACCGCCGCCTTGCCGCTGTCGGGAAAACCCGGCGTAAGGTCGCCGCTTTTGCGCAATCTTGCCGCAAAATGACCCTCGCCGCCGTCCATTGGGAAAATACGGCGGGCGTGCTCCATGGCAGGTCTGCCGAAGGTCACGCCGGAGGATTCAAGCGAAAAGTCCGGGTTTTCCTCCAAAAAGCGCGTTATCACGCCCTCGTTTTCCTCGTGAGAAAAGGTGCAGGTGGAATAGACCAGCACGCCGCCGGGCTTGAGCGCGTGCTTCGCGCTGTTGAGAATGTGCAGCTGACGCTCGGCACAGCTTTTGACATGCTCCTCGCTCCACTCGGTTTGGGCGGCGCTGTTTTTGCGGAACATACCCTCGCCGCTGCACGGCGCGTCCACCAAAACGCGGTCAAAGCAGCCGGCAAGCCGCTCACAGAGCTGCTCCGGGTGACAGTTTGACACAACGGTGTTGGCGATACCCATGCGTTCAATATTCGATAAAAGAACATTCGCACGGCTTTTGACAATCTCGTTGCTCCACAAAAGCCCTTCGCCCTTTAGCTTTGCGCCGATTTGGGTGCTTTTGCCGCCGGGCGCGGCGCAGAGGTCGAGCACCCTGTCGCCCGGCTGTACGCCGAGCATTTCCACCGCCGAGGCCGCCGACGGCTCCTGCATATAAAACGCGCCCGCGTGGTGCAGCGGGTGGTTGCCGAGCGAAGAAACATCAGCGGGCAGATAGAAACCGTCCGGGCAAAACGGCGTGGGCTTCAGCTCAAACGGCAGCGCGCCTTGCAGCGCTTCGGCGGTGCATTTGAGCGTGTTGACGCGCAGCCCGCGAAAATTTTCACCGTTATAATATTGTAAAAAAGCGTCGAATTCGTCCCCGAGCAGGGATTGCATGCGCTCCAAAAATTTCTCTGTCATATGTATATTTCCAATAATTGCGAGAATACTAACCTCAAACGGAACGGAGGTGTTACCATGAGCAAGCAGAAACAGAATCAGAACCGCAGCGACAAGAGCGCGCAGGACTGCAAAAACACAAAGAATTCGCAGAACAAAAAGTCCGAATCCGCACAGGGTTAACCAACAAGGGGCGCAGGCAACGCGCCCCTTTTGTTACTGCGTGACATTTCCCCTGTTAGGCAATGTCGTCAACTTAAGCGGATAGAAGTAGTTGATAACCTTACTCTGTCATTCTGAGCGGTCGCCGATAGGCGAATTTGCGACAGCAAATAGTCGAAGAATCCCCCTGTGAGGAAACAACGGTGCGTCGCTGAAGGGGATCCTTCGACTAAATGCTTCGCATTTTGCCTTCGGCACCGCTCAGGATGACAGCGGACGGATAGGACAATTCCTTAACAGTTGTTGACATTGCCCTCGGGGGAAGGCTTTTTTGGCTCGAATTCAAATGTTATACTTATGTGGGAAAGCTGAGTTAATTACGAATTCCGCATTCCGAATTCCGAATTCCGAATTAGTATCCGTATTCTTCTCCAATCAAAATGACCTTGATTCTGCCGACGTGGCGCTGCTGGGCGCAGACAACATAGTTGCAGCAAATTCTGCCGTCGCCGTGGCAGCCCGCGCACATATCGGGGCTTTCCTGACGGAGCGAAACGCACTCGCCTGTTTTGGCGCAGGGCGTTTCAATGCCGAGGCGAACGGTGTTGGGCGGCGCCGCCTTTGTTTTGACGCGGCGGATGGCTTCGTCAATATTTTTCACGATTTTGTTGACGCCGCACACGCAAATCACGCTCTTGGGACCGTAGACAATCATTGCCACGCGGTTGGAATTGCCGTCTACATTATACAACTCGCCGTTTTCGGTTACGGCGTTGGAGCTGGTGAAAAACGCGTCCGCGCTGAAGGTCCGGCGGTAAATATCCTCCACCTCTTCGGGGGTTTTGCAGGCGGAGCGGTCAAGAAAGTTGTAGTCGCCGCCGGAAATCAAATCGTAAACGCCGGTTTCCTTCAAGGTGACGGAGCCGCCGCAGGATACGGTGTCGCCTTTGTTCACGAGCGTTTTAATCAACTCGCAGGCTTCCTCTTTCGTATCAACATAGTAAGCGTCCATGCGGTTGCGCTTTAGATTTTTGAGTGTGGTCTCCACGCTGTTTTTGATTGCGTCTGTCACAAAATCACGTCCTTTTTACAGTTTCCTTTATTATAATATAAAAGTGAGAGAAACGCAAGGAATTTATCAATCCACAAACTCCTGATTAAAATACTCCGTCACAGACTTTGCAAGGTTGCGGGCGATGTTGTCGATATTGTCGCGAATCCACTGCGCCTCTCCCCTGTTGTCGTGATAGCCGACCTCAATCAGCACCGCGGGCGCTTTGGTGCGGCGCAGTTCGGCAAGCGAGCGTGTGGGAATGGTGCGGATGTCGCCCGGCTCGCGGTAAATGCTCTTGTAGTTGTTGGCGATGGTTTCGGCAAGCTGCTTTCCGCGCGCGCTTGTCGGAAAATAATAGACCTCCACCCCGGTATTCTGTCCCGCAGAGGCTTCGGGCGAGGCGTTGCTGTGAATGGCGAGGTGCAAATCATAATCCTGCGCGTTGGAATCGGCAATCACCTGCGACAGCGTCATTTCGGGCTGATTGCGGTCAAAGTCGATATTGTTGGCGCGCAGATACGGCTCCATGGCGTCGGCAATGAGGTACATATAATACTCCTCGTTGCCGCCGTCGATGTAGTGGTTGAACTCCTGAACAGACGGGCTGAGATAAATTTTCGGCATAAAATCCCTCCTAAAGTTTGTATATTCTATGCCGGGAAAAACGGATTGTGAAAAAAGGCTGCGCTAACTCTCTTATTATTCTTTCATGCAATTATATTAAGCAGATTGTATGATAGAATATTTCAAATATATAAAATTTTTATATATAATTTATTGTAGAAGGAGTAATGATTTATGAAATGGTATTGCACAGTATGCGGTTATGTTCATGAAGGCGACCAGCCCCCCGAGCAGTGCCCGATTTGCAAGCAGCCCGCCTCAAAATTCAAGCCCGTAACGGAGGAAGCGGAATACGCGACCGTTCACAAGCTGGGCGAGGGCAAAATGCACGACACGCCCGAGGATATTATCAGCGATTTGCGCAGCAACTTTGAAGGCGAGTGCAGCGAGGTTGGCATGTATCTGGCAATGGCGAGAGTTGCCGACAGAGAAGGCTATCCCGAGGTTGCGGAAGCATTCAAGAGATATGCGTTTGAAGAAGCCGACCACGCTTCCAGATTCGCGGAGCTTTTGGGCGAGGTTCTCACCGACAGCACCGAAAAGAACCTGAAAATGCGCGCTGACGCTGAGGCAGGCGCATGCGAGGGCAAGTTTGATTTGGCAAAGCGCGCAAAGGCTTTGGGTCTTGACGCCGTTCACGACACCGTTCACGAAATGGCGAAGGACGAAGCAAGACACGGCGCAGGCTTTGCGGGACTGCTCAAGAGATACTTCGGCAAGTAAAAATTTGAGGGAAAGGATTGCTCCTTTCCCTCTTTTTTATGGCTCGATTGTTGTATACATGAAATACTTATAGCCGAGCGGGCTGGCGAAAAAGCCCTTGACGTTCTTGTTCAGCATGTAAACGTCGGTATAGTAATAGATGGGCATAACGCAGCCGGTGTTCATCAGCATGTCCTCGGCGAGGTGCATGAGCTTGTAGCGGGTTGTCTTGTCCTTGCAGCCCTTGATAACAGAAATCAGCACATCATAGGTCTGCGCCCATGTGCCGTTTTCAACCTTCACATCATAGCCGTAGGGCGTGAGGTCAAGGCTGTAGGCGGCGGTGCTTGCGTGGGCGCCGCTGCCGAGAAAAGCGTCGTTGTTGCCGGAGGTTGTTGTCCACATATCGAGGAAGGACAGCGGGTCGTTGTAATCGGCAAGCCAGCCGCTGCGCTCCATAGAAAAGCCGCCGCTCATGCGGGTTCTGATGTAGGTGACCCAATCGACCTCTTTCATTGTCAGGGTAATGCCGATTTTGCCGAATTCCTCCTGAATATGCGCGGCAATCGCACGGTGCGCCGGAGAGGCGGTCGTTAAATAGGACAGCTGCGGCGCGTTGGTGAAGCTTCCGGCTTTTTCATCATAGGTATAATACTTTTTGAGAACGGCAACCGCCTGTTCCGCGTCGGTGTGGGCGGGGTCAAAATAGCCGTCAAAATCTGTGCTGACGCCGCAGTTTTGATAGAACTGCGAGCCGTCGGCGTCGGTGATTCCCATTGCCACAAAGGACGAAGCCGGAGCCTGACCGCCCTGTGTAATGTCGTTGACAATATGGCTGCGGTCAATCAGCAGCGAGAGCGCACGGCGAATTTCGGCACGCGCGTTTTCCGCCGCCGCGCCTGTCAGAGAAGTGTCGGACGGAAGAATTTCCTCGTTGACATTCCAGCAGGCGTAATAGGTGCCAAGCTGACCCGCGGTGTGGAATTCTTCGGGATACGCCGTCTTTGCGGCGGCAATGTCGGGAACATCATCAATGAATTGCAGACTGCCGTTGATAAAGCGGTCATAATTTGCGGCGCTGTCCGCGGAAAGCCAAAAGCGGATTGTGTCCATTGTGACATTATCGGCATCAGGATGGTTTTCGTTCTTTTTGAGCGTGATCAGCGAATCATGCTCCCAGCCTTCGAGCGTGTAAAGACCGTTGCAGACATAGGCTTCGGGACTGTCTGCCCAAGCGCTGTCCGCAGCGACATCCTCACGCACCGGGAAGAACGCCGGGAACGCTAGCAGTTCGTTCCAATAGGCGACGTCGCTGTTCAGGGTGACAACCAGCGTTTTGTCGTCGGGTGCGCTGACATTCAGCGTTGCTTCGGGATTGACAGGGCGGTCGTATTCGTCAAGCTCCCACATCTCGTTATAGCCGTCTATCACCTCAAACAGATAGCTGTAGTCGGCAAAAAGCTCCACAGAAGCCGCACGCTGCCACGCAAAGGCAAAATCTGCCGCTTTTACCGCCACGCCGTCCGACCATTTCAGATTGTCGCGCAGCGTGTAGGTGTAGGTCACTGTGCCGTCGGCGTTTTCAACGCCCTCGGGAAGCGTTTCAGCCGCGTCGGGAACAATTTCGAGCGTGCCGTCCGGCTTTTGCGCGTATTTGGCAAGACCTGAGAAAAGGTGCGAAAGCATGGTGGCGCCGTCAACGGATGAATTGAGCGCCGGGTCGAGCGTGTCGGGCTCGGAAGCAAGGCACACGTCGAGCGAGGGCTCCTCAAAGGCTTCAAATTCCGCGAGCACGCGCTGAATCACGGTGGCGTCCTCAATGGTGACGGAGCCGTCACGGTTGACGTCCGCCGCCTTTAAATCAATCGAATCCGCAGGCAGCAGCTCGTTGAGCCAACGCTGAATACAGGTCACGTCACCGATATTCACCCTGCCGTTGCGGTCGGCGTCGCCGGTTTTTGCCGCCGCCTGAGCCGCAAGCGGCAGCGCGGAAAGCAACAGTGTAAAAACAATCAGCAAAGAGAGCAGTTTCTTGCACATCATCATCATCCTTAAACAATTTATTGTATCACCATCATATCACAGCGATTCGAAGATTTCAATACTTTATTGCCTTATCACAAAATTTATGCGAAAATTAATTCAACTTTCCGCTCTCAACTCTGTTTAAAGTCCGTATCCGCCGTCATCTCCGGCGGCATATTTTGAAACGGTTTCGATAAAAAGTCCGGCAACGGGATTGGAAATCGCCTTTGCCCATGCCATGACATAGGTAACCCCGGTGTCGGCGTTTTCAATCGGCAGCGACACCACGCGGTCGCCGGCGCCGAGCGCGGAAAGGGACTGCGGCACCACCGAAACGCCGATTTCCGAAAGCACCGCCGTGTAAACCGACATCATGTCGTCATAGGCGCTCTCTATTGCGGGTGAGATGTGGAAGGTGCGCAGCAAATCCATGATTTCCATATAGAGAATCGGCGCGGTTGATTCCGAGAGCAGCACCAGCTTTTGATTGGCGAGTTCGGAAAAGCGGACAGTTTTTTTCCGCTTCCAAATCCCGCTGTTCGGCGCGAGAACCGCAAGCGGCTCGGTGTGCGTCACCAGCGTTTCAATGCCGGAATGGTCGGGAACCATGTCGCGCGGCATAAAACAAAAATCATACTCGCCGCCTGTGATTGCCTGGCTGCGGTCGGCATTGTTGATATGCTTAAAGTCAATGGCGACGTTGGGATAGTGCGCGGTAAAATCCGCAAGACACTTGGCGGGAAAATCCATAGAGGTCGCGTCACAGCCGACGGTCAGCTTGCCGGTGCCGCCGTTTTGCATTTGCGTAATGACATGCCGCGCCTTTTCGAGCGTTGTGACAATGTCGATTGCGTAGGGCAGCAGCGTTTTGCCCTCGTTGGTAATCATCACGTCGCGGTGAGAGCGCGTGAAAAGCTGCACGCCGAATTCCTTTTCCAGCTCGCTGATATAGCGGCTGACGGTGGACTGCGAAACAAAATTACGCCGTGCCGCCTCGGAAAAATTCAGCGTTTGCGCCACGGAAATAAAGCATTTGAGTTGATTAACGTCCATTTTACAACCTCCTTTTAGCCCAAAGCAGCACCTTGTTATGCAGAATACAAATCAAATCATTCAGTTTTGCGGATATTTGCATAGTGCGCGGTGTTGAAAAATCGGAAATATCTGTTATAATCTAAGTATAGCATAACAATATGCAGAAAGTAAATAGCTATTTCATGTTTCGAAACGGAGAATTAAACAATGGAAAAAATCGTCATTACAGGTATGGGCGCCGTTACCCCCGTTGGTATCGGCGTGGAAGAATACTGGAAAAATATCACTGAGGGCAAATCGGGTATTGACACGATTAAAAGCTTTGACCCCTCGGAGCTTGCGGTGCAGTTTGCGGGCGAGGTGAAGGATTTTAATCCCGCCGATTATCTGCCGAAGGATTTGGTGCGCAAAACCGACCCCTTTATGCAGTACGCTTACATTGCCGCCGAGGAAGCGCTGAAGCAGAGCGGACTTGAAATCGAGCCGGAGCGAACAGGCATTGTGATGGGCACCGCAATGGCGGGCATTGCCACCACCGCCTTTACGCAGGACGCGCTTTCGGGCGCTTCGCACAAAAAGGTCGGTCCGCGCTTTATTCCGAAGATTCTCGGCAACATTGCCGCGGCAAATATCGCCATTGATTACAATATTCAGGGACCCAGCTTTACGGTCAGCACCGCCTGTTCTTCGGGCGGCGACGCGATTAATATCGCCTGCACCTTTATGCGCGCGGGCAAGGCGGATGTGATGCTGGCTGTCGGTGCGGAAAGCGTGCTGTGTCCGCTGGTGATTTATTCCCTCGCAAACGCAAAGGCGCTTTCCCGCAGAAACGACGACCCGTCAACCGCCAGCCGTCCGTTTGACGTGACCCGTGACGGCTTTGTGATTGGCGAAGGCGGCGGCGCGCTGGTGCTGGAAACGGAATCCCACGCAAAGGCACGCGGCGCAAAGATTTTCGGCTATATCGCGGGCTGCGGCAACACCTGTGACGCGCACCATGTCACAGCGCCTCACCCGGAAGGACGCGGCGCAAAGGCGTGTATTCGTCAGGCGATTGCGGAAGCGGGTATTTCCCCCGAAGAAATCGGCTACATCAACGCGCACGGCACCGCCACCCATAAGGGCGACTCGGTGGAAGCCACCGCGATTAAGGAAATTTTCGGAGAGCACCTCCCCTATGTCAGCTCCACCAAGGGCGCGACAGGTCACATGATGGGCGCCGGCGGCATTACCGAAACGATTGCCTGCATTAAGGCGATTGAAACCGGCGTGATTCCTCCCACCATCAATCTCAACGAGGTTGACCCCGAATGTGCCGGAATTGACTTTGTTCCCAACACCGCCAAGAAAGCGGAAATCAACTACGCCATGTCCAACGCCTTCGGCTTCGGCGGTCAAAACTCCAGCATT
>CAMVLW010000032.1 GCA_947168445.1 uncultured Clostridia bacterium
AGCCCGCCTGCATCCAGAACACCAGCGCCGCGCCGATTAAAAACCACACGGCAAATAGCTGTTCGTTTGTCAGCTGAGTGACAAGTTCTCTGATTGATTCGTTCATAATCAAGACTCCTTCTTAACGGCGCAACGGCGCGTTCTCCCGCAGGAAAACGCGCCGTTGCGTCTTTTCTCTCCGACAATAAAAGAAAAGACGTCAACGGTTTTTTGAACCGTCAACGCCTTTGTTGTCGTTGTTGCCATTATAGCGCTTTGATAAAGATTTGTCAATGGCTTTGCAGGATAAAAATTAATTCTTGCAGATTTTTACCAGAATGACCCCTGATTTCGGAAATATTTCTGTTATTTTTGAATGTTCTAAATAGAATTATTTCATTTCTGCGCGCACAACTCCTTTAGGATTTCGCCGACGTCCGCATTGATACACACAGACTGCGCGGCGATTTCTTCGGGGCAGGCGGCTTCGCTGTAATTCAGGCAGGCGTAGGTTGCGCCGCTGTTTTCCAAAGTCATTTGCCAAAACGGATATTTGATGATGACGGGCGTATTGCCGCCGACGCCCAGCTCCAGAAAGAGCACGCGGTCGCTCTCATGCGCTTTCAGAAAGCGGGAATATGCCGCCGAAGCCCTGCGCCAGCCCGCGTCCTCCACAAAGCTGTCGTCCGAGCGCAGGTTCATCACCACGTCGCTGCCGTCGTCGGGGCACTTGGGAATCAGCGCGGCCGGAAGGTACATTTTGATGTTTTTGTCCGCAGGAACCTGAAAAACGCCGTTTTCGTCCCTGACAAAGCCCTGTGCTTCCATTGCGCGGCTGACCCATTCCTCATTGTCATAGGTCTTTTGCAGCCTGCGGTTCACGGACTGAAACAAGCCGTAGTCGCCCTGCGTATAGAACAGGCGGCTTTTGTCAAAGCCCGCACGCTGAAACTGATGGTCAACATTGGTGGTAATCACAAAGTATTCCCTGTCCCTCACCAGCTCCAAAAGCGCGCGATAAACAGGCTTGGGCGCGGGAATATAGCGGTTGTAATAGATATGTCTTGCCCACCACGCCCAGCGGGTTTGCGCGTCGGGAAACGGATAAAAGCCGCCCGAATACATATCCTTTATCCCAAAGCGGCGCTTGAAATCAAAGAAATACCGCTCAAAGCGCTCGCCGCTGTAGGTAAAGCCCGCCGAGGCAGAAAGACCCGCTCCCGCGCCAATCACAATGGCGTCGGCAGTGCGCAGCGCCGCCCGCAGGCGTTCAAGCTGTTCCTCCCTTGCGCCGGTTCCCGCGGTCAGACGGCTGAACGCACGCAGAGCGCCCAGTCCCTTTTGAATGGTTTCCTCATAGCCGTTGGGCAGGTTCTTTCCGTTGTTTGTCATTTCTGTCACCTCTGATGTCAGCGCGTTGCGTCCGCCTCCTGCGCGATGGCGCGCCTTGCGTCCGCCACAACGTCCGAAAGCGGCATTTGCTTCATGGCGTCCTCCATAGCGGCTTGAATCGCGCTGAGCCGGTTGTCCATTACCTTGTGAATATTCCGCCCCACCGGACACTCCGCGTTGGGATTTTCATGAAAGCGAAAGAGTCCCGCCGCCTCCACGCACCCGGTGGCTGCGTACACATCATACAGCGAGATTTCCGCAAGCGGCTTGGCGAGCGTCATGCCGCTTTTGCCTTGGCTGACGGAGATGATTCCGGCTTCCTTCAGCTCGCCCATCACCCCGCGCACAATCACGGGATTTGCGCCGACGCTCCCGGCAAGAAAGCCGCTTGTCACTGTATAGCTGTCTTTAAAATAGTCTATTGCCGCGATAATATGAACCGCGATAGTGAATTTACTTGAAATCTGCATAGCCGTTTCCTCCGTAGGAGTATTGTAGCACAGAACTCATTTGATTTGATGGGAAGATGGTTTCTTTCTTCGTTACTTGTAATATATCACATTACAAGTAACTTGTCAATAGTTTTGTTACAACTTTTTCAAAAAAAATAAAACGGACAGGACAGCCGGTATATGCTGTTCTGTCCGCTTGCTTTCGCTCAATTAATCAGTAAAGAACTGCGTCCAGTAAAGAACACCTCCGTTTTGATAACATCCGATTCCGAGTTTTCCGAAGGACGGAGAGAGGATATTCTTTCTATGCCCCTCCGAATTCATCCAGCCGTTCACAACCGCTTCGGGAGAGGGATAGCCGTAGGCGATATTTTCGCCTGCCGCACGGTAGGAAATTCCGGCTTCCTTCGCGGCGGTAAAGCAGGAGCTGCCGTTGGGTCTGGTATGGGAGAAGGACGCGACAATCTCCTTTGCCCGCACACGGGCAACCGCCGTTAAGCCGTCGGTCTGCGCGAGCGGCTGCAAGCCGTATTTTGCCCGCTCGTTGTTGACAAGCCGCAGCACCGCCGCTTCATCGGCGGCGTTAAACGCGCTTTCGTCCGTCGGCACGGGAGCGGACGGCTGTACGGGAGAAATGACAGGCTCTGTCGGGACAACCGCCGGCGCTGTCGCAGGCTCGCTTGCGGCGGGAGCGGGCTGTTTTAAGCAGAAATCGGTATTTTTGCAAAGCTGCCGCAGGATTTTTTCAAGGCTGCCGCAATCCGCGCCCTGACAAATTACCTTCACCCCGGCACAGGGCTTGGTTTGTACGGCGCCGACCGCTGTTGCGGAACAGGACGCAATGGTTAAAGCCGCCATAGCAGCGGCGAGAATTTTTGAGATACGCTTCATATCTTACCTCCAAACAATATTCGGCGTTAACGCTGTTTTTATCATACATCACCCGGCGGACAAATTCAACGCACAAATTCCGGCAATGAAGGCAAGCGCTACCATTTGTCGAATTTTGCAACAGCAGCCCGCTAATATTTCAATAACTCGCGCAATCCTCCTCTGTTATTTAGATAATTTGCAAGAATTTGCGCTTTCACTTGCAGTTTTTCTTGACAAGCGTTTTTAAAAGGGCTATAATAACGGTATTGTACGGCAAGGGCGCCGGAACGGTTTTCGGTTCCTGCGCCTCTCATCTTTTTATCAAGGAGAATGATTATGTGCGGAATTGTTGGATATGTCGGCCCCCGCGACTGCTCGGACGTGCTGGTGTCGGCGCTGAAAAAGCTGGAATACCGGGGCTATGACTCGGCAGGCATTGCGGTCTTTGAAAACGGCAAAATCGCCGTGGCAAAAACCAAGGGCAGACTGGCGGACTTGGAAGAAAAAATGCAGAGGGAAGGCAAGCCGAAGGGTCACGCCGGAATCGGTCACACCCGCTGGGCAACCCACGGCGAGCCGTCGGACGTTAACTCGCACCCTCATTCGGGCAGGCGCGTGACGATTGTGCACAACGGCATTATCGAGAACTACAAGCAGTTAAAGCAGTTTTTGATTGACAACGAGCGCACGGAGTTTCTCTCCGACACCGACACCGAGGTGGTGGCGCAGCTGCTCGATTTTTACTACGACGGCAACCCCATTCGCTGTATCCGCAAGGTGCTGCACGAACTGCGCGGTTCTTTTGCGCTGGGCATTGTGTTTGCCGACCGCCCCGAAACGGTCTACGCCGTGCGGTGCGAGAGTCCGCTGATTGTCGGTCAGGGCGTGGGCGAGGTGTTTCTCGCCTCCGACGTTCCCGCGATTATCAAGTACACCAAGGACTATTATCTGCTGGAATACGGCGAAATCGCGGTGCTCAAAAACGGCTCGGTAAACTTTTGCACCCTGCACGGCAGAATGATTGACAAGGAACTGCACACCGCTGATTTTGACGAGGACAGCGCCGAAAAGGGCGGCTTTCCGCACTTTATGATTAAAGAAATCCACGAGCAGCCCACGGCGGTCAAAACCACCGTTACGCCGCGCATTGAGGACGGTATGCCCAACCTCAGCGAATGCGGCATTACGCCCGAAACGCTCCGCGGCTTTCAGAATATCTTTATTGTTGCCTGCGGCACCGCCATGCACGCGGGCATGGTCGGCAAGTATGTCATTGAAAAGCTGGCGAGAGTGTCGGTAACGGTGGACATTGCCAGCGAGTTCCGTTACCGCGACCCGCTGATTGGCGAAAACGATTTGGTGATTATCATCAGTCAGTCGGGCGAAACCGCCGACTCCAAGGCGGTGCTGAGTCTGGTGAAGGGCACCGGGGCAAAGACGCTGGCGATTGTCAACGTCAAGGGCAGTTCGATTGCAAGAGAGGCGGACATGGTGATTTACACCCACGCGGGTCCCGAAATCGCCGTTGCCTCCACCAAGGCATACATGGTGCAGCTCAGCGTAATGTATCTGCTGGCGTTTGAAATGGCGTTTGCCAAGGGCAAAATCAGCGAGGAAAAGTGCAGGAGCCTCACCGCTCAACTCACCGACATGCCCGCAAAAATTGAGGAAACCATCGCCAAGGTGCACGATCTTTGCCAATATGTTTCCACCAAGCTTATCAACACCGACAGCCTGCTGTATATCGGGCGCGGACTGGACTACGCGCTCTCAATGGAGGGCTCGCTGAAACTCAAGGAAATCAGCTACATTCACTCCGAAAGCTACGCGGCGGGCGAACTGAAGCACGGCACGATTTCGCTGATTACCGAGGGCATGCCCGTCATTGCCGTCGCCACACAGAACACGCTGCTGGAAAAGACGGTTTCGAACATCAAGGAGGTCAAGGCACGCGGCGCCATGACGATTGTTATCTGCGACGAGCACGCCGACATTGACCGCGACGCGGCGGATTATCTGATCCGGATTCCCCAACTGGGCGAAATGCTGATGCCCATGCTTGCCACGGTTCCCATGCAGCTGCTTGCCTATTACACCTCGGTCAACAAGGGCAACGACGTTGACAAGCCGCGCAATCTGGCAAAATCCGTTACTGTGGAATAATTTGCTTTTTAAAGTTGACAACCCCTTCCTTTTGGTATATACTGTTTTTAGTTAAACGATTTACCAACGCAGAGAGGAAGGCAGAACCATGACGATTAAGCAGGTTGCGGAAAAGGCAGGCGTCAGTGTGGCGTCGGTGTCGAACGTCGTCAACGGAAATTTTCACAAGGTGTCCGCCGAAACGCGGCGCAAAATCGAGAAAATCATTGCGGAAACAGGCTACACCCCAAACGCAATGGCGCGCAGTCTTGCCACGCAGGAAAGCCGCATTATCAGTCTGGTGATTCCGTATATCGGCGATATGTTCACCTTTAACTACAATCCCTATTACGCGGAGTTGATTGCGGAACTGGAAAAGTATGTCCGCGACCGCGACTACTGCCTGATGATTCGCTGCATTGAGCGCTGCCGCGACATTGTGCCCGTGCTGTCGTCGTGGAACGTGGACGGCGTATTCTTTGCGGGCGCGTCGGCGGAGGACATTCGCGAGGTGCGGCAAAGTCTGAAATGTCCCGCTGTTTTTATCGACTCCTACTGCGCCGACGAAGGCGTGGTATGCGTCGGGATTGACGATTATCGCGGCGGCTATTTGTCGGCACAGCATTTGCTCAACAACGGACACCGCAAAATCGCCTTTGCCGCGCCGGAATTCGGTAAAGAGGGCGTCATTTGGGAGCGGTTTTGCGGCTTCCGTGACGCATGCGCGGAAAAGGACGTCCGGCTTGGACAGGAAGATATTTTCAAGGTGGATTCCATTGAGAGCAACAGCGTTGTCGCGGGCAACGACATTGCGCTGTCGCCCAACAAATACACGGCGGTGGGCGTGATGTCCGACCTCTCCGCCTGCGGCATTATCCGGGGCTTGCGGCAATGCGGCAAGAGCGTGCCCGGCGATGTTTCCGTTATCGGCTTTGACGGACTGCCCATCTGCAATTTTTTCTATCCGAAGCTTACCACGGTTTCTCAGGACATTCGCGGCAAAGCGCAAAAGGCAGGCGATTTGCTGCTGCGCATGATGATTGACAAAACCGAACTCGGCGCGTTTGAGAAAATCCCGGTCAAGCTGGAGGAGCGCGAGTCTGTCGGGAGAATTTAATATCACACCGTTTTGAAGGGCGGCAGGGTTTCCTGCCGTCCTTTTGTTAATCGTTTAAGTGCACAAATACTGCTGCGATTCTTCGTATAAAACGCCAAAATTTGGAATATTTTGCGGAAAGTATTGACAAAGACAAAAACTTGCAATACAATCTAGTTAAACGGTTAACTTACTAATTAACAGAGAGAAAGGGGCATGGCATATGAAGAAACACATCAAACGCATTTGCGCGGCGGCGGTTACATCAGCCGTTTTGCTGTCGCAGACAATGACAGGGGGCTTTTCCGCAATGGCGGCAGAAACATCAAACGGCGCAAGCCTGCAAACAAACGGCTTGTCCGAAACCGTTGAGGGCGGCGCGATTTTGCACTGCTGGTGCTGGAACTTCAACACCATCCGCGAAAACATTCCCGAAATTGCCGCGGCGGGCTTTTCCGCGATTCAAACCTCTCCGATTTGCGAGGTCAACAACGGCGGCGACGGCTCGCTGACCATTTCCGGCGGCGACAACTGGTGGTGGCACTATCAGCCCACCGACTACAAAATCGGCAACTACCAATTCGGCACCAAGGACGAGTTCAAGGCAATGTGCGACACGGCGCATGAATACGGCATTAAGGTGATTGTTGACTCCGTTCTCAACCACACCACCGCGTATTACGACAAGATTTCCGACAACATCAAAAAACTGCCCGGCGGCGCGTTTCACCCGATGGGCGACGAGCGCGAGCCCGGTCAGAACTGGTCGGAGGTTGACCGCTATGAAGAAACCCAGTACGACCTCAGCGGACTGTATGAACTGAACACCCAAAACAAGGCGGTGCAGGAATACATTCTGAACTTCCTCAAGGACTGCGTAGACAACGGCGCAGACGGCTTCCGCTATGACGCGGCAAAGCTGATTGAGCTGCCCGACGACACCTCCGAAAAATACGGCAGCGACTTTGCGAGCGACTTCTGGCCGACCATTTTGCAAAACGGCTCCGCGTTCCAGTACGGCGAGGTTTTGCAGGAAGGCGGCGTTCACACCTACGCCAACAGCGAAGCAGGATATGACGACAACGACAGCAGCCGCCTGTACGCCTACCACAGCCAGACCTACACCGACAACAGCGGCAAAACGCACAGCATGAACACCACCAACTCCCTCACCGGCTTCCGCGTCCGCGACGCGATTGCAAGCAAAAACCTTGACGCGGACTTTATCACCGACGCGCTGCTTCCCGCGGGCGCTAAGGCGGAGCAGACCGTGACATGGGTGGAATCGCACGACAACTACTGCAACGACCAATCCTACAAGGAACTGACCGAAACCCAGCAGGTGATTCAGGCATGGGCGGCAATTGCCGCGAGAAAGGACGGCACGCCGCTGTTCTTTGACCGCCCGAACAACAGCAGCGCTTCCAATCCGTGGGGCGACAACAAAATCGGACCCGCCGGCAGCGACATGTTTAAGGACCCGCAGGTTGTCGCGGTGAACTTCTTCCGCAACGAGATGGGCGACACCGCGCAGAGCGCCTGCAACCCCATTGAGGGCAACACACAGGTTGTCATGATTGAGCGCGGCGACACCAACAAGGGCGTGGTGATTATCAACGCCGGCGACGAGGACGTCACCCTCAGCGCAGCCACCGGCATGACCGACGGCAGCTACACCGACCAAGCCTTCGGCGGCGAATTCACCGTAGAGAACGGCGTGCTCGGCGGCACTGTTAAGGCGGGCAAGGTTGCGGTTGTGTACCGCCCTGAAACCGCCGATGCGGACAAGGAAACCTTTGCCCCGGCAGTGAACCTCTCCGTCGCTTCGGGCTATTTCCTCACCGATACCCTCACCGTTGACGTAACCGTCCGCAGCTGCGATCACGCGCAGGCGGAAATCACCGTCGGCGGCAGCACTCTCACCAAGGACGTCAAGGCGGGCGACAGCATTGTGCTGGATTCTCTCGCGCACCAACAAAAGGCGACCGTCAAGCTAACGGGCTTTGACAGTCAAGGCGGCGTGCTCGGCAGCGTGACAAGAGAATACACCCGCTGGCAAAAGCAGGACAACACCGTCGCCTATCTGGAAACGGCGGCAAAGCCCGACTGGAAGAACGCCTACACCTATGTTTGGAGCTCTAACGCCAACGAAAACGCCGGCTGGCCGGGCGTAAAGATGGAAAAAATCGGAGACATTCTCTATAAATACACCCTCCCCTATCAGTATGAAATGTCCGGCGTAACGGGCAACGTCATTTTCAACAACGGCAGCGGTCAGCAGTTTGACGCGGGCGCGATTAAGGCGGGCGAGCAAAAGGTTTACACCGCCGCAGGCAAGTGGGTGGACTTTGACGAGGAAGCCTACACCAAGGCGTTTGTCAGCCTGTCCAAGCCCTCCGGCTACCTGCTTGCAAACGCGGGCGACGTCACTGTCAACAGCAGAAACTGCGCGCGTGTGGAATACAAAATTGTGATTGACAACGACGAGGATAACGCGCTGACAGGCGAAATTGCCAACGGCGGCAAGCTGCCGCTCGACGCGCTCGGTCACAACCAAAAGGCGGCTGTCACCGTGACAGGCTACGGCTATTTGGGCGAGGAGCCCGTCACCGCCGCGGCGGAATACACCGGCTGGATTCCGCAGGGCAACACCGTGGTATATATGGAGCAGGCGGCAAGACCCGCATGGAACACCTGCAATGTTTACATCTGGGGCTCCGCCGAAAACAAAAGCTGGCCGGGCGTGCAGATGGAAAAGCAGGACAACGGCATTTACAAATACACCCTCCCCTATCAGTACGAACTCAGCGGCAGCTACGGCAACGTCATCTTCAACAACGGCAGCGGTCAGCAGTTTGACGCGGGCGCGATTCACCCGGGCGAAAAGATGATTTACACCGCCGACGGCAAATGGATTCCCTATGAGGAGCCGAAAAGCGGTATCATGGGCGACGTTGACCTCAACGGCAGAGTCAACATTTTCGACGTCACCGTGATTCAGCGGGCAGGCATTGAAATGGAAACGCTCTCCGATTGGCAGCAAACTCTCGGCGACGTCAACGGCGACGGCAGAGTGTCGATTCTCGACGCCACCTGCGTGCAGCGCTATATCGCGGAATTCACCGACAACTATGGCACCACCGGCAATACCGTTACAGGATAATCCTTCTTATGGCAAAAGCCCTGCTCAACTCAGAGCAGGGCTTTTCGCTTACAGTTCAATATTTTTGATAAATTTTGCGGGAACACCGCCGACAATGGTGTTCGGGGCAACGTCCTTTGTCACCACAGCGCCTGCGGCGATAATCGCGCCGTCACCAATCGTCACGCCGGGAAGAATGGTGACATTCGCGCCAATCCACACGCTTTTGCCAATCACGACGGGCTTGGGCAAAAGGTTGGCGCGTTTTTGCGGGTTTTGGTGGTGGTTGAGCGTGGCAATCACGGTTTTCGGTCCCACCAGCGTGCCGTCGCCGATAGTGACGCCGCCCTGATCCTGAAACTGGCAGCCCGCGTTGATAAACACGCCCTTGCCAAGCTTGAGGTTTTTGCCGCAGTCGGTGTAAAACGGCGGGAACATATACGCGCCCTCGGGAAAGGGTCTGCCGGTGAGCCGCTCCATCAGCGCGGCGATTTCCTCCGGGGTGTGGTAGGCGTTGTTCAACCCGGCGGTGATTTTCATTGCCTCGTTGCTCAGATAGGTCATGTAACGGTGCACCTCGCTGTGCGCGACAACCTCTGCGCCGCTGTCCATGATTGCAATAAATTCCTTTGTGTTCATAAATCCATCCTGTTACAAAAGCAGGGCACCCACCGCGGTGAGCGCCCTGTGATTTTCAGCAATATGCCGTGAATTAGCCCTCGATGGTGCAGTACATGAAGTACTTGTAACCGAGCGGGTTGGAGAAGAAGCCCTTTACGTTCTTGTTGAGCATGTAGAGGTCAGTGTAGTAGTAGAGAGGAGTGAGGCAGCCGGTAGCCATCAGCATGTCCTCAGCTCTGTGCATGAGCTTGTAGCGCTTGTCCTTATCGGTGCAGGACTTGATGTCGGAAATCAGAACGTCGAAGGTCTCAGCCCAGGTGCCGTTCTCAACCTTGGTCTCGTAGCCGAGGTCGGTGAGGTCGAGGCTGTAGTTCTTCAGAGCAGCGTGGTCGCCCTTGCCGAACTGAACGTCGTTGTTGCCGGAAGCGGTTGTCCACATATCGAGGAAGCTGATCGGATCGTTGTAGTCAGCCAGCCAGCCGTTACGCGCGATAGTGAAGTCGCCCTTCTTACGGGTGTTCAGGAAGGTTGCCCACTCCTGGTTTTCGAGGTTCATGGTGATGCCAACGCCTGCGAGTGCGCTCTGGATGTACTCACCGATAGCCTTGTGACCTTCGCTGGTGTTGTAGAGGTAGGTCATGCTGGGGAAGTTGGTGAACTTCTTGCTTGCCTCGTCATACTTGTAGTACTTCTTGAGGGTCTCGATAGCGGAATCAAAGTTTGACTGCAGCGCCTCGGAGGAGGGGTCAAAGTAACCGTCAAACTTGTCGCTTACGCCGGTGTTCTGATAGAACTGAGAGCCGTCAGCGTCGGTCAGACCCATTGCAACGAAGGAGGAAGCGGGAAGCTGACCGCCCTGAGCAATGTCGTTAACGATGTAGTTACGGTCGAGCAGCAGAGAAACCGCGTTGCGGATTTCAGCCTTAGCCTTCTCAGCCTCTGCGCCGGTGAGGGTGGAGTCAGCGGGAAGAATGTTCTCGTTGATGTTCCAGCAAACATAGTAGGTACCAATCTGACCTACGTTGAAGAACTCGTCGGGATACTGAGTCTTAAGGGTAGCGATTTCGTTGGTGGGAACGTCGTCAATCAGCAGCCAGTCGCCGTTCTTGAAGTTGGAAAGCATGTTGTTGGCGTCGTCGGACAGATAGAAGTTGATGGTTTCCATTGTCACCTTGTCGGCGTCGGGATAGTTGGGGTTCTTTTTGAGGGTGATAAGGCTGTTGTGCTCCCACTTGTCAAGGGTGTAGGGACCGTTGCAGATATAGGTCTTGGGGTCGGTAGCCCATTTTTCGCTTGCAACAACATCTTCTCTTACGGGGAAGTAAGCCGGGAATGCGAGCAGCTCGTTCCAGTAAGCAACAGAGTTCTTCAAAGTAACCTCGAGGGTCTTGTCGTCAACTGCTTTTACGTTAAGCTTTGCGTCGGGATTGACATATTCGCCCTTGTCGTTGGTTTCCCAAACCTTGTCGTAGCCGTCAATAACTTCGAACATGTAGCCATAGTCAGCAGCCAGAGCGGTAGAAGCGGCGCGCTGCCAGGAGAACTCAAAGTCCTTCGCGGTAACGTCCTTGCCGTCAGACCACTTCAAGCCGTCGCGCAGGGTGTAGGTGTAGGTAACGGTGCCGTCGGCATTTTCCTTGCCTTCAACAAGCTCCTTCGCAGCGTCGGCTACGATTTCAAGCTTGCCGTCCTTCTGCTCCCACTTTGCAAGACCTGAGAACAGGTGAGCAAGCAGAGTAGCGCCGTCAACAGCGGAGTTCAGAGCGGGGTCGATGGTGTCGGGTTCGCTGGCTATGCAGACAGAGATTTCCTTGGGACCGTCAGTCTTTGCGGCTTCGGAAGCGCCGTCCTTTGCAGGAGCGCTGCTGCTGCCGTTGTTGCCGCCGCAAGCAGCCAGACCGAGCGCCATAACGCCCGCCAGAGAAGCGGCGATAACTCTTTTGAATTTCATTGTTCCTTCAATCCTTTCAATAATTGAAAAATATTCTAATGGCAAACGCCATTATTAGCATAAATCGGCGCGCAGAATCAGTCGTTGATTTCCGCCACACGGTGGCAGGCGACAAAGTGACCCGTTGAGATTTCCTCAAACGGCGGCATGGATTCGGCGCATTTTTCGGTTGCGTACTTGCAGCGGGTGCGGAAGGGGCAGCCGCTGGGCGCGTTGAGCGGGCTGGGAATGTCGCCGGTGAGCACAATGCGCTTGTTGGCGCGCGCAACCTTGGGGTCGGGCACAGGCACCGCGGAAAGCAGCGACTGCGAATAGGGGTGCAGCGGGCGGTCATAGATTTCGGCGGCGGGCGCAAGCTCCACCATTCTGCCGAGATACATGACCGCAATGCGGTCGGATATATGGCGGACAACCAGCAGGTCGTGCGCGATAAACAGATAGGTCAGGTTCAGCTTCTCCTGAAGCTCGTCAAACATGTTGATAACCTGCGCCTGAATGGAAACGTCCAGCGCCGAAACAGGCTCGTCGCAGACGATGAAGTCGGGATTTACCGCCAGCGAGCGGGCAATGCCGATTCTCTGGCGCTGACCGCCGGAGAACTCGTGCGCGTAACGCGCCGCATGCTCGCTGTTGAGTCCGACATAACTCATCAGTTCCAAAATCCGCTCCATGCGCTCCTTTTTGCCCTTTGTCAGCTTGTGAACGTCGAGCGGCTCGCCGATGATGTCGGAAACCGTCATGCGGGGGTTCAGCGAGGAATAGGGATCCTGGAACACCATGGTTGCCTTTTTGCGGAAGCTTTTGATGTCCTCGCGGGATTTGATTTGCTTGCCCTCATAGATAATCTCGCCGTCGGTGGGCTTGTAAAGGTGCAGAAGGGTTCTGCCGACGGTGGTTTTGCCGCAGCCGGATTCACCGACCAAGCCCAGCGTTTCGCCCTTATTAATTGCAAACGATACGTCGTCAACCGCCTTGAGCGGCTTGGTGCGGAACATACCGGTGCTGATGTTGAAATATTCCTTGAGGTGCTTGACCTCAATCAGCGGTTGCTTCTCAGCCAAGGTCATCGCCGCCTTTCGTATCCAATTCTATTTCGCCGCTTTCAACGCCCTTTTTGACGTTCATCCAGCAGGTGGCGGCGTGGTTTTCATTAATCATCATGCGCTCGGCGCGGTGGTTAATGCAAATCTTCATCGCGTTGTCGCAGCGCGGCGCAAAGGGGCAGCCCTTGGGCATGTTCAGCAGGTCAATCGGGGTGCCCGTAATCGGCTGCAGCTTGGTGCCGGCGGTGTCGGCGGTGGGAATGGAACGCATTAAGCCCTTTGTATATTCGTGGCAGGGATTGTAGAAAATCTCGTCCGCCGTGCCCTGCTCGCAAATTGAGCCGGCATACATAACGATTACCTCGTCGCAAATCTGCGCCACAACGCCGAGGTCATGGGTAATCATGATAATCGCCATGCCGAGTTCCTTTTGCAGCGAGCCCATCAACTCCAAAATCTGCGCCTGAATGGTAACGTCAAGCGCGGTGGTGGGCTCGTCGGCAATCAGAATCTCAGGCTCGCACGCAAGCGCCATTGCAATCATGACGCGCTGGCGCATACCGCCGGAGAACTCATAGGGATACTGCTTCATGCGGCGCTCCGGCTCGTTGACGTTAACCAAGCGGAGCATTTCCACCGCACGGTCATACGCCTGTTTGCGGTCGCGGTCGGTATGGAGCAAAATCGCCTCCATCAGCTGCTTGCCGATGGTGTAGGTGGGGTTGAGCGAGGTCATGGGGTCCTGGAAGATAATGGAAATCTTGTTGCCCCTGACGTTCTTCATGACCTTTTCGCCCGCGCCGACCAGTTCCTGACCGTCGAGTTTAATCGAGCCGTCAACAATTTTGCCGGAGCCGGCGAGAATCTGCATAATGGAATAGGCGGTGACGGATTTGCCTGAGCCGGACTCGCCGACAATACCGAGCACCTTGCCGCGGTCAAGCGAAAAGGAAACGTCGTTGACCGCCTTGACTTCACCCGCGTCGGTGAAGAATGAGGTTTTTAAGTTTTTTACTTCTAATAATGCCATTGTCCTGCCTCCTTATGCGTTGAGCTTCGGGTCAAACGCATCGCGCAGACCGTCGCCGAAGAGGTTGAGGCTGAGCACAATCAGCGAAATGACAACCGCCGGAATGACCAGACGGTACGGATAGCTTGTCAGACCGTTGAGCGCGTCGGACGCCAGCGAACCGAGCGAGGGCATCGGCGCGTTAACGCCGAGACCGAGGAAGGACAGGTAGCTTTCGGTGAAGATTGCCGAGGGAATCTGCAGCGCGGCGGAGATGATAACCACGCTGATGCAGTTCGGAATCAGGTGCTTGGTGATAATCCACTTGCCCTTTGCGCCGGTTGCGCGTGCGGAAAGCACATATTCCTGCTCGCGCAGCGAGAGAATCTGACCTCTGATTAAGCGCGCCATGCTGACCCAGTAGAGCAGCGCGAACACGATAAACAAGCTGATGATGTTCGAGCCGATGGCTTCAAGGAAGGTTCCCTCAATCACCGGCGTCAGCGTCATTTTGAGCACCGTGGCGAGCAAAATGACCATCAGCATATCCGGCAGTGAATAGATAATATCGACAAACCGCATGATAATCATATCCACCTTGCCGCCGAAATAACCCGATATGGAGCCGACCAGCGTACCGATCAGCAGCACGATAATGCTCGCGAAGAAGCCGACCGCCAGCGAAACGCGCGTGCCGTAAATCACGCGGATAAAGTAATCACGCCCCGCCGCGTCGGTTCCGAACACATGCGGAAACACGCTTTCGCCGCTGTCGATCATCGCCTGCTCGGTTTTTCCGTACTGGAAGGGAGCAAGGTTGTTGTAAGAGGAATCAACCGGTCTGCCGGGCGTAACGCCGAGCTGGGTTTCGTAGGAATACGGCCAGAACATCGGAATGATAATGCTCGACAGGGTGATTAACACAATAACGATAAAGCTGACAAACGCAACCTTATTCTTGTAAAGGCGCTTTATGCCGTCGCGGAAAAAGGTAGTCGACGGGCGCATTTGCACCATATATTCCTTATCCTTGTCGGACGCGGGCATAAAGGAGCTCAAGTCCACATGGAAGGTAAACTTTTTCTTTTTCGGATTCATGTAACTCGCCCTCCTTATTCCAGCGTAATGCGCGGGTCAACAACCTTGTAGAGAATATCGGTGACAAGGTTCATAATGACAATCAGCGCCGACAGGATAATGGTTGTACCCATAATCATTGGATAGTCGCGGTTGGTAATGCTGCTGACGAACGCGCGTCCGATTCCGGGCACCGCGAAAATCTGCTCAACAACCAGCGAGCCGGTGACGATATAGGCAAGCATCGGACCGATATAGGTCAAAACAGGAATCAGCGAGTTTTTCAGCGCGTGACCGAAAATGATTCTCGCGCCCGAAACGCCCTTTGCCTTTGCGGTGCGGATGTAATCCTGACCGAGCACGTCGAGCATGGAGGAGCGTGTCAGTCGGGTGATGTACGCCATCGGGTACAGCGCCAGCGTGATAATCGGCAGCACCAGACCCGCGGGGGTGGAGCCGTTTGCCGGCAGCAGCCGCAATTGTATGGCGAACAGCGCCAATAGCAGCGAGCCCATGATAAACGATGGCATCGAAACAAACGCCGTGGTGATGACCATGATAATGCGGTCAATCAGCTTGTTGCGCCGCAGCGCCGCAACCGCGCCGAGCGTTACGCCGAACAGCGTGGAAACCCCCGCCGCAATCAGACCGAGCGCCATAGAGGTTTTCATGCCGTCGGAGATAATGTCGATTACCATTCTTCCGCGCTGCTTCAGCGAGGGGCCGAAATCGAACTTGGTGACAATATCGCCCAGATAGGTAAAATACTGCTCGTGCAGCGGCTTGTCAAGTCCGTACTTTGCCTCCATCGCCGCCTGCACCGCCGGGGTGGTCGCCTTTTCGCCCACGAACGGTCCGCCGGGAACCGCATGCATGACGAAGAAGGTAATCGTGATAACTACCCATACGGTAAAAACAGCAAGGAGGATTCGTTTCAGAATGTAAAACAATGTTTTTGAATTCATTTCTCATCCTACCTTAATTGATTTTTTGAGGAAGCCCCTCGTCGATTCCGCACAGCCGCTTTTTTGTGCTAAAGCGCTAAAACAAACAGACAAAAAACCGGCATCTTAACAATCGAATATGTCTATTCTATCACAACTTCGTCACAATAACAAGTCTTTATGCAAAAAGTTACAATTTTTTAGTCTTTTTCGGGGCAAAATTCCGGTTTTGCCGCTCTAAGCACAAAATAGAACATGGCAAAACGCAAAAAATCACCCTGAAAGTCCTAAAAACTCTCAGGGCGATAGAAATTTTGATTAAGCCTGCGACTGTCTTGCCTGCTCACGCGCCGCAATTTTGGCGTTGAACGCGGCAAGGTCGTCCTTTTTGACGCGGCTGAACCAGCCGAGCTTTTTGTCCGCGAAAATGATAAAGCCGAGATACAGCGCACAGAGAACCACGTCGATAATCAAATCCACGACTGCCACCTCGGACTGCACGCCGCCGAAGCCGAAGCCCGCAAAGTAAAAGGCGACCATGTTGTTCACGATATGCAGCGCACAGCCGGATTCCAGACCGTTTGTAATGTAGGCGCACACACCGAGCACCGCGCCCATAACGGCAACGGTAATCACGCCGGTGACGTTGTAGGGATGTGAGAGCGCAAAGAACACCGTCTGCAAAAGAATCGGAATCACCGGGAACTTAATCCACGCGCCGAACATCTGCATAAGCTGACCGCGGAACACATATTCCTCCGCAACGCACTGAAGCGGCGCCAGAATCGTGCAGAGAATAAAGCCGAGCACCGTGAATTTTACCACGCCGGTGTTTTCGCCGGAGAACAGGTTGAGCAGCGCCAGAGGGAGCCCCACCAGCACCAGCGCCACAACAAAGCACTTGAAGAACACGCCGAAATCAAAGCCGCCGCGCGAGGAAGAAACCGAAGAAAACGGACGTGCGTTGACCACACGGTTGCCGAGCGCAACCGCAGGCAGCATAACCGCCACGGTTCCGAGCGACATAATTGCGCCGAGCGGCGTGTAGGCGTCAAGGGTGTCGTAGCCGCCTGTAAGAAGCTGTGTCAAATCATACCCTTGGTTGGAAGCAAGAATAAAGCCGAAAATGCTCAGTACCACGGTGAACACCATAAAGAATCCCACGCCCGCCAGCGTTGCCAGCAGCGGCTTATACCATTTATACGGCGTAAATTCCTTTTGATAGGTAAGATACGGGTGTACCCTGTCCGCTTGATTTGCTTGCATAAAATACCTCCTAATGAAAAATTGCAACGGCGCGTCTGTACCGCTATGTGCTTATTATACTTTTTTTGAGGCAAAAACGCAAGATATGCGGCTAATTTTTTCCATATAATGTTTTCACTAAAAAAGGAGCGCACCTCTGTGCGCCCCTGAAATGCAAACTATCAAACGAA
>CAMVLW010000033.1 GCA_947168445.1 uncultured Clostridia bacterium
CTTCCGCAACAAAAACGCCCAACATCATTCAAGAACCTCTCACCCTTCCCTGCCGCTTTTACGTGGCATTGAAGGCCGAGAGGTTCTTTTTTAAAATGATAAGGATGAATGTTTTTGGATTTTGGTTCTGATATGCTCCAAGCGGTTGAGCGCTTCGTTGAGCGTTTCGTTTTTCTTGGCGAAGTGAAGCCGAATCAGGTGGTTGACGTTTTCGCGGAAGAAGCTTGAACCGGGAACAGCGCCGACGCCGACGTCTTTTGCAAGCACCTCGCAGAATTCAAGGTCGCTTTCATAGCCGAATTCCGAGATGTCGAGCAGAACATAATAGGCGCCCTGCGGAACGGTATGCGCGATTCCGATAGTGTCTAAGCCCTTTAAGAACAAATCCCGCTTTTCGGTGTATTTATCCTGAAGCTGTTTGTAGTAATTGTCACCGAAATTCAGTCCTGTCACTGCCGCCTCCTGCAAGGGAGCCGCCGCTCCGACGGTCAAAAAGTCGTGCACCTTTTTTGCGACGTCGATAATACGCGGCGGAGCAATGATATAGCCCAGGCGCCAGCCGGTGATGGAATAGGTTTTTGAGAGCGAGGAACAGGAAATTGTCCGCTCCCACATCTTGGGCAGGGAAGCAAAATAGGTGTGCTTGTGCGGCGCGTAGACAATGTGCTCATACACCTCGTCGGTAATCACAAACGCGTCGTATTTTTCGGCTAAATCCGCAATGATTTTCAACTCGTCATAGGTGAACACCTTGCCGCAGGGATTCGACGGATTGCAGAGAATCAGCGCCTTTGGCTTTTGCCGGAACGCCGCCTCCAGCTCTTCGGGATTGAAATGAAAATTGGGCGGATAGAGCGGAACATAAACCGGCTCCGCACCCGAAAGAATAGTGTCCGCGCCGTAGTTTTCATAAAACGGCGAAAACACAATCACCTTGTCTCCGGGATTGGTGACGGTCATCATTGCCGCCATCATCGCTTCGGTGCTGCCGCAGGTCACAACGATTTCTTCATTCGGATTGATTTCTCTGCCCATCAGCCGGGATTGCTTTTTGGCGAGCGCCTCGCGGAAGTTTTGCGCGCCCCAAGTGATGGAATATTGATGAAAATCTTCTTTTGTCACCTCCGCGAGCCTGTCAAGCAGCTCGCGCGGCGGTTCAAAATCGGGAAAACCCTGTGAAAGATTGACCGCGCTGTATTGATTGGAAATGCGCGTCATACGCCGGATGACGGAATCGGTGAAGGTTTCTGTTCGTTTGGAAAGTTCGGGCATAGCTGTGCCTCCGTTTTGCATAATAATTCCATTATACACCGGTTAGATGTTATAATCAAGTGTGCGCTCGTCGATAACCCGTCTGGACTTGTGCTCGGAGCGGGTATCAAGCCCGCCGTCGGGGTGCACAACTACACGCGCGGGCTTCACGCCGATTCGCGCCTTCAGCGCCGCGGTCAACTCCGCCGCAATCTCGTTGTCAGACTTGGGATTATCCGAATTCTTTTCAATTTCGACGGCGTATTTATTGGTGAAATCCTTTTCGAAAATTCTAATCAGGTATTCGCCTGTAATACCCTCCTGCTCGCGAACCACTGCCTCGATGTCGCTGGGGAACACATTGACGGCGGAAACAATGAACATATCGTCCTTTCTGCCCTGAATGTGAATTCTTCCGTGCGTTCTGCCGCAGGAGCACTTGGTGTTGTCAATCCAGCCGATGTCGCCTGTGCGGAAGCGGATCAGCGGGCGGGCGTGCTTTCTGAGCGTTGTAAACACGAGTTCTCCGACCTGACCGGGCTCCAGAATTTCGCCTGTGTGAATATCGACGGTTTCAACCAAAATGTGGTTTTCGGCAATGTGCAAACCGTCCTTTGCCTCACACATAGCGGCGCAGGCGCCGAAAATGTCCGACAGACCGTAGAAGTCATAAACCTCCGCGCCCCAGATGTCCTCAATTGCTTTTCTGGTGGCTTCAATGGAGCCGCCGAGTTCGCCGGCGACAATGATTTTCTTGATATTCAAGTCCTTTTTCGGGTCAATGCCGCTTTTGAGCGCTTTTTCACCAAGCTGCCACGCATAGGACGGAGAAGTCCAAATGACAGTCGGCTGATAGGTTTTCAGTACAAAGAGCAGGCGTTCGCTGGGAAGCGTGCCGCCCCAAATGCAGAGCGCGCCGAGGTTTTGCGCACCGATTACGTCGGGACCGCCGACGTAGAGCGAAAAGTTGAGCGCATGAACATAGCGGTCGTTCGGACGCATACCCACCTGCCAGAACCAGCGGCTTTCGGTCTCCTGAAATTCGTCAAAATCCTTCTTTGTAAAGGGGCTCATGGTCGGCACGCCCGTGGAACCGGACGAGGTGGAAATAAACACAACGTCCTCCTCCGGAACCGCCGCCAACTCTCCGAGAAAGGAACCGACGCCTTGGGTGTCGCGCTGGGTTTTCTTGTTGATAAAGGGGAATTTTTGAATGTCCTTGAGTGTTTTGATGTCCTCCGGCTTTACGCCCGCCTCGTCAAACGAACGCTTGTAGTAAGGCGCATTGTCATAAGCGAATTTGACAATCTCCTGCAAATCCGCAAGCTGTCTTTTTTCAAGCTCCTCGCGGGGCAGGGTTTCAAGCGCCTCGTCCCAATATTTATTATGAATATCTCTGCTCATTGCTGATTACTCCTTCTGCTCATTTAAAATTTTTGCGAATAAACTCCCACTTTTTATCGCGGGATTGTGTAATGATTTCAATGTCTTTGTCGGTCAGGTGCTTAAAGCGGCTCTGGCGTTTGAGATAAGCCGAAACATCAGAAAAGCTCTTTGGCTGATGATTCAGAGTAAATTCGCCGTTTTCATATTCGGCGAGATACCACAAGCCGCAGTCGACCACCTCTTTTGCCACGTCAACGGTTTCGTCTGTGCTGACGCCCCAGCCCGTGGGACAGGGCGCGAGAATGTGAATGTACTTTGTACCCCTGATATGCTTTGCCTTTTCCACCTTGCGCATAAAGTCGTTGAGGTAACCAACGCTGGCGGTGGCGGCATAAGGGATTCCGTGGGCGGCGACAATTTCAAACAGATTCTTTTTGGTTCTGAGATTGCCGCGGATATTTTTTCCCGCGGGTGTGGTGGTCGTTCGCGCGCCAAAGGGCGTGAGCGAGCTTTTTTGAATACCCGTGTTCATATAGGCTTCGTTGTCGTAGCAGATGTAGAGAATGTCATCGTTGCGGTCAATCGCGCCCGAAAGCGCCTGCAAGCCAATATCCGCCGTTCCGCCGTCGCCCGCAAAGCCGACCGCGTGAAAGTCCGTTATTCCCTGCGCCCGAAGCCCGGCTTCAACGCCTGTGAGCATGGACGCGGTGCCGGCAAAGGTGGAGATAATCGCGTTGTTGCCAAAGCAAAGCTGCGGAAAATTGAAGCCAACCGCTGACATACAGCCCGCAGGCAGCACCGCAACCGCGTTTTCCCCCAACACCTTCAGCGCAATGCGCACCGCAAGACTTCCTCCGCAGCCCGCGCAAGCCTTGTGCCCGTAAAAGAATTCTGTTTCGTTGAGTGTTTTTGCGCTAATTGCCATATCCTTCACCGCCAATCCCTAAGAAATTTACAGTCGGCTGCAGTTGCTCCAACCTGTCAAAGATGTGTTTTATTTCTTCATAGGAAATATTTTTGCCGCCGAGCCCACCGATGTAATCGGAACAGGGAATGTGAATATCCGCCTTTTGCAGTGCGGAATTGACATTGGTATACACCGTTCCCTCGTTGCCGAAGGAAATGTCCTTTTCCAGCACGGCGAGAGCCTTTGCGGTCCTTACGGCGGCGGCGATTTCTTCATTCGGAAACGGACGAAGATAGCGCAATCTCAGCAAGCCGACCCTTCTGCCCTCTTTTCTGAGCGCGTCAACCGCCTCGCGGACAAGTCCCGAGATACTGCCGAGGGTAATGATGATATACTCCGCGTCCTCTATTTGATAACTCTCGGTCAAGCCGCTGTAGCGCCTGCCGAAAATCCTTTCAAATTTTTCCTCGGCTTCCCCTATCACCGCCTTGGCGTTCAGGATTCCGAGATGTTCCTTGTACTTAAAAAAAGTATTGGTGTCGGGGCCGGCTGAAAATCCGAGGTTGCGTGGATGCCGCAAATCCATCTTATTTTCCGTTTCATATTTCGGAAGAAAAGCGTCCGCCTGCTCCTGCGTCGGAACCTCCGCCACCTCGTAGGTGTGCGTGAGCACAAAGCCGTCAAGATTCGCCATGAATGGCGTGCTGACGTTTTTATGCTCGGCAATATAGAAGCTCATCAGCGCCAAATCAAGCGCCTCCTGCGCGTTTTTGGCATACGCCTGAATCCAGCCGCTGTCAAGCTGTGAGAGCGAGTCGCGCTGGTCGCCGTAGATGTTCCACGGCAGAGCGGTGGAGCGGTTGGCGTTCATCATGACAATCGGAAACCGTCCTCCCGCCGCGTAAGGCAGACACTCCGCCATATAGAGCAAGCCCTGTGAGGAGGTTGCGGTGAAAGCCCGCGCACCGACAGCGGAAGCGCCCATTGCGCAGGAGAGCGCGGAATGTTCGGATTCCACATGAATAAATTCCGCATTCAGGCTTCCGTCCTCGACAAATTCGGAAAGCTTTTCCACCACAATTGTCTGCGGCGTTATCGGGTAGGCGGAAATCACCTGCGGACGCGCCAGCCGGACGCCATAGGCAAAGGCTTCATTGCCGGATAAGAATTTTTTAGCCATTACTTTTCCGCCTCCATTGTGATTGCGTTTAACTTACAGATATTGCGGCAAATGCCGCAGCCCTTGCAAAAATCGTAGTCGATTGCCACCTTGCTTCCGTCGCGGTAAATCACGCCGTCGGGACAATACAAATAGCAGTTCAGACAGCCCACGCACTTTTGCGCGTCAATCACGGGACGGACGTTGCGCCAGCCCGCGTTTTTTGTGACAAGATACCCCGCTTCGTAGGCTGTCGCTTCGGGAATATCGGCAAAGGAAACTGGGATAAAATCTCTTAGATACGGCTTCATACGGCAACCTCCTCATACGCGGCTTTTACGGCGGCAATATTTTTTTCATGCAATCTTTGGGGCATGGTTTGACGAATCGCTTCATATATTTCTTCCAAAGAAATTTCATTGAAGATTGCCGCGAACGCGCCAAGCAAAATCGTATTCGTAATCGGCAAGCCGAGAGTTCGCGCCGCAATACTGTCGCCGTCGAGCGTAATCACCTGCGGATTATCAATGGTTTTCTTTGTGTTCAACAGGATTTTTCCGTTTGATTTTAATTCGTTCAGAGAATTTTCATTAAATAGCGTGTCATCAAGAAAAATGCTGTAATCTGACTTTGTAATTTCGCTGCGGTTGCCGATGGGCTTTCGGTCAAGCTTGGTAAACGCGCGAATCGGCGCGCCCCGGCGTTCGGGTCCAAAGGACGGAAAAGCGAGGGCGTAGGAATATTCTTTGAGCGAATACGCTTCACCGAGCAGTCTTGCGGCGGTAAAGGCGCCCTGTCCTCCCCTGCCGTGCCATAGAATTTCTGTCATAACGTGCCCCCTTTTAGTGCTTCCAGCGAAGCAGATATTGCTGGAGCTTGTTGAATCCGAAGGAAATGACGACAATCACAATGCCGATAACAATCAAGCCGACAAGCGTTCTTGTGTAGTCGCCGAAATCGGAATAATTTTTGATGTAATAGCCCAGTCCGCTTTGCGCGCCAATCATCTCCGCCGAGGTCAGCAGCACGAACGACACGGTCAGTCCTTGGTTGCAGCCGATAAAAATCTGCGGGAGCGAGGCGGGCAGAATCACGGAGAACAGCATGGTGAAGCGGCTGACGTTGAGCACTCTTGCGGAGTCAAGCGTTCTTTTATCGACATTCATCACACCGCTCATGGTGCCTGCCAGCACCGGCCAGAAGGTCGCAAGAAAGATAACGAACACCGACACCGAGCGGAAGGTCGGCAGCAGCGCGATGCCGTAGGGAATGTAAACAATCGGCGGAATAGCGCCGAGGAACTTTGCGATATAGGTCGCGGCGCTTCCGAGCCGTTCGCTTGAACCGAGCAGCAAGCCCAACAAAATCGCCACGGCTGCCGCGAGCAAATAGCCCTGTAAAATAATGCCTACCGAGCTGAAAATATTGGTGATGATTTTTTCGTAATCTCCGAGCAGCTGCCAAAAAACCCTTCCCGGCGGCGGAAACAGCGCGGGCTTGAGCAGATTAAATTTCGCGGTTGCCAGCGTCCACGCAATCAAAAGCCCGTAGATAAAGCTGACAATGTCAGCGAACAGTGTCAAGCCTGCCGGCTTTTTGATGACAGAGGACACCAGCAAGGTTAAAATCTCCACGCCCACGGCAAACCAGACAACGTAGTGCGCGTAGGTTTCCGTATTCAGTTGATTCGGAATAAGCTGAATCAACAGCAGCGCGAGAAACAGAAAATGGACAGTTCTGAGATACCGTTTTTTGATTGTCATTACAGCACCACCTCTTCTCCGCCGATTTTGTTCACAATGTCGCTGTAGAACATGGCGAGCAGCTTATTTCGGAATTTATTGTATTCCTTTGTCTGCACAAGCTGCGCACGGTTGCGCGGGCGGTCAAACGGAACGTCAATCTCCTTGTAGACCTGACCGGGATGCGCGGTCATCATCACGATTTTGTCCGAGAGCAAAATCGCCTCGTCAATATCATGCGTGACAAACACAACAGTCTTGCGCGGACTTGTGCCGTCGCCCTCCCACAGTTCAAGCAGCAGTTCCTGCAAAACAGTGCGGTTTTTTGCGTCAATCGCGCCGAAGGGTTCGTCCATCAGAAGAATATCGGTGTTCATGGCAAGCGCTCTGGCAATCGCCACGCGCTGCTGCATTCCGCCCGAAAGCTGCGACGGGTATTTATTCTTAAAGCGTTCCAGACCGACCTTCTCCAAAAAAGCGTCGGCAATTTGCAGGCTCTCCGCCTTGGACGCGGACTTGTTGACCTGCTTGACGCCGAAGGCGACGTTTTTCCGGGCGGTCATCCACGGAAACAGCGAATAATGCTGAAACACAACGCCCCTGTCGGTGCCTGTGCCCGTAACCGGCGCGCCGTCAATCAGAATCTCGCCGGAGGTGGGGAAATTAATTCCCTCCAAAATACTCAGCAGCGTGCTTTTGCCGCAGCCGCTGGAACCGATTACGCTGACAAACGCGCCCTCCTCAATGGAAAAGCTGACGTCCTTCAGGGCGGTGAAGCTGTTCTTTTTTTCGGTGTAGTCAACCGTTAAGTGATTTATCTCTATCTTACTCATAAGCCTTCATTCCGGGTTTATTTTTCAGGGAACAGCGCGGTGCTGTTTCCTGCTCTTTAAAATGGATTTATTCGTATTGATTGAAATGCTCCTGAAGTTCGGCGTAAACCTTATCGCCGGGGTTTTCCGCAATCAGGCTTGCGAGAGCGTTTTTGTAAATATCGGTATTATAAAGCTTGTCGATGTCGTAATCCTCGGTGTAGCCGAGTTCAACAATCGCGTTTTTGAGCGCCACCGTGCCCTGTTTGTCGGGGTCGGGAACCGAAGCGCCATAGCCGCCGTAGATTTCGGTGTTGATTAAGGATTCCTCGATGTCGATGTACTGCTTCACGTCCTTAACGGTGCCCTCTTTGTTTTCCTGTGTGAACTTATACGCCTTAATCAGCGCGCGTTCAAAGGCGTTGTAGGCGTTGGGATATTTGGAAAGCGCTTCGGTGGCGGCAACCTGACGGCAGCAGGGCTGGTTTTCCAGCAGCGGTTCTTCGGAGCAGCGGTAAACAATCTTGTATCCCTGACTCTCGGCAAGAGAGGTGTAGGGAGAATACGCGGAAGCGGCGTCGATGGTGTCATTTTGCAGCGCGTTGTAGGCGTCCTTTTGGCTGTCAAAGTAAACGATATTCACCTTGTCGCTGCCCTCGCCGATTTCGATGTGTTTGTCTTTTAAGAGAATTTGCAGTTCGGCGTCCTGAACGGAATTTTTCACCGAGGCAACATTTCTGCCCTTGAGAATGGAAACGTCCCAGTCGGAGAGACCCTCAACGAATTCGGGCTTAATGACATAACCGTGACCGTTTGTCATCTCGCCGCCGAAGATGGTGAGGTCGTGTCCCTGGCTCTGGAAGGTGAGCGCGGGAACCGAGCCGATAAAGGCAACGTCCAGCTTGCCGGATTCCAGTCCGCCGGAAAGCTCCGCCGCCGAGGAAAACAGCGTGAGCGTTACGTCGAGACCTTCCTCCTTAAAGAAGCCCTCTTCCTTTGCGACAAAGCCGAGAAGGTGGGCGGTGGAGTTAAGATGTCCGAGGTTAAAGGTTGTTTTTTCAAGCGCGGTTTTGGAAGTGCTGTCGGAAGGTTCCGACGCTGCAGAGGACGCGCCGGAGGAGATGTTGCAGCCCGCAAATAAGGTGATTGATAAAACAGCGGCAAGCAAAGCCGCGATAATTCTGATTTTCATGATGATTTCCTTTCTGAGTTAGCTTGATTACTCGCCCGCGCAGCAGTCAGGGATATTTTGCGTGGTTTTCTGACAGCAATCGGGCGTTGCGCTGTCGCTTTGACAGCAGTTGTTTTGCGCGCTTGTCGAGGTACAGGCTGTTGCGCTGAACGCCGCGGCAAGCGCGAGCATACAGACAATGATGATTTTTTTCATAGTATTTTCTTCCCTTCTGCCTTTGAGCATAAAAAAAGGAAGTCAGTGCCGACTTCCTCAGTGAAACGCAGAAATGCCCTTCACATTCGGAGCGCGCAGCAAGCCACAACACAAAAGAACGCCTTTTGCGCATTACACATCATGGTATCTCCGCACATTGCTTTCCGTGTGGTCATGTTGCTCTCTCCTTTCCGTTTCGGTAGTATTATTATAGCAGATTTTTGGAGTAATGTCTAATATCCGATAGGTATAGTAGGTAATAGGCTGCGCCTATGATTTGCTTAGAATTCTGCGGGCGTTTCGGAAGGCGATTTTTTCAAATTCGTCTGCGTGCAGCGGCAAATTCAAAAAGGATTTGACCTCTTTTTGCGGACTCCATAACGGAAAATCCGTGCCGAACAGGATTCTGTCCGCACCGTAGCCGCGGATATAACGCGCGACCTGCTCCGGCGGCAAAAACATCATGCAACTTGAAATGTCCAAAAAACAGTCTGAATTCTTCAAAATTTGAAACGCTTCCTCAAACAGCGACCAGCCGCCCAAATGCGCGGCAATGACCCGCAATCGCGGAAAATTGGTCATAACGGCTTTTAAACGGCGCGGATGGGAAAAATCAAACCGCTTGTCGCCGCAATGCACAAGGACAGGCAGCTTTCCCTGAATCACGTCAAAGGCTTCAAATAATCTCTTATCGTCGGTATTGAACCTCTGGGTGTCGGGGTGAAGCTTGATTCCTTTGAGCCCGGCGTTGAGAATGAATTCAGTTTCATTCGAAACGCTTCCACACGCCGGGTGAACGGTGCCGAAGCCGTGAAATTCCGCGTGAGCCGTAGCCTCCGAAAGAATGAATTCATTGATATGCCGCACCTGTTCGGGCTTTGTGGCAACGGGCAGCAGTACAAACTCGCTGATGCCTGCCTTCTTTCCCTCCCCGAGCAGTTCTTGTCCGCTGCCGGTGCAGGCGGGCGTTATTCCGTAAAACGCCGCGGTGGCGTTTGTCGCTTTTTCCGCAATTTTATTGGGGTAAATATGCGCGTGAAAATCAATGATTTGCATTTTTCACTCCCAGATATTTTTTCAACTCGCTGATATACAACTGCCCTACGCCGCTCAGCAGCATTTTCTTTTTGGTGATGTAACCGATTCTCATCTTTCCGCCGGGGTGAGCCTCGTCGGGCTCATACGGAACGGCAACAAAATCGCTGCCGTTGAGTTCCTCGCAGATAATCCCCGAACACAGCGTAAAGCCGTTCAGCCCGACCATCAAATTCAGCATGGTGGCGCGGTCGGTTGCCTTGATGGTGCGCGGATAAGGAAAATTCGTTAAGATTTCTTCGGCAAAATACATGGAGCCGTTGCCGCCCTGCTCAAAGGATAAACAAGGGTACGGCGCAAGTTCATCAAAGCGTATGGTTTTATTATGGGCAAGCGGGTGTCCCTTCCAAATATAGACATAGGCGTCACATTCAATCAGTTCGTGAAATTCCAGATTGCTGCTCCGCAGCACCTTGTTGATTAACGCGGCGTTAAAATCACTCAGGTAAATAATGCCGATTTCGCTGTTGAGCGTGCTGACGTCCTCAATCACCTGCTGAGTGCGCTGCTCACGGATGGCGAATTCATATTCGTCCATATTCAGCTTTTTCACCAGTTCGACAAAGCTTTTTACGACGAAGGAATAGTGCTGGGCGGAAACGGCAAACTTCTTTTTCCGCCTGCCGTTTTCTCCGTATTTTTCCACGATTGCATTGTACTGGTGATACAACTCGCGCGCGTAAGAGATAAAATCCCGTCCGTCGCTTGTCAGCGTCACTCCTCTGCCGCCGCGGTTAAAAATGATAATATGCAGCTCCTTTTCCAGTTCCTTGATGGCTTCTGTCAATGATGGCTGCGCGATATACAGCACCTCGCTCGCCTTGTTAAAGGAGCCCTGCTCAGAGATGGTGATTGCGTAAAGTATTTGTTGTAATGTCATACGGTTGTCCTATTCATATAAATTCTTGGTGAAATAGCGGTCGCCGCGGTCAGGCAGAATGATGACGATATTTCCGCGCGCACCGCCGCTTATCAGCTTTTTTGCCGCCGCCAGTGCCGCGCCGGAGGACGAGCCCGCAAAGATTCCCTCTTTTTTTGCCAGCTCCCGCGCACCGTCAAAGGCTTCCTTGTCGTTCATCTTGACCACCTTGTCAACAAGCGACATGTCCATGGTGTCCGCGATAAAATCGTTGCCGATACCTTCGATATTGTAATCGCCGTGCTCGCCGCCGCCCATCGTGGAGCCGACCGGGTCGGCAAGGACGCCGACAACGCTCTTATTTTTCTCTTTAAGAAATTTAACGACACCCGAATAGGTGCCGCCGCTGCCGGCACCCGCAACAAGGTAATCTATCCTTCCGTTTAAGTCCTCATAAATCTCTCTGCCGGTGGTTTCATAATGCGCGAGCGGATTTGCGCGGTTCTTGAACTGCTCCAAGGTGACGGCTCCCGGAATGGACTTGCGGATTTTCTCCGCCTTGTCCCACGCGCCGAGCATGCCGCCTTCACGCGGCGTGTTGATGATTTCAGCGCCGAGCGCACGGAGAAGCGTTTGCTTTTCCGCGGAAAATTTTGTGGGCACAACAAAAATGATTCTGTAGCCCTTGTTCAGCGCGGCGAAGGCGATTCCCAAGCCTGTATTGCCCGCCGTTGCCTCCACAATGGTGCCGCCCGCTTTGAGGACGCCGCGACGCTCCGCGTCGGCAATCATGTATGCGCCGATTCTGTCCTTGACGCTGCCGGAGGGATTGTATAATTCTAATTTCGCATAAAGATTCGCTCCTTCGGGCAAATCAAGGTGGTTAAGCCTAACAAGCGGCGTGTTGCCAATCAGCTGCTGCATGTCGTCATAAAGCGCCATTATTCTTCCCCGCTTTCCGCAATCGCCTGTTCTAAATCCGCAAGAATGTCATCAATGCTTTCGATGCCGACGGAAAGCCGGATTAATCCGTCGGTAATGCCGACGCTTTGGCGCACCTCATACGGAATTGCCGCGTGCGTCATGCTTGCGGGATGGCACACAAGGCTTTCCACGCCGCCGAGACTTTCCGCAAGTGAAACCAGCTTTAACGCCTTGAAGAATTTTTTGATGTCGTAGTTTTCGTTGAGCTCAAAAGAAATCATCGCGCCGCCGTTTTTCGCCTGCCGCTTGTTGATTTCATAGCCCTGCGCACCGGGAAGTCCGGGATAATATACCTTTTTGACCGCCTTGTGATTTTGCAGATATGCCGCCGCTTTTTCGGCGTTCTGCACATGACGGTCAAGGCGTACGCCGAGGGTTTTGATGCCGCGAATCAGCAAAAAGCTGTCAAAGGGAGCGAGCACGCCGCCTGTGGAATTTTGGATAAACGCCAGCCGCTGTGCAAGCGCGTCGTCATTGACAACCACCAAGCCCGCAACCACGTCGCTGTGACCGCCGAGATACTTGGTAGCGCTGTGAATGACAATATCCACACCCAGTTCAATCGGTCTTTGCAGATAAGGGGTCATGAAGGTGTTGTCTGCAATGGAGAGAATTCCGTGCTTTTTGGCGATTGCCGCAACCCCGGCGAGGTCGGTGACGGTCAACAGCGGGTTTGCGGGACTCTCCACCAGAATCGCCTTGACGTCAGGCGTAATTTTCTTTTCAAGCGCGTCTAAGTCGGTGGTGTCCTCAATGGAATAGCGGATGTTGAAATGATTAAAAACCTTGTCGAGCACGCGGAAGGTTCCGCCGTACACATTGCTTGAAATCAGCACCCTGTCGCCTGCCTCAAACAGACTTAGCACCGCCGTAATCGCCGCCATGCCCGAACCAAAGGCAAAGCCCGCCTTTCCGTGCTCCAGCTCCGCAATCAGCGCTTCCAACGCCGCGCGGGTGGGGTTTCCTGTGCGGGAATACTCCCACTTCGGCTCCTCTCCCAAGCCGCTCTGACGATAGGTTGAGGTCTGATAAATCGGAACATTGACCGCTCCTGTGGTTGGATCCGTAGAAATTCCGCCGTGAATCAGGGCGGATTCGATATTTTTATAGTTTGCCATATGAATTACTCCTCGTAAAATTATGAATCGAAAAACCGTTGTCCGTCCGCCGTAATCAGGCGCTCGGCTTTCGGATACTCAAAAATCCTGTCGTTTTCGGAATTTCCGGAAAGGTAGTCCGCAAATCTTGCGGCGTACCATTTTGCCATTTCCAGATTATGCAGAAGGTAATGCCCGCAGTTTTCGGGCGAGGTGCCGGGAACCGTCTGCGCTTTTTTCACCTCACGAAAGGCTTCTAAAACCAAATCATAGATGTCACGCGAAGAACGGTTCCCTTTCAATATCAAATAAAAGCCTGTCAAACACCCCATCGGTCCCCAATAGATAGTTTCGTCCTTCCAATAGGGATGATTGCGAAGAAAGGTCGCAATCAGGTGTTCCAGAGAATGCATTGCCGCGGCGTCTATGACAGGCTCTCTGTTCGGCTTGGTCAGTCTTATGTCATAGGTGGTGATAACGCTGCCGCCGACGGCGTCTGTACGGCTTGTAAAAATGCCGGGAATAATCGCTCTGTGATCGACGGAAAAGCTGGGTATCAGTTCCATGAAATCATCTCCTTAAATTTTTTCGCCTTTTTCCGCTAAGATAAAGTGAATGTTTTCAAACGCCGAGATTCCGTCCGTGCGGTTGTCAAAAAACTTCTGCTGTATCGCCTGCGGCGTTTCGTGTTCCGCAATTCGATAATTGCAGCGCTCCAGCGCAGAGTCAATCTCCGCGAAGGAATAGCCGTGCAGCATTTTTTCTCCGAGCTTTTCGGTAATCTCCGTCAGCGTATGAACGCGCTCCGCACCGGGCGTGTTCAGCGTTGTTTCATCGGGATAGTCAAAAACAATTTCACTGTGCCCGCAGCAAAGCCTGCTGATTTCTTCGATTGTCCGCTCAAAGACGGAAAGCGTCAGATAATAGGAAACGCCGAGTATGGCGAAGAACGAAGGAAGCTGCGGCTGAAAGCCCGCGCTTAACAGCTTTTGCGTCATGCTGTCCTTGGAAAAATCAATCGGAACAAAGGTCAGGTTTTCCGGGATATTCCATTCAAGCTGCCGCACACGCTCGCGCTTGTAGCTTCCTGTGTTGGGGTGATCCAGTTCAAAAATATGAATATCGGGATTGTCGTTTCGAAAAGCGAAGGTGTCCATGCCCGCTCCGCAGACAACATACTGGCATTTTCCATTCTCCCGTGCGAATTCGAGCAGCTTGTTCTCCGCAAAAGCAATCCGCGACAGAGGAATCGGCGCGAGATAGCGGTTGGGTTTTTCGGCAATCTTTGCGCTGCTGAACGCATAGTTAACATCCGACTTTCCGGCTTCAAAATCATTGTCAATCAACTGACCGATTTCCTCATATTCCTCCTTGCCCATTAAATCGTAGGCAAGATAATCGTCAAAAATCTTTTGGCTGCCCATGTTGGAATGGTAGGCACGGGCAAAGGAACATAGCTTTGCCGTGGTGCTCTCTTGTGTTTCAGTCATCATATTCTCCTTTAAAAAGCATAAAGATACCGCCTGTTTTCCGTTGTGAACACAGGCGGTGACAAGCATAGCGTATATGACTTTCTCAACATCGCGCGATTCCGCCTGTGTGCCTGCTTACACAACAACACGCGGGCATAGCAATGCCGCCGAAACGCCACGCTGTCATTCCGGCTGAGAAGCTGTTCTTTTTTGCATTGCTGAGAGTTAACATGTGAATTGCCTCTTATTCTGTAAACATCTGAGTGGAGAGATAGCGTTCTCCCGTGTCGGGAAGGAGCGCTACAATGTGTTTGCCCTTGTTTTCGGGGCGCTTGGCAAGCTGTGCCGCAGCCCAAACCGCCGCGCCGGACGAAATGCCGACAAGCAAGCCCTCGGTTTTGGCAAGCACTCTGCCTGTCTTAAAAGCGTCCGCGTTTTCGACCTTGATGACTTCGTCATAGATTTCCGTATTCAGGGTTTCGGGAACAAAGCCTGCGCCGATTCCCTGAATTTTGTGCGGACCGGGCTTTTCGCCCGAAAGGACAGGCGAGCCGGCAGGTTCTACCGCGACAATTTTCACGTTGGGATTTTTGCTTTTCAGATATTCACCGACGCCTGAAATGGTTCCGCCTGTTCCAACGCCCGCCACGAAAATATCCACCTTGCCGTCGGTGTCGTTCCAAATTTCAGGACCGGTTGTGCTGCGGTGCGCGCTCGGATTGGCAGCATTGGTAAACTGGCTGGGAATAAAGCTGTTCTCGTTTTCCGCCGCAAGCTGCTGCGCTTTTTCAATCGCGCCCTTCATGCCCTTTATTCCCTCAGTCAGCACCACCTGCGCGCCGTAGGCTTTTAAAAGGTTCCGCCGTTCAACGCTCATGGTTTCGGGCATGGTGAGAATCACCTTATAGCCTCTCGCGGCGGCTACGGCAGCAAGACCGATGCCGGTGTTTCCGCTGGTGGGCTCGATGATAACCGAATCGGGCTTTAACACGCCCTTTGCCTCTGCGTCGTCAATCATTGCCTTGGCAATTCTGTCCTTAACGCTTCCGGCGGGGTTAAAATATTCCAGCTTGCCGAAAATGGTCGCGCCGAGGTTTTTGAGCCGTCCGTAATTTTCAAGCTCCAAAAGCGGCGTGTTGCCGATTAAGTCTGTCATTTTCTTATAGGTTCTCATCTGTTATGCTCCTTCGTATCGCAGAATTACATTACATAGTTTTCCTACTTGTTTAGTAGGCTTATTGACAATACTATTATCACACGATTCTGTGATTTTGTCAAGACGCTTTTTTATAGGTATTACCTATTATGTACAATAGGCAAATCCTTTTGAAGTTGAAAAATGCGTTTGGGAAAGCATAATCAGGCGCCGCTGACATATAATAAAACAAAAACGGGAGATGGTTTTATGACAGAAGCAATCAATTGGAATAAAGTAAAAACATACGCTTTCAGCATTATTGTTCCGCTGGCGCTTGGCGCGCTGGTCGGACTGCTTACGTCCGGCTCAATGGATTACCAAATGCTTAAACAACCGCCGCTTGCGCCGCCGTCGATTCTCTTTCCCATTGCGTGGTCACTGCTCTATTTTTTGATGGGCGTTTCCGACGGAATTCTGAAAACAAAGGGCTTGCGGGACAGCAATCTGAGCGCTTTGTATTATGCGCAGCTTGCGGTCAATTTGCTCTGGCCAGTGGCGTTTTTTGTGCTGAAATGGAGATTATTCGCGTTCTTCTGGATTCTCCTGCTCGACGCGCTCGTCATCGCAATGACCGTCGGCTTTTACCGCAGAGATAAAACCGCAGGTCTGCTGCAAATTCCGTATGTGGCATGGGTGCTCTTTGCAAGTTATCTCAATTTGGGAATCGTGATTTTAAACTGAATAAAAACAAAACAGCCGCCAAGCAGGAGAATATCCCGCTTGACGGCTTTGCTTTATAATTCTACATTAGAAGTTTATTTACACTTGTTCCCCGCAAAGTTATCTTAACAGTCTTTGTTTAAGGATTTCAGCGCGAGTATTTCTATTATTTGTATTGTAAATAAAACACAGGCTATCAAAAATACTGTTTCCATTTTGTTGCCACGAAACAAGATTAGTATAGCAGAGGCAAGAAATAAAATCAACACTTTAATGCGATAGAGTAACTCATTTTTACCTCATATTTTCTTTAGTAATTTTAAATACTTTCCCTGTGCATCTTCACCGATATAGATAACCTTATCAAAGCCTGATTCCATATAGAGTTTTAACGCAGGATAATTATCTAAATCAACTCCGATTGACATTTCGGTATAGTCCTGTGATTTTGCTTTTTCAGTAATGAAGTCAACCAATTTCCTGCCAATACCTTGTCGTCTGTATTCGTATTTTACTATAAGGCGGGAAACGTAAATACGCTGGTTTGGAATTGTATAATCAGAATCATTCCTTTCTTTAACAAGAGAAATCTCGCCAACGAACTCATTATCAATAGTGTAGATATATGTAGTCCGATTACCTGTTAAAAGCTCGTTATAAAACTTGTCCGCAAGCTCACTTTGGCGCTGCATATCCCAAATATTGCTACACTTTTGATAATCAGTAATATCTAATTTAATAATTTCTGATTTCATAATTATTCCTCACATAAAGGACACTCAAATATTTCATTAAATCCTTTGTATTCATTCTAATTAGCCTT
>CAMVLW010000034.1 GCA_947168445.1 uncultured Clostridia bacterium
AGCCTGTGGAAGCAGCTGCTTGACTGGTGAATAATGAAGAATGAATAATGAATAAAAACAGCCCCGAAGGTTCATTCCTCCGGGGCTGTTGTTTGTGTTGAACGGATTAATTTTCTTCCTGATACTGCAATTGCTTCAAAATTTTGTTGGCGCACATATACACGTTGCCGCCGCCCATGGTGAGAATCAAATCGCCTTCCTGCGCGTTTTTGCACACATAGTCGGTGATTTCCTCAAAGGTGTCAAGGCACACGGAGCCGGGCACCTTCGCGCCCAAATCGCGTGAATAGATGTTGTAGGTGTTGGTTTCGCGCACAGGCAGAATCTCGGAAATAATTGCGACGTCCGGGATTTTCAGCGCGTCGGCAAAGTCGTCGAGCAGCATGGCGGTACGCGAGAAGGTGTGCGGCTGGAACACCGCCCAAACCTTTCGAAAGCCCATTTTCATCGCCGCGTTCAGCGTCGCCTTTAATTCGGTGGGGTGGTGGGCAAAATCGTCCGCCACGGTAATGCCGCAGGGGGTGCCGAGAATCTCAAAGCGGCGGTGCACGCCGCCGAACTTGTGCAGGTTCTCGCTGATTTCGGCGGGCGTTGCGCCGAGATAATGCGCGGTCGCGGCAGCCGCCAGCGAGTTGTAAACATTGTGCTTGCCCGGCACAATCAGCTTGATATTGCACAGCTTTTCGCCGTGATAATAGAGGTCGTACTGCTCGTGAACGCCCTTGTCGGCGCTCACGTTTTCCGCGCGGTAGTCGCAGCTTTCGCCGAAGCCGAAGGTGATTTTTTCAAGCGGCACATCCTTCACGCTGTCAAGCGTGTTTTCGTCGTCGCCGTTGAGCACCAAAAGCCCGGTTGTCTGCATGGCAAACTGATGGAAGGACTTTTTGATATTGTCCAGATTTTTGAAATAATCGAGGTGGTCGGCGTCCACATTCAGAATAATCGAGATGAACGGATTGAGTTCGAGGAAGGTGTCCACATACTCACACGCCTCGCACACAATAATATCACTCTGACCCACATAGCTGTTGCCGCCGATAAAGGGCAGCTTGCCGCCGATAATCGCCGAGGGGTCAAAGCCGCTGCCGATTAAAATCTGCGAGAGCATTGCCGTGGTGGAGGTTTTGCCGTGAGTGCCGCTCACCGCAATGCTTCTCTTGTAGCGCCTTGTCACCACGCCGAGCATGACGCTGCGCTCAATGCAGGGAATCCCCTGCTCGACAGCCGCCTGACGTTCGGGGTTTGTCTCCTTGACAGCCGCCGAATACACCACCAGCTCAGCGCCCTTGATGTTCTCCGCCGCGTGACCCATATACACCGGAATTCCGTAGCCCTTCATTTTGTCGAGCGTTTCGCCCTCGTTCATGTCGGAGCCGGAAATCTCATAGCCCTCGCTCATCAAAATTTCGGCAATCGGGCACATGCCGCTGCCGCCGATTCCGATAAAATGTATCCTCTTAATTTCATTTAAAAGCTTGTCATAATCCAAAACACGCACTCCATTTCCAAAAGGATTTTCCTATACTATTATAAAGCAATTTCGCCAAAAAATAAATACCTAATTTTGCACCTCTTTTGTTGCCAAACTGCATGAATAATGGTAAAATATAGACAGTTTACGATTGAATCACTTATGATAATTCTAAAAAGGAATTTAATATGCTCCGAAAGAACGACATCATTCATTTAAATATTACCTCTGCCACCGCCGAGGGAAGCGGCGTCGGCAAGACGGAGGACGGCATGGCGGTATTTGTGCCGCTGTCCGCTGTCGGCGACGCGCTGGAGGTGCGCGTGTTGAAGGTGAAGAAAACCTACGCCTTCGGCAAAATCGAAAAAATCCTCACGCCCGCGCCATCAAGAATCACGCCCGACTGCCCGCATTTTTCCCGCTGCGGCGGCTGCGTGTGGCGGCACATTTCCTATGAGGAGGAATGTCGCATAAAATGGCAGAAGGTCGCCGACGCGGTGCGGCGAATCGGCGGCATTGAAGCGGAAATCAAGCCGATTATCGGCAGCGAACGCACCCTGCGCTACCGCAACAAGGCGCAGCTTCCGCTCGGCGTTTCGCCTGACGGCAGCCTGCAAATGGGCTTTTATGCCCTTCACAGCCACCGCATTATCGACTGCGCCGACTGCGCGCTTCAACCGGAAGTTTTCGCAAGGGTCATGCAAATCACCCGCGATTTTCTCGCGCAAACGGACAACGATATTTACAATGAAGCCACCGGCAAGGGCAGGCTGCGGCATCTGTATATCCGGTACGGCGAGGTAACGGACGAGCTGATGGTCTGCTATGTCGTCAACGGCAACGGACTCAAACAGGAGGATTTGCTGGTTAAAATGCTCCGCGAGGGCTTGCCGAACCTGAAAACCGTCGTTGTTAATTCTAACAGAGAAAAAACAAACGTCATTCTCGGCAGCAAAAACCGCACCGTTTACGGCAGCGGCTTCATCGAGGACGAGCTGTGCGGTCTGCGGTTCAAAATTTCGCCGTTTTCCTTTTGGCAGGTCAACCGCGCGCAGGCGGAGCGGCTCTATCAAAAAGCCCGCGAATATGCCGCGCTCGGCGGTAATGAAGTGCTGCTCGACCTCTACTGCGGCACCGGCACCATCGGCTTGACAATGGCGCGTGACTGCCGGAAATTAATCGGCGTGGAAATCATTCCCGATGCGGTGCGCGACGCGGAAAACAACGCCGCGGTTAACAGTATATGCAACGCGCGGTTCCTGTGTGCCGACGCACCGCAGGCGGCTGCGCAATTGGAAAAAGAGGGCGTTCGTCCCGACGTCGTGATTCTCGACCCGCCGCGAAAGGGCTGCGGCGAGGATTTAGTCAAAACCATCGCCAAAATGAACCCGCAAAGAGTTGTCTACGTCTCCTGCGACCCGGCAACCCTCGCCCGCGACCTGAAATACTTTGCCGAAAACGGCTACGAAACCAATGAAGTCACACCCGTGGACATGTTCCCGCGCACGGCGCATGTGGAGACAGTGGTTATGATGACAAGAGTATAGGGATAGAGATTTTACGTTAAGGCTTGGTGATTATTTGAAAAAAATGGCTGTTGCAAATCTTTCCTCTGCTTATTCAGTCAGGATTTTGACAGAAGAGGATATTCCGATCATTTATCAGTTCTGCTTGACAAATCCACAGTATTATCATTATCATTCTTTAGATTTGAGCAGAGAATTGATATATGAGGATTTGACACTGTTGCCTCCGGGAAAATCGGGAGATGATAAGTATTTTGTTGGTTTTTTTGATAAGACTCGGCGTTTGATCGCGGTGTTAGACCTGATAGACGGATATCCGACAGAAGATACAGCATACTTAGGTTTTTTCATGGTAGCCGCACAAGAAAGCGGAAAAGGAATCGGTTCAAGTATAATCGATGAATTATGTAAAAATCTATTGGCAAGGGGCTTCCATTCCGTTCGATTGTCTTACGGAAAATCAAATCCACAGTCGAGTCATTTCTGGCAGAAGAATCATTTTACAGCAGTTAGGGAAGCAAACCATAGTAAATACGGACGTATGATCGTAGCAGAGCGGTTACTGATTGTATAATCCGGAAAAAAATGACGGCTCTTACGAACCGCCAAATCTTTCCGTTATTCTCTGTGCTCATTAATCCATGATAGGATCTTTTCGTATTTTATGGTGCCGTCCGCTATCCCTAATCATAAATGGACGACGTCGTCATTTATATATGACTTGCAAAAACGCAGGAAAAGTGATTCCAATGTATAAAGGCGGAATAGTAAAAAATGTGTTATTTCCTGTACTGTTTAGGAAAAAACCCAATCGTCCCGGGAAATTATGATAAACGGAAATTACAGAGGTGAAGTGATATGACAGAAAATATGTGTGTTCAAGCGTCGTCCTTTGTTTGGCTGATCGTCGGCGCGGTGGTATGGGTCGCGGCTCCGTTGCTGCTGGCTATCGTTTGGAAAATCAAGAAAAAAGAGCCTTTCACCTCCATCCTGATCGGCGCGGCAGCCTTTTTGGTGTTTGCGCTGATATTGGAAAAGCCAATCCAAAACCTGCTGGCTTTCCCGACAACAATGGGTCTGCCGGATCATGCCGTCAGCAAATTCTTGAACGCAAACCCGGTGCTGCTGGCGCTTGTTGCAGGGCTGTTTCCGGGCATATTTGAAGAAACCGGAAGGCTGATCGCCTTTAAAACAGTGCTGAAAAGGCGCAGAAACAGAGAGACCTCCATTTCCTACGGAATCGGACACGGCGGCTTTGAAGTAATCCTGATTCTTGGAATGACCTATCTTCAATACATTGTCTATGCGGTCATGATCAACACCGGCGTTTTCGGCACGGTGATCGAACAGGTCGCGGCGCAGGCTCCGGAGCAGCTCGGCAGTATCAATACAGTTGTGAGCTTGCTCACGGGATTCTCATTTGCAGATTTCGGCATCGCCTTTGTCGAGCGGATATTTGCGGTTTTGTTCCATATCGGCGCGTCCGTTTTGGTTTTCTATGCCTGCCGTGACAAAAAACGCTTTTGGCTGTATCCGCTGGCGATCGCCATCCATACCGGATTGGATTTCATCGCCGCGCTGAACGTCTTTCACGTCATCGACCTCTCGCCGTGGGCACTGGAGGGAATCGCCGCCGTATTCGGCTTGCTGACCTTCTTCGGCGCATACCTGCTGCTGTATAAAAAGGACGTTGGGAAAGAAACTTTATAAAACATAAAATGTGTGATATGTGGAGATCGTAGCTGAATTATAGAAACACCGAGAAAGGATTACTGGTATGGATGAAGAAAGAATCATTATTGCGCCTGAAGATGCAGAATTAATTGATACATCTGAATACAAAGAAGAACTGTTAGAGTGTTTTGGACAAATACCGGAAATGGCTATTTCTCTGCTTAATAGCACAAAGATAGCCTTCTCCAAAATAGAGAAGGCGTTATATACTGCACCTGCGTTTATTGAAGCAGTAAAGAAAGCTATACCAGATGTGACATTACAAGCAGTGCTGACAAATAAACAGAAATATCAGATTGCAAAGGGTGCCCTTAAGTTAATGACAAAAAAAGATGGCTCACTTATGGCTACTCTTATAGATCCGGAAACAAAGAAAATCGTGACAACGATTCCGTTGAAATCTGTAAAAATGGCTCCGGAAATAACTCAGGCGATAAACAGTTTTTCTACTCAGATGCAGTTAGCGCAAATTGCCGAAGAGATACATGTAGTTCAGCTTGCAATCGAAGAAGTACGGATGGGTCAAGAGTTTGATCGTTTGGCTACGGCATATAGTTGTCAGCAGAGATTTCTTCAAGCGATGAAGATAAAGAATCCTGAGCTGAAAGCAATGTTGTTTATGCAATTAGTTGCAGCAGCCGAGGACAGTAGAAATCTTTTGATGCTAAGTCAGAAAAGCAATGTTGAGTTTATCAAGTCTCAACCGGAGAGCAATTTTCTAAAGTTTTTTACCGGTGCAAAACGTGAAGAGATTAATAGCAAAATATGTGAAATACGAGAGAGTCTATTTACGATTAATTTAGTCTCATTTATAGAAGCTATGGTGTATCAGGAACTAGGAGAGCATGAAGCTGCAAGAAAGAGTCTCACATATTATGCAACTTTTATCGAAGAAACATACACATCTGTTCCGGGATTGGTTCAGAGATTGGATTTAATTGATCCTGCTCCTGAGAATTACTGGTCAAAGACCTTGCCGGATATTACTGAAAAAATAAAGCAATTACCGAGTATGCCTGATACAAAACTAATTGCGAATAAGCAAAATCGGAGGAAGAACAAGTGAAAAAAGAATCTAAGGAAAGAGTTTGCAAAAATAAAAATTGCGGGAAAGTCTTGCCGGAAGGCTACAAGCATAGGTATTGTGAAGCGTGTAGAAATAAGCATGTAGATACTGCAAAAAATGTACTCAAAGGAGTAGCTACTACAGCTTTAGCTATAGTTAGTGTTGTAGCTGTTGTTGCCACTGGCGGAAGGATAAATCCGAAGGAGTGAAAACGTGGAACACTCAAAATAGCGGCTCTTGCGAACCGCCGAATATATTATATATTTAGATTTTTCAGCTTTGATAATACTTCCTCATGCGAAAGCCGTTCGGAAGTGGTTTCAGCTTGATAATCAGCTTCATCCAGCTTCATTTCAAACGCGTCCTTCAGCTTTGAATACTGTTCAATACTCATGACGACCATTGAGCCATAGCCATTCTTGGTGAGAAACACCTCTTCGCCGCCGAGGACGAGCTGCTCAATTTCGGGATATTTGTTGCGCAAATCCGATACAGGTCTTATATTCATCATAATATCATCTCCCTGATAAAATCTTATCATAACTTTATCATAATATTATCATTTTGTCAATACTTCCCATCATCATTCGCTTAGATAAGCGCAAAAGGAGCACCTATGATAACTGCCACCAAAGATATGATCCGGCACGATGTAGACGCGCTGCCCGAAAACTACAAAACAAAGGATGTTGACGCGCTGATTGCGCGCTATGTCCGTGAAAAATATGATGTGAGCTGTCTGCGTGAGTTTGTGCTCAGCGAGCAGGATTTACACCGCATTTATTACTATGTTTCGCTAAAGCAAATCAGGGATGTTTACGCCCGAGCGGAATTCATCGACCGCAACCTGCTGTTTTCCGACTGGTGGCACACCGACCAGTTGATTAAATTTGTGTCGGCACTGGATTTCAAAACCGCTATGCGCTACGCAAAGCGCTATGTCAAAAGCCGCGACTTGTTTGTGCGGCGGTGGGGCTATGTGATGTGGATTTCAAAGCTCTGCCGCGACCCCGAGCATGTGGACGAAATCCTGTTGCTGATGAAAAATGATGATGAATACTATGTGCAGATGGCGCAGGCGTGGCTGATCGCGGAGTTGGCGATTTTCTTCCCGGAGCGTGTGCTCACATGGATGGAGAACGAAAACGACTTGCACTATCACACCAACGGCAAGGCAATTCAGAAAATCTGCGATTCCTTCCGCGTTTCATCCGAAAACAAAGAAAAATTCAAAGCCCTGCGCCCTAAACTCAGAGAAAGGGGTGAAACAACATGAACACAAGAGTACAGCGCGGCACCGTCCGCACAACCGATAACGAGGTGGATTATTTCCGCTTCGGCACCGGCGAAAGGCAAATGATAATTCTCCCGGGCATGGGCTTAAAGAGCGTGATGATTTCCGCCGAGGGCGTTGCGGGCGCGTATCGCATGTTTACGGACGACTTCACCGTTTATTGCTTTGACCGCCCGAAAATTCTTTCTGAGAATAATAGCATCGGCAAAATGACAGACGACACCGCCGAAGCCATGCGGCAGCTCGGAATCAAAAACGCCTGCGTGTTCGGCGCGTCGCAGGGCGGCATGATGGCGCAGTATCTCGCGATTAAGCACCCGGATTTGGTCGGCAAGCTGCTGCTCGGCAGCTCCTGCGCACGGCTTCATCCCGAAGCAGAAGCGGTCATGCGGCGCTGGATTGCGCTCGCGGAGAAAGGCGACATTGACGCCTTTTGCGACTATTTCATCAGCGTGCTTTACGGCAGGGATTTCGCGGAAAAGTTCGGCGAGTTCATCAGAATCGCCCACCGCGACGTCACCGCCGGGGATTTTCACCGCTTCATTCTGCTTGCCAACGCCTGCGACAACCTCAATCTATACGACAATCTCGACAAAATCCAATGCCCTGTTTTGGTGCTCGGCGCGAAAAACGACCGCGTGCTGACCGCCGCAGCTTCCGTTGAAATCGCGGAAAAGCTAGGCTGTGAATGCTATCTCTACGGCGAGGAATACGGTCACTGCGTATTTGACGAAGCGCCCGATTTCAAACAGCGCATGTACGACTTTTTTATCAGCTGATTCGGAAAGGAGCCGCCTATGGAAGCTTTCAGCCTGTTGTATCCCCAAAACCGCGAATACATCGTTCAGCGCCTGACGCCGGAATCCGTCAACGACCTTTCAATTGAGTTTTTGGTGGAAAACCTCACCGACGTCAGAAATGAGCGCGAGCATATTTACAATTTAATGACGCAGGTCACGGACGACCCTGTGGTAATAAAATACCGCTGCGACGTATTCGAGGATTTTCTGCGCTTTCCCAAGCTGCGCACCGCCATGGAGGAGCTTGTGGCGCGGCTGATTGACCTCAAAGACATTGAGCGCTTTCAAAAGGATCAGGAGGGCTCGTCGCTGTGGTCGCTCGTCAACCGTCTGCGCGAAATTGACGAATATGTTTGCTGCATCACGATGATTAAAAATACCCTTGCGGAGCTTCCCGTGCAGTCCGAGGGCATGCTCACCCTCAAACGGATTGTGGAAGAAATCGACCGTGAATCCGGCTTTCCGGAGTTGAAAAAGGACATTGATGAAACGCTCGATAAGGCGCGCCGCGTCAAGAGCATCACCATCGGTGTGAACCTTGACGATATGCTCCGCCCCAAAACGGCGGGCGTGCTCTCACTCAACGACGCTTTTTTCACCGAGGCGGGGCTGATGCGCCGCTTCATGAAATTCACCAACAAGCAGGACGATTTGCATGCGGGCACCGACGTGAGCGGATTTAAGCACTTTCACGCCGCCAATCCCGCACAGAACGATTTGCGCATGGGCTCTTATCAAAAGAGCGCGGTGTCCAACGATATCACCATTCAAACGATGACCGGCACCGACGCGATTTCCAACGCGCTCACCAAGCCTGTCACCGATATTATGAAAAAAACCTGCGACGACATCAAGTCAACGCTGAAAAAATACGTCAACATCAGCGGCTATATGCTCATTCAGCTTATGCCCGAAATCATCTTCTATGTGCGCTGGTCGGAGCTGATTGACAAGATTATCGCCAAGGGAATGCCTGTTTGCAAGGCGGAAATCCTGCCGCCTGATGAAAGAAATTGTTCTTTCAAAGAAATATATAATCTCAAACTCGCAATCAACAATGTCAACGGCGACAACATCAACATCATCACCAACGACATTGATTTTAACGACGACCGCCGCATTTTCATTCTCACCGGCCCCAACCGCGGCGGCAAAACCATCTTTACCCAAGCGGTGGGCTTGGCAATGATGCTTGCGCAGTGGGGCATTTATGTGCCCGCCGCCTACGCGAAAATCAGTCCGTGCGACAACATGTTCACGCACTTTCCCGCCGACGAAAACGACACCGTGGATTTGGGCAGACTGGGCGAGGAAAGCAAGCGCCTGTCCGAAATTTTCGACGTCGCCACCGCGCGCTCCTTCATGCTGCTCAACGAAAGCCTTGCGACCACCAGCGTTGCCGAGGGCTTGTTTATCGCAAAGGACGTGGTAAAGGCAATGCGCTACCTCGGCGTGCGCTGCATTTTCAACACCCACATGCACGAGCTGGCGCGCAGTCTTGATGAACTCAACAACGGGGTAGAGGGCAACAGCCGCGTGGAGAGCCTTGTCACAGGCGTGCAGCACGGCGAGCGCAGCTTTAAGGTCGTCATCTCTCCGCCGCAGGGCGTGAGCTACGCCAAGGACATCGCCAAAAAGTACGGCGTGACCTTTGACCAAATCAAAACGAATATTGACAGTAAAGAAGTGAAGTAATATGATGAATCCAACCACAGGCTTAGTGCTCGAGGGCGGCGCCATGCGCGGTCTGTTCACCGCGGGCGTGCTCGACGTGCTGATGGAAAACGGCATTGAGTTCCCGGTGTGCACCGGCGTTTCGGCGGGCGCGGCGTTCGGCTGCAACCTCAAATCCCGCCAAGCGGGGCGCGTGCTCCGCTATAATCTCAAATACTGCCGCGAGCCGAAATACTGCTCCTTCCGCTCGCTTTTGACAACGGGCGACATCTTCGGCGCGGACTTTTGCTATCACAAAATCCCCGAAGAGCTCGACCCCTTTGACACCGAGGAATTTGAAGAAAACCCGATGAAATTTTACATTGTCGCCTCCGACGTGGAAACCGGCAAGCCGCGCTATCAGCGGCTCGACGTGGTAGACGAAAACTGCTACGAATGGATTCGCGCCTCGGCTTCCATGCCGGTTGTGTCGCGCGTGGTAGAGGTTGAGGGCGGAAGGTATCTTGACGGCGGCGTGACCGATTCCATTCCGCTGCGCTTTTCGGAGCAGTTCTGCAAGAAGAATATCGTGGTGCTCACCCGCGCGCGCGACTACAAAAAGAAGCCCGCGTCCAAGCTGTGGCTGTACCGCCGCAGCCTGAAAAAATATCCCAACATGTTCAAGGCGGTGAAAAACCGTCACCTGATGTATAACGAACAGCGCGATTATGTGTTCAAGCGTGAAAAGGCGGGCGACGTGCTGGTGATTTGCCCCGAAACCGCGCTTGAAATCGGCAGACTGGAGCACGACCCCGCCATGATTCAAAAGACCTATGACCTCGGCAGAAAAGCGGCGCTCGACAAGCTGGACGAAATCAGAGGGTTCCTCGCATGATTATTGACTCTCACGCGCACATGGGCAGGATTCTGACATTCAATTTGCCGGTGCGCCATGTGCTCTATTCCATGGAAAAATACGGCGTGGACTTTTCGCTCGTCAGCAATATCGAGAGCACGGAGTATTATCTCGAAGGCAAGCGCCTGCCGTTTCTCTTTCAAAGGTCGCAGTACCGCGTGCTCAAGCGCACCCTGCGCGCGGTGAAAAAACACCCCGACAAGCTCGGCATACTGATTTGGCTCAAAATCGACCGGGAAACGCCCGACGAAAAGCTTATCAGGCTGATTGAGCAAAACCGCCGCTATATCTACGGCATCAAAATTCACCCTTACCGCTCCGAAACCGCGCCCGATTCCCCGAAGCTAAAGCCGGTTTACGACTTGGCGCGGCGGTTTTCGCTGCCGGTGGTGGCGCACACCGGAAACATGGAGCAGGCGAGAACCCTTCACCTGTTCAACGCGGCAAAGGCGAACCCCGACGTCAACTTTGTCGCTGTGCATATGGACTTGGACAGCGGCAACAAAGAGGCGATTGATTTGATTGCGCAGCTGCCGAACCTCTACGGCGACACCACCTGGGTGCCGGTCAAAAGCACGCTCTATGCCATTGAAAAATGCGGCAGCGAAAAAATCCTTTTCGGCACGGACAATCCGATTGACGGCAAGGATACCCTGCTGCGGAACAAGGCGGGTCAGCGCGCGCTGAGTCAGGAATACTTCAACGAATTCAAAACCATGGTCAGCGCCGAGGACTACGACAATATTATGTATAAAAATGCCGAAAGATTGTTCCATATTGAACTTTCAGATAAGTAAAGTCGATTGCTTGAAAAAGCGGCTTTTATCGTGTATAATAGAAGAAAATCCCACTCATAAACGGAGACAGTTATGAAATTCTATAAACTGGTTGAAAACGCCGTCAAGCCCGGCGGCTTTTGGGGCAGGCTGATGATTCGCTCCATGAACAAGGGTCACAGCGACCTCACCGACTGGGCGCTCGGCTTTGTAAAAATCGAAAACGGCTTCCGTGTGCTCGACGCCGGCTGCGGCGGCGGACGCACCGTGCAAAAGCTTTGCGGCATGGTCGGCAGCGGAAGGGTCTGCGGCATTGATTATTCCGCGCTCTGCGTGGAGAAAACCAAAAAGCTCAATCACAAAAATGTGCTTTGCGACAAGGCGGACGTCCGTCAGGCGTCGGTGTCAGACCTGCCGTTTGAAGATAACAGCTTTGATTTGGTGACCGCCGTTGAAACCTATTATTTCTGGCCCGACAAGCCGGGCGACCTCAAAGAAATCCTGCGCACGCTCAAAAGCGGCGGCAGGCTGCTGCTTGTGTTTGAAATGCTGCAGGACCCCGAAAATCCCGAAAAGTGGAAAAAGGTGGAGGACAGGCTTCATATCAAGGCGGTCAGCGAAGAAGAAATCGCCGGAATGCTGCGGCAGGCAGGCTATCATCATATCGAAACCCACATCAAGGACGGCACAAGCTGGCTGTGTGCCGTCGCTTCAAAGGAGTGAACTATGAAAGCGTTAATCACGGGCGCAAGCTCCGGCATCGGCAGGGAGTTTGCGCGTTACCTCGCTGAAAAGGGCTGGGATTTAATCATCTGCGCCCGCAGCACCGACAAGCTTGACGCCTTAAAGGAAGAACTCGGCGGCGTGAGCGTGCGGGTAATCACCATTGACCTCTCGCGCGAGCAGGACGCATATGATTTATACGAGCACCTGCAGGGCGAAGAAATCGACATGCTGATTAACAACGCAGGCTTCGGCGCGTTCGGCTTCGGCGTGGACGTGCCGCTTGAAACGGAGATGAATTTGATTCACACCAACGTCTGCGCGGTGCACATTCTCACCAAGCTGTATTTGCGGGATTTTGTCAGGCGCGACAGCGGCTTGATTCTCAACGTCGGCTCCATTGCGGGCTTTTCGGCGGGACCGAAGATGTCAAGCTACTACGCCTCCAAAAACTATGTGGTGCGTTACACCGAAGCGATTTTTGAGGAGCTGCGCCGGAAGAACAGCAAGGTGAAAATTTCCGTGCTCTGTCCCGGACCCGTCCGCACCAATTTTGACGACGTGGCGAACGTCCGCTTTTCCGTCAAGGGGCTTGACCCGCGCTATGTCGCGCGTTACGCGATTGACAAGGCAATGGCGGGCAAAATGGTGATTATCCCCGGCGCGATGATGAAAATCGGCAAGTTCTTTGAGCGGTTTTTGAGCGAGCGCGCGCTTACGCGCCTGATGTATGCCGCCCAGTCGCGCAAAGACGGAAGGCAGTCATGATTGCCTTTTTCCGGAAATGGTTTGAAATCTTCCGTCCGTTTTACAAAAAGCTGATTCGTGACAACATCTTTGCCATCGCGGGACAGTCGGCGTTCTTCATGCTGCTGTCGGCGGTGCCGCTCGCCATTTTTGTCGTGTCGGTTTTGCAGGGCTTGAAAATACCGGTGGAATATGTCGAGCAAACCGCCGGGCTGCTGCTCAACGCGGAGGCGACAAAGGTGGTTACGGATTTCATGTCAAATGTGTACGACAGCACCGTAAGCATTTCGCTGGTGTCGCTGCTGGCAACCCTGTGGTCGGCGGCAAAGGGAATCCATTCCATCAACAACGGGCTCAACCGCGTGTATAACGCCTACGAAAACCGCAACTGGCTGGCGCTGCGCTTACGCGCTATGTTCTACACCGTGGTGATGTTTTTTATCATGCTTGCCACCATGCTTGTTGTGGTGCTCGGCTCCACAATCAACAACCTGATTAAGCCATATCTCGGCAATATGCCCGACTATGTAACGGTGCTTTATTACCTGCGCTACCCGATTGTGTTTGTCTATCTGGTGGTGCTGTTTGCGCTGATGTACCGCAATTTTCCGAATATCGGGCGCGAAAAGCGCCGCGAATACGGCTTTTTCAGCCAGCTTCCGGGCGCGCTGTTCAGCGCGGCGGCGTGGTTTGTGCTGGCGCTCGGCATTTCTATTTATGTCAACGACTTCAACGGCTATTCCATCTACGGCGGACTGACGCGCCTGGCGGTTGTCATGGTGTGGCTCTATTTTTGCTTGGTCTGCCTGATGATCGGCGCCGAGTTCAATTATTTTTTTCACGACGAAATCAAATGGTTTTCGCGTAAATTCAGGCGGAAGAAAAAGTAATAAAGATATAGGGCGCCTATTGATTTTTCTTTCACAAAGTAGTAAAATATTTGTTGGTATAACCGAAAAAATACATTTAGTAAGGGGCGTACAAAATGGATAACTGCATTTTTTGCGGTATCGTCAGCGGTGCGATTCCGTCAAAGAAAGCCTATGAGGACGACACAATCCTCGCGTTTTACGATTTGAACCCGCAGGCACCCGTGCATGTGCTGGTGGTTCCGAAGCAGCACATTGCCTGTGCGGACGAGATTAACGAGAGCAATTCCGGCGTTGCGGCGCATATTTTCGAGAAGATTCCCGAAATTGCCAAGTCGCTCGGACTCACCAACGGCTACCGCATTGTCACCAACTGCGGCGACGACGCCTGCCAGACCGTCAAGCACCTGCATTTCCACCTGCTCGGCGGCACAAAAATGGCGGGAGAAATGGCATAACGGAGGAGTTTTGAAATGGATACATACAGAATTAATATCGCGGGCGTGGAACGCGAGTTGATTAAATATCCTGTCAGCGACAAGCTTGACATCGCGGCGTTCATCATGTTCGGCGATGTGGAGGTCACCGAAAAGGCTGCCGCGGCGCTGCTGGAAAAGTGCCCGGAGCATGACGTGGTGGTTTCCGCCGAGGCAAAGGGAATTCCGCTCTGCTATGAAATGGCGCGTCAGGGCTGCCGCGAATATGTCATTGCCCGCAAGAGCGTAAAGGTTTATATGCGCAACTGCGTGGAGGTTGCGGTGAATTCCATCACCACCGCCGAGGTGCAAAAGCTCTATCTCGGAGACACCGACGCGGCGTTCCTCAGAGGAAAGCGCGTGCTGATTGTGGACGACGTGATTTCCACCGGCGAAAGCCTGAAGGCGCTTGAGGAACTGATGGAAAAGGTCGGCGGCGTCAATGTTGTCGGCAGGGCTTGCGTGCTCGCCGAGGGCGACGCCAAAAGCCGCGACGACATCATCTTCCTTCAAGAGCTGCCCGTATTCGCAAAATAATTGATAAAATAATAGGGTTCGGTTTTTGCCGGACCCTATCTTTAAATAGGAGCAAATTATGCCCTTGATCACACAAAAGGACTTAGAAAAACAAATCAAAACCCGCAGCTTTTCGCCGATATACGTCATTTACGGCAGCGAGCAGATGTATGTGCGCCGGTTCACCCAAAAGCTAACCGAGGCGGTGGCGGGAAAGAATCCGTCCGAGTTTAACTTTCACACCTTCAGCGGCGAGGTTGACCTTGACACGCTTGCGGCGGCTGCCGAAATGGTGCCGTTCATGAGCGAGTACAACTGCGTTTTGGTGACGGATATTTTTCTCGACGCCATGAGCGCCGACGAAACAGACAAGTTCAAGGCAATCTGCAAGCGCGTCATTGACGGCACGGTGCTGATTCTCTCCATGCCGACATACATTCCCAAGCGCAACGCCAAGGTGTGGGACGCGGTGCAAAAGCGCGCGCAGAAGGACGGCTCCGTCATTAAGTTTGAACGTCCCGACGAGCGCACACTGGAAAAATATGTCGCGAAATGGGCGAATTCCCGCGGCAAGCTGATTTCGCTTGCCAACGTGCGGCTGCTCATGCGCTACTGCGGCGCCGACATGAACCGCCTGCAAAACGAGGTGGCAAAAATCTGCGCCTATTCACAGGGCGGCGAGGTCACTACCGAGGCGATTGAAAAGCTGGTTGCCAAAAATCTGGAAGCAAAAATCTTCAAGCTATCGGACGCGGTGCTTTCCGGCAGGGGAGATGAAGCGTTTTCCACGCTCGATCTGCTGTTCACGCAAAAGGAGGAGCCGGTGATGATGCTCTATGTACTCTCCACCGCCTACACCGACGCTTACCGCATCCGCGTTGCGGACGAAAGCGGCGTTCCGCTTGAACAGGCGGCGGAGGATTTTGATTATAAAAAACGCACCTTCGCGCTCAAAAACGCGCGCAAGGCGACCTCCTCCGTCAGCACCGAAGCCCTGCGCAAATCGCTTTGCGCGATTACCGAAGCCGACATGAAGATGAAATCCGTTTCGGTCAACCCGCGCCTGCATTTGGAACAGCTGATTGCGCAGCTTTTGCTGATTGCAAGGGAGGGCAGAGGATGATTGCGCTGAAGGAAGCGGTGATCGTTGAGGGGCGCTACGACAAAATCAAGCTCAGCGGGCTTCTCAGTACGCCCGTCATTGAAACCGGCGGCTTTCGCGTGTTTTCCGACAGGGAAAAGCAGGCGTTGATTCGGCAAATCGCCGCCTCCCGCGGGATTTTGGTGCTGACCGACAGCGACGGCGCAGGCTTTGTGATTCGCAATTTTCTGAAGGGCTGCGTGCCGCGGGAGCAAATCAAGCACTGCTACATTCCGCAGATTGCCGGCAAGGAAAAGCGCAAGCCGCACCACAGCAAGGAGGGCTTGCTCGGTGTGGAGGGCGTGACCGACGAGGTGATTCTCCGCGCCATCCGTCAAAGCGGCGCGACCATTCTCGGTGAAGCGGAAAAGCCGCAGAATCAAATCACAAAAGCCGATTTGTACGCGCTCGGACTCTCCGGCGGCGAAAATGCCGCGCAGAACCGTCAGCGCCTGCTCAAAAAACTCGGCTTGCCGACATACCTTTCCGCCAACGCCATGCTCGCGGCATTGAATTGTTTGTATTCGTTGGAGGAGTTAGCGGAGTTAGTGGCAAGTGGTTAGTGAGTTAGTGAGTTAGTGAGTTATAAGTTATAAGTTATAAGAGAACTGTCAGGAAGTGTTTGGTTTCCTGACAGTTTTTTGTTTGATTGTAGGGGCGACCAGTGGTCGCCCGCTTGCCGCATTTTCCT
>CAMVLW010000035.1 GCA_947168445.1 uncultured Clostridia bacterium
ATCATTCCGCCGACCTCAACAAGGCTTTGGTCAACAGCGGTATCGCCGTCAGAGAGATTTTCATCAAGAATATTTCGCTGGAGGACTACTATCTCAGCGTGACAGGAGGTAATCACAATGGCTAATCTTGTAAAAATGGATTTGCGCAGACTGTTCCATTCAAAAATGTTCTTCATTTCTGCAGGAATCGTTGCGGCATTGAACATTATCCTCATGACCTTGATTCCGCTTTTCACGAAATTCTTCATCCCTTCGGAAATGGTAAGAATCGTTGAATTTTCCGATGTTTTGGTGAATCCGTTTGCGATTTCCTGGATGATTATCCTCATGTTCATCTCAATGGTCAGCTTTTCTTATGCTGATATTGCCAACGGCTTTATCAAAAATATAGCAGGACAGATTCCCCGCAAAAGCGACACCATCATCTCAAAGTTCATCGTCATTGGACTTCACAACTTTATTTTCATCGCCGTTGCCGCATTGTCAATGGTTGCCGGTCAATATCTCGGCTCCCTTTTCGGAACCTATCAAATCGTCATGGACGATCAAATCGGCTTTGCGCTGCTGACACTTCTCGTCAAGTGGCTGCTTACCATGGCAATCAGCTCCATTCTGCTGTTCCTGACAACAGGCGTCAGAAACAAAACGCTCGCCAGCATTGTCGGCGTTATCCTCGGCACCGGAACCATGGGTCTGATTTATCTCGGACTGAGCACCGCTGTCGACAGCATCTTTAAAACAAGCGGCTTCAATCTTTCGCTTGTCATGCCCGACGCACTGCTCAATACCGTGAATGTCGGCGCAAATATCGGCGTAATCAACGCGGTTATCGCATCCGTTGTCTGCGTAGCTATTTTCTTGGCACTCACTGTCAAAATGTTCAACACACGCGACATCAAATAAAATAAAACAACAAAATATACTTTGGAGGTTAGAATCATGAAAAAGAATGTAAAGGGCTTTATCTCACTGTTTTCCGCACTCGCAGCGTTTGTCTGCATCATTATCGCGTTTATCCCCACCGCACCGATCGCCGGTACCTCGCTTTCCCTGATGGGCGGCATGAACCTTGCTTTTGCAGGCGTTGGCGTTTTGCTCGGCTTGGTTGCATTGATTACCGGTATCATGAGCCTGCGTCACCATGACCAAAAGGGTCCGCGTAAGGCGGGAATGATTATCGGCATCTTCGCAATCGTCATCAGCCTGATAGCCTGCGGCGTAACCGCTATTTCAAAGACCTTCGTTGATTACGCGAACAACGAGCCCGGCAACGCGCTTTCTCAGATGGATCAAAGCAGCCGCCAGGCAATGGACGACGCACTCAAGCAACTTCGCACCCAGTATCCCGCAAAATAATGAATCGAACACAGCAAAAGGAGCTGCCGCAAGGACAGCTCCTTTTCATTTGCACTTTTTTATTTTTTGCTTTTTCCGACAATCTGAATCAGCAGGTCTAAGATTTTTACATAAATCCAAAGAATGGTGAACGCCAATCCGAACGCTGCCATCCATTCATATTTCGCGGACATTTTGTTCTCAACGACATAATCAATGGTGGCAAAATCGGAAATCAGGAAGACGCAGGCGAGAACGATTGAGAAAATCGTCAGGGCAATAGATACCCAAAAGTTGCCCATGATTTGCATGACAAACGGTCTTGTCAGCGGAATCAGCGAACCGATAAAGGTGAGAAGCGAAATGCCGACCATTGCCGCAACCATTGTCAGCAGCACCATAAAGAATTTCTTGGTGACTCTGATAACGCCCTTGGCATACAGCATTGCCATGCAGAACACCACCACAACGGTAATCGCCAGCGCAAGCAATCCGAGGTATTCATAGCCCGGAATCAGCGAAAAGATAACGAAGGCAATCAAAAAGCCCTGACACGCCGAATAAATCGTGCCGGAAACAGGAATGGTGCCGGGAGCGAACGCCGCGACAATCTGCGAGATAATCGCTGCAATCGCCACAACACCCGCCCAAATCAGCGGCGTAACCGCCAAGTCTGTGTGGAAGCCTCTGTACTCTACAGCAATTGTTTTTTCCAAGCCCGCAAACATCGTGGCGTTGAGCACCAGATACAGCATCATGCCGCCGATGGTCACCAGCAAAAAGAACGCTGTTTTCGCGGTGATTCTTCCGTAGCCCGCTGTTTTGCCGTCAACGGCAGGAACCGCCTCAATTTTGTTTAAGCGGTTCATAACGGGGTTAGAACGGAAAAAGGTTCTGCGTTGTTGTGCGCTTTGGTTGTTTAATCTGCTCATATTTATTCCTCCTATCATTAAAAGACGGATTAAAAGTCGTTAAACATAAAATCCGCCCAGTAATACTGGCTCATATACTCGTTTGCATAGGCATTGACAGCACCCGCGTCCAGCTCGGCAAAGCGGTAATAGTCGCAGTCGAGCACATTGACATTAACCGACAGGCTGTTGTAGCTTTTGTTAACGGCAGCCTCCGCGCCGACTTTTTTCAGGCTTTTCATCATAGCGTGCATCAGCGTTTGAATATACCCCTGCTGTTTTTTGTCATAGGGTTCGTCCTCAAACAATGCCGCCGCGATTTCCTTTATGGTGCAGGAGCTTCCGTGACGGTGCACCAAATAGGCAAAAATCTCCTTTGCGCGGCTGCGCTCAAAGTGAACCGGCGTGCCGTCGGGAGTGAAAACGTCAAAATTTCCGAAGCACTGCACCTTTAACAGCGCGTTGCTCTTGGGAACAATGGGGAAGCGAAGCTCGCTGAGTTCCTCCTCAACCGCTTCTTTGGTGACCGGCTTCATAATGTAGCCGCTCGCGCGCAGCGCCATTGCGTCGCCGGTGTATTCGCTGAAGCCCGTGACAAAAATAATATTCATCTTGGGATTCACGCCCTTGAGCGCCTTCGCGAGTTCAACGCCTGTCATGCCGCTCATGTGAATGTCCAAAAACGCCACGTCGCAGCCGCCTTCCTTTGCCGCGTCGAGCAAATCCTCCGGCTCGTCAAAGGCGGTGACGTCGGCGTCCGGCTTTGCCTCCTTAATTGCCATTTCGAGCATTTGCAGCATCAAAGGCTCGTCATCAACGCATAGAATCTTCATTTTTTCTTTCCTCCTTTGGGATAATAACCTTTGCCACGGTGCCTTCACCGATAACGCTGTTGATTTCAACCTCGGCATTGCACATTTCCTTTAGCCTGCGGCGGATATTCTCCATGCCGATGTGCGACCTGCCGTCGTTCTTTACTTCATTGGGGTCAAAGCCTAAGCCGTCGTCGGAAACAATGATTTCATACGCGGTATCGGTTTCCTTGGTGGCAATTGTCAGCGTTCCGCCGCCGCGCTTTTTGCTGATACCGTGCTTAACGGCATTTTCCGCCAGCGGCTGAATGGAAAGCTGCGGCAACTCAAAATCGGTTGTCTGAATGTCATACACAATATTCAGCTTTTTGCCGAAGCGCAGCTTTTCGATATACAAATACTTTTTCAAGTGCTCCAGTTCTTTTTCAAAGGGAATCGGCGTTGTCTGCTTGAGCGAATCCATGTTGCTGCGCAGATATTGCGAGAAGGTGATGGTCGCCTGATACGCCGTTTCGGGGTCAAGCTTGCAGAGCATGGCGATAGAGGACAGCGCGTTATACATAAAGTGCGGCTGAATCTGGCTCACCATCACCGAAACCTTCGCCTCATAAAGCTCCTTCTGCATTTGCTGATAGCGAATCGCTTCCTTATACTGCGTGCGCAAATCAAGCACCAACCGGACAAGCTGATACAAAATCGTAACGGACAGACCGAAAACGAAGAAATCAATCCGCGAAAAATGCAGATAATGGTCAACAGCGTCTATGATAACCGAAATCACCAGCGGAATCCACGAAATCAGCATGTAGATGTTCTTTTTGTTGGAGCGCGTTTCAAGCACCAGCAGCGCTGCAAGAATCACCGAACTCACGCCTGTTCCCGCCATTGCATAGGGTGTTGACGCGTAAATATCTATCGCAACCGTAAAATGCAGCACAATCAGCAGGATAATCAGCAAGAGATAAAGCAGCGTAACAATATTGCCAATCGCACGGTTCAGCGGCTTTTCCAAATTGGATTTCAGGTAGATAAAAATTGAGATGATAAAGAAATAATTTGTCAGCTTGTCAATCAGCAAACACGCCGTCGGGTCGGAAATCCACATGTTCAAATAACCCGAAATATTCTGGACTATCATAAACAAGCCCCAGAAAAAGCATAAAACGCCGAAGGAAAGATATTTGTAATCCTTTTTTCCGAGAATAAAGCTGGCAATGGGGAAGAAGAACAAGCCGAAAAAGCATACCAGCAAAAACAGCAGCACAGGGGGCAGGGCGTGGTAAAAGAACTGTATATACTTGCCGTTTGCGTCGCTGAGCGTCACCTGAAAACATTCGGAGAACGTCATTTTCGGCGCGTCATAAGGATAAATAACCTCCAGCGTGTACTCGTACTTTGTGTCGTCCTCATAGGCAAACAATCCCGGCTCCGCAAAATCGATGCAGTATCCCGGCGTGTTCGGCTGCTTTTGCATAAGCGCAATCGCCTTTAGGTAATGGGCTTCAAAATAATCCTTATCCGCATATTCCTCGCCGAGAATGGTAGGACCGTTCGACTCAATAAAATCACGGAACATGTCTTCGGTAGACGTAAAGTGATAGTCGGTAATCACTATGCCGTCCTCGCGCGTCAGCTTGAACCACACGTTTTTCGCGGAAATAATGGCGGTGGTATATAAACTGTCCTGCAAGCCGCTCACAAGTTTTCCCTTAAAGACAGCCTTGTGAAAGTTATCGTTAATCTCATCCTTGGTATCGATTTTTTGCCATGCGCCGTCGTCAATCGAATATTGTCCCTCTAAAAACATGCTCAACTCTTCGCTGTTTTCAAATTTTTCAAAGAAAAAGATACTCATTCCAACCAGCGCGGCAAGCATAACGGCAATCACCGCGACAATTGCCGCGGTCAGCTTTTTGCTCTGCATAACCCTCAACATTCCGGCACACCCTCCATTCTTTCATATTATACCGCGGAACGGCAGGATTGAAAAGAGAAATGTTAAAATTGTAATCTAATACTTTTCAGTTTTGTTGACAAATCCGCTATTTATGCTATAATGAGTAATTGAAAAAGAATCAGACAGTTCGTTTGCGCCATCCTGTCTATAAACAAAACCAGGGCAACTGTGCACATCAGATATTCTTCTTTTGTGTGCGTGTTGTGTTGCGTCAACGGCGTCTGCTCTTTAGCAGGCGCTTTATTTTTTGAGAACCGGGGGAGAATGATGTATCGGATTACTACCACTGCCGCTTTTGACAGCGCGCATTTTTTAAAGGATTATAACGGCAAATGCGCCAATCTGCACGGTCACCGCTGGACGGTTGAAGCGGAGTTTTGCTCCGCCGAGCTGCAAGCAAGCGGCGAGAAACGCGGCATGGTCGTTGACTTCAGCGACGTCAAGCAAGCCCTCAGAGCGCTTGCGGACGTTTTGGACCACGCGCTGATTATTGAGAGCGGGTCATTGCAAAACGCAACAATGGAAGCCATGCAGGAAGAAGGCTTTCGCATTGTTGAACTGCCGTTCCGTCCGACAGCGGAGCATTTGGCAAAGCACTTTTTTGACGCGCTCAAATCGCAAAAGCTTCCCATTGCCGCTGTATCGGTTTATGAAACACCCGGAAACAAGGCAAGCTATTGTGAGGACATATAATGCAAGTCGTTGAGAAATTTGTCAGTATCAACGGCGAGGGCGCCCATGCCGGCGAGCTTGCGGCGTTTGTCCGCTTTAAGGGCTGCAATCTGAATTGCTCCTACTGTGACACCAAATGGGCAAATTCCGCTGACGCCGCTTTTAATGACGAAACGCCGCAGGAAATAGCGGACTGGGTTTTCAAGCAGAATGTGTGTAACGTCACCCTGACCGGCGGCGAGCCGCTGCTGCAGAAGAATATTGCCGCCTTAATCGAATTGCTCCGTGAAAACTGCCTGCGCGTGGAAATCGAAACAAACGGCAGCGTTCCGCTCAAGGAATTCGCCGCGTTGCCGCTGCGCCCTGTGTTTACAATGGACTACAAGCTGCCGTCAAGCGGTATGGAGCAGTTCATGCACTGCAAAAATTTCGTGCTGCTGCAAGAAAGCGACACGGTAAAATTTGTCGTCGGCAGCGAGGAAGATTTGGAAGCTGCGCTTCGCATTATCAATAAATATTCTTTATCAGAAAAATGTCATGTGTATTTCAGCCCTGTGTTCGGCAGCATTGCGCCTGCCCGCATGGTGGATTTTATGAAGGAGCATCATCTTAACCGCGTCAGACTGCAGCTTCAGCTGCACAAATATATCTGGCAGCCCGACAAAAGAGGAGTTTAGCATGGACACAAAAGCAATTGAACAGCATGTTTTGGGAATTTTGGAAGCGATAGGGGAAGACCCCAACCGCGAAGGCTTGCGTGAAACACCGCACCGCGTCGCCAAAATGCTTCAAGAGGTGCTTGAGGGCGTTGCCTACAGCAATCACGACATTGCGCAGATGTTCGGCAAAACCTTTACCAACGAATGTGGCAGCGGCATAGACAGCGCGGTTGTGATGAAGGACATCACGGTGTTCAGCTTTTGCGAGCACCATATGGCGCTGATGTATGATATGAAGGTGAATGTGGCGTATATTCCGCACGGAAAGGTGCTCGGACTGAGCAAAATCGCGCGAATCTGCGACATGGCGGCAAAGCGGCTTCAATTACAGGAGCGCTTGGGAAAGGACATTGCCGAAATTATCAGCGAAGCGGCGGGCACGCCTGACGTGGGCGTTGTCATCAGCGGCTGTCACAGCTGCATGACCGCGCGCGGCATCAAAAACGCCTCTGCAAAAACCGTCACAACAACCTACATGGGAGAGTTCCGGACAAACCCGGAGCTGAAAAACTTAGTACAATTAGATTGAGAGAATAAATATGAAAGCATTGGTTTTATTCAGCGGCGGCTTGGACAGCACCACCTGCCTTGCGCTCGCTGTGGAAAAATACGGAAAGGACAGCGTGCTCGCGCTCTCCGTCAGCTACGGGCAGAAGCACGACAAGGAACTGAAAGCCGCGCAAAATGTGGCTGATTACTACGGCGTCAGGCTGATGACGCTTGATTTGGCAAGGATTTTTGAAGGCTCCGGCTGCTCGCTCCTGAAGGGCTCAAAGGAAGCAATTCCCGAAACAAGCTACGCCGAACAGCTTGAACAGACAAACGGCGCGCCTGTTTCAACCTATGTGCCGTTTCGCAACGGACTTTTTTTGTCAGCCGCGGCGAGCATTGCTCTCTCAAACGGCTGCTCCGAAATCTATTACGGCGCTCACAGCGACGACGCGGCGGGCAACGCCTATCCCGATTGCAGTGAGGCTTTTAACAACGCCATCAACACCGCCATTCACCTCGGCAGCGGCAATCAGCTCCGCGTGATTGCGCCCTTTGTCGGCTTGACAAAGGCAGACGTGGTAAAGGAAGGACTTCGCCTTAACGCGCCCTATGAATTGACGTGGAGCTGCTATGAGGGCGGAGAAAAGCCCTGCGGCGTTTGCGGCACCTGCCGCGACAGAATCAAGGCGTTTGAAGCCAACGGCGTTACCGACCCGCTGATGAGAGGAGAAACACAATGAGCGAACGCGATAAAAACACGGAAGGTCTTAATCTGCTGGGCAATCAAAATGTAACCTACAAAAGCGATTACGCGCCCGAAATGCTTGAAACCTTCCGCAACAAGCACCCGGAAAACGACTATTTTGTCAAGTTCAACTGTCCCGAATTCACGAGCCTTTGCCCGATTACCGGACAGCCTGATTTTGCGACGATTTACATTTCCTATATTCCCAATGAACTGATGGTAGAAAGCAAGTCGCTAAAGCTTTATCTGTTCAGCTTTCGCAACCACGGCGACTTTCACGAGGATTGCGTCAACATCATTATGAAGGATTTAATCAAGCTGATGCAGCCTAAGTATATTGAAGTGTGGGGCAAGTTTTTGCCGCGCGGCGGAATTTCCATTGACCCCTATTGCAATTACGGCGCTCCCGGAACCAAGTGGGAACAGCTTGCGTGGGAACGGCTCTCCAAGCACGATTTGTATCCCGAAACCGTTAATAACCGCTGAAAATTGCTCCGCAGCAGCCTTGCGGAGCGTTTTCTTTTCGGAAAAACGCATTTACTAGTGACTTTTCCAAAAATCTATGCTATAATGCACTTATACGAAAGAGTATCTATTTTGAAAGGAGATTGCATTATGGGACTTTTTGAGAAAAAATTCTGCGACATTTGCGGCGAAAAAATCGGTTTGCTCGGCAACCGCAAGGTTGAGGACGGCAATGTTTGCAGCAAATGCGTAAAAAAACTGTCGCCGTTTTTTACGGAAAGAAAGCGTTCAACGGTTGACGACATCAAAAGGCAGCTTGCCTACAGAGAGGAAAACGAGCGCAACCTCGCTTATTTCACTCCCACAAGAACCTTCGGTCGCCGCTGGAAAATCTATGTGGACGACAACAAGCAAAACTTTATCGTCACCCGCAGCAATGATTACACCAGCGGAAATCCCGATATTATTCCGCTGTCACAGGTGACAAACGCGCGCTATGAGGTGGAGGAGCACCGCTCTCAGATTTATCAAAAGGATTCTCAGGGCAAGAGCGTTCCCTATAATCCGCCTCGCTATGAGTATTCCTATGAATTCACCATCTATATCGACGTCAGCTCGCCTTATTTCAACGAAATTAAGTTTGAACTCTCCGATAACCGTCCCGACAGCCGCTACACGGATGAATACAGACGTTATGAGCAGGAAGCAAACGAAATCGTTATGGCGCTGCGCGGCGGCAACATGACAGGCGCTATGCCCGGCGTAATGGGTGTGGGCTTTGCCGGACAGCAGCAGTTCCAGCAGAATGGTTTTCAGCAGGGTTATCAGCCGCCTTATCAGCAGCAGAACTTCCAACAGCAGCCCTATCAGCAACCGCAGCAAGGTTATCAGCAGCAGCCCTACCAACAACAGGGTTATCAGCAGCAGCCCTATCAGCAACCGCAGCAAGGCTATCAGCAACAACCTTACCAGCAGCCGCAGCAGGGTTATCAGCAACAACCTTACCAGCAGCCGCAGCAGGGCTATCAGCAGCAGCCTTACCAACAGCCGCAGCAGGGCTATCAGCAGCAGCCTTACCAACAGCCGCAGCAGGGTTATCAGCAACAGCCCTTCCAGCAGCCGCATCAGGGTTATCAGCAACAGCCTTATCAGCAGCCGCAGCAGGCGGGTGTATGGATTTGTCCGTCATGCGGCTGTTCCAACACAAGCAAATTCTGTCAGGGCTGCGGAACGCCCAGACCCCAATAATCAATAAAACATCACCCCGGTTCGCTCAAACAGAGTTGACCGGGGTGCTTTCATGCTGCCAACGGCTGACGATGATGCGGTTCCATTCTGTGAATACAACCGAAAGCAAATACGCAAAGCTGTAGATAAACGCACCGAAATACACCATTGTCCAAATCGGCTGCGTGTGCACGTCCAGAAAGGAATAGGGGATTTTGTCCTGCGGAATCCAGCCCGCAACAATCAGCGTGATGACTATTGAAGCGTAAAGCGTTATCAGCCAAGAGCATTTGAGCCGCTGCAGCGGGTGCAGGTTTTGCTTCGGCGTGCGGTTCAGCAAAAACGAAACAATCGACAGCAGCGGAACCACCACGTGCATGTTAAAGGAATCAAAGGTGAAAATATTGGGATTGTCCGGCACAAACGGCAAAAACGACATGGCAATCACCACCGCGATAATCGTTTCTGTCACCGCTGCCGACAGCCGAAAATAATAGAGCCGTTTAAGCGGCAGTTCTCTGCCTGTTTTCATTTCCGAGAGGCTGACAAGCAGCACAATCAAAGAAACCAGTGTGGTAAACACCGTTCCGTTGAGCGTCATGTAACGGAACTCAAAGAAAAAGTTTTCCTCAACCTTGGAAAAAGCCGACACCGCAAGGGATGATGTACCCAAAATGAAAATCAATGAGGAAAACAAAAGATTTAAGCGTATATTCAGCCGCGTCTGCGGGTGTAAAGATTGTCGCATAGCATCGCTCCTTTTTTAAATGCCTATATCAATGATTCTCATATTTGTGCGGCTTATGCATGTTTTCAAATTATTCATGCATTGAAAAGTTTACAGAAAAACCATTTTATGATATAATCATTCCCATAAGGTTGTGAAAATCATGAATGAGATGAAAAACAGAAAAAAGATTTCCGTCGGCATTTTGGCGCATGTAGACTCCGGCAAAACAACGCTTTCCGAAGCGCTGCTCTATCGCTCCGGCGCAATCGGCACTCTCGGCAGGGTTGACCATAAAAACGCTTTTTTAGACACCTTCGCGCTGGAACGCGACAGGGGTATTACCATTTTTTCAAAGCAGGCGGTGTTTCAATACGAGAATACCGAATTCTATCTGCTGGACACACCCGGGCATGTCGATTTTTCCGCAGAAACCGAACGCACGCTGCAGGTACTCGATTACGCGATTTTGGTTATCAGCGGCACCGACGGTGTGCAGAGCCACACCGCGACGCTGTGGAAGCTGCTGCGCAAATACAATGTTCCGTGCTTTATCTTTGTGAACAAAATGGATTTGGCGGGTTCGGACAGGCATATGCTGCTCAACGAATTAAAGGGCAAGCTGAGCGACGCCTGTGTGGATTTCAGCGATACGCAGAGCGATGAATTCTTTGAAAGCATTGCGCTGTGCGATGATAACCTTTTGAAAAAATTTGAAAGCAATCAAATTCAGCCCTCAGATATTTCCCAAGCCATTCGAAACAGAAGCCTGTTTCCCTGCTTTTTCGGCTCCGCCTTAAAGATAGAAGGCGTAGACGCGTTTTTATCGGCGCTGAATTGTTACACCGTCATGCCGGATTATCCGCCGGACTTTGCAGCAAAGGTTTACAAAATCTCCGAGGATAACCAGCGCAACCGTCTGACATTCTTAAAAGTCACCGGCGGCGTCTTGAAGGTTAAGGATATTCTTCCGAGCCCAAACAACAAAAACGCCGAAAAGGTGCACCAAATCCGCGTTTATTCGGGAGAAAAATTCACTGCTGTTGCCGAGGCTTCCGCAGGCACCGTCTGCGCCGTGACAGGCGTGACGTTCACTCAGTCGGGCGACGGCTTGGGTGCCGAGGAAAACAGCGGCTTGCCTGTGTTGGAGCCGGTTTTGACTTACCGTGTGATCCTTCCCGAAACCATTGACGCGCACACGGCGCTGTCTAAAATGAAAATACTTGAAGCCGAGGATCCGCAGCTCAATGTCGTGTGGAATGAACGGCTGGGCGAAATTCAGGTGCAATTGATGGGGGAGATTCAGCTTGAAGTGCTGCGCAGCCTGATTCTCGACCGATTTGGATTTGATGTCAGCTTCGGTCAGGGCAACATTATTTATAAGGAAACCATCGAAAACACCGTTGAGGGCGTCGGGCATTTTGAACCGCTGCGCCACTATGCCGAGGTGCATTTGCTGTTAAAGCCCGGCAAGCGTGACAGCGGATTAGTGTTCAACTCCTGCTGCAAGGAGGACTTGCTCGACAAAAACTGGCAACGGTTGATTTTGACGCATTTATATGAAAAAACGCATGTTGGCGTGCTCACAGGCTCTCCGATTACCGATATGGAAATCACGCTTGCGGCGGGCAAGGCGCACCCCAAGCATACCGAGGGCGGCGATTTTCGTCAGGCAACCTACCGCGCTGTCCGTCAGGGACTCCGCTGTGCAAAAAGCGTACTGTTAGAGCCTGTTTACAGCTATACCATTGAACTGCCCGCCGAAAACATCGGACGGGCAATGTCGGATATTCAGCGCATGAGCGGCTTTTTTAATCCTCCAGAGCAAACAGGGGAGACCTGCACGCTGACCGGCACCGCACCTGTTTCCGAAATGCGCGACTATGCCGGCGAGTTGACGCAATACACCCACGGAAAAGGCAAATTGTTCTGCACACTCAAGGGCTACGAGCCGTGTCACAACGCGCAGGAGGTTATTGCGCAGTCGGGCTATAATCCCGACGCGGACGTGCTCAACACCTGCGATTCCGTTTTTTGCTCTCACGGCGCGGGCTACAACGTCAAATGGGATGAAGTCAAAAGTCACATGCACCTTGCAAGCGTACTCAGTGTGCGGGAAGAACCGCAGACCGACGGAAAAGCGTATTTTGCCCGCCGCCGTTCACAGGAGGATTTGTTTGCGCTGGACAAGGAACTGATGTCCATCTTTGAGCAAACCTACGGTCCTGTCCGTCAGCGAAAAGCGGCTGCCGCCAAAAAAGTCTATAAAGCGCCGTCAACCGACGCCCGCAGGCGCAAGCCCGCTCCGCAGTTTGAGGGCGAGGAATATCTTTTGGTGGACGGCTACAACGTGATTTTCGCCAACGAAAAGCTAAAGGATTTAACCCTTGACGGCTCACGTGAAGCGCTGATTAACATTCTCTGCAACTATCAGGGCTACAAAAAATGTCATTTAATCGTCGTTTTTGACGCATATAAAGTAAAAGGCAACCGCCGCGAAATTGAAAAGGTCAACGACATCACCGTCGTTTACACCAAAGAAGCGGAAACAGCGGATATGTATATCGAAAAAGCGTCCTACAAGCTTGCCAAAAACCACCGCGTCCGCGTAGTGACCTCCGACGGCTTGGAACAGCTGATTATTCTCGGCAACGGAGCGCTGCGCGTTTCCTCGCGTGCCTTCTGGGAAGAGGTCAGGGAAGCGGAAGAAGAAATCCGCGAGATTATTTCCGGGGAAATATCCTAAATATGATTGATTGTCAGAGCAAGATATGATAAAATGAATTTGAAACGATAACAAATTTTCAAGGAGGCTATTATGGGACTTTTTGACAGCATTAACAAAATGAAAAACACTGCCAATCAGGCGCTGAACAACGCTGCGGGCGGCAGCAAAACAATGGAAATCGCCATTCCCGAACTGCCTGAAACACTGGAGCAGTTCAAGGCGCTGCCGCAGGCGTCGCTTTCCAATCCGTTTGACACCGCCGCTATGACGGTTCTCGCGCTTTGCTTTTATCCGCAGGACAGCGAGCTCTGCTTTTCCATGCTTGAATATCTGCGCGGTCCGCGTCCGCTCAGTCCCTATGATAAGTCCTTTATCAAGGACAGATTCCGTGACGCCGACTATGTGCCGCGCTCCTATTTTAAGGGCGCCACACCGCAAAACGACTATCAGCCTTCGCAGCCCTACGCGATTAAGGTAGCGGAGAATCCGTATTCCTACGCAAACGAAAACTACGCTAAGCTGTTTGTATTCTCCGGCGGCGCCGACAATCCGAGAGAAATCACCATGCGGCTTGCAAAGGACGGCAAGTGGTATTTGTGGGAACAGTTTATTCTTGTCGGCATCCGTCAGCCCGAAAGCGAAAATCCGTGGGCATAACAGCAGAAAACAACAATACCGATACATTCAAAAGGCAGCCTTGCACTGCTTTTTGTTTTGATAACAATTCTGTCATATCCATTACAGTTTTTCTTTTATGTTGACATAAAATCGAATTCAAGTATAATAGAATATAAACAAGCGGGCAGAGGATTCGCTGTTTGAATGGAGATTGATATGATAAAATTAAAAAAAGCATTGCTGAGCAGGTCACTGTTCCGGCAGTGCTATATTCTGTGTCTTTTTGCCTGCAACATTTCCTTTATTCATTTTGCTGCTTATGTTGCGCTGGCGCTGATGGTGGTTTGGGGCACGTTTTTGGTAGTCTATTATGAAATCACCAAACGCACCTCACTGAAAACCCGCTATGGTTTTTGGCTGATTGCGTTTTTGCTTTCTTCCGTTGTCACTATGCTGATTCACATGCTGGACAACGCCCTGATTAACTTTGTGTTTATCCTGCACCTTGCCATCTGCTTCTTTATTTTTTATTCCGTCCACACGGAAAAGGGGCTGAATTTCCGCCGCGAGCTTTATAATATCGCGCGCATTATCGTTTATGCCTCCACTATTCTCGGCGGAATCGGCTTGGCGCTTTTGGTGCTCGGCGTTGACTTTGAAGTGCTGAATATCCGCTTTATTATCTACGAAAACCGTTTTACGGGTCTTTTCATGAACCCCAACCAGCTTGGCTTTATTACAGTTGCCTCGGTGTTCTGCTGTCACATGCTGACAAAAAAGGACTTCATTGAGCTCTCGGGCTGCCGCCGTATCAGCCGCATTTGGCTTGCCTGCTGTCTGGCGGTCAACAGTATTTCACTGCTGTTGTGCGACTCCAACGGCGCTCTGGTGCTGATTATCGGATATGCGTTTTTCTTTGTCGTTTATATGATGTTCGGCACCGAAAGCAAGTTTAATGTCAAGCAAATTTTGGTTCGTTCGGGTGCGTGTATTCTGGCGGGCTTGGTAATCGTTTCTTCCATGTTTTTGCTGCGCACGGTTTGTCAGCTTGGTTTTGCCCAGCTGATTAAAACCAAGCAGAGCATTACAACTGATGTGACCGACCCGGATCAACCCGAAGAACCCGGCGTTACCTTTGAACATGAAAACAAAAATGTCGATTCGGGTCGCTTTATTCTTTGGCAGCAGGGCGGCGAAATGTTTTTAAGCCACCCGGTTCTCGGAATCGGCAAGGGAAATATTTATGAATACGGAAACCGCATGTTTGAAAACGGCGTCAAATTTTCCGACCATTACGGCGATTTAGCGCCTGTTTTGACAGATTTCCACAACGGTTATCTGACCATTTTGGTTTGCTCAGGTGCTGTCGGCTTCATTTTGTTCTGCATTTTCGGCATACGCTTCTTTGCCAGCACCACGCGGCATGTGCTGCGCGACGAAAAATTACAACACAGTGTCTTTCCGTGCATGTATTCGTTTTTGTGCGGATACGTCATTTATTCCTTTATCGAGGTCACGCTGCTGTTCAATCTGATGTTCACGGTTCTGTTCTTCTGGCTGATTCTGGGCTACACGTCCTGTTTCCTCACGAAGAACATTCCCGACCATCCGATTGCGCATGTAAAAATCTTGGGAATGACCTTTAGAAAAACACTTTTCTAAAATATTGGGTACCCTTCGGTTTAAGGCGGTGCTCTATGCTCAGGCGGACAGTTCAGGCTGTCCGCCTTTCGTCTTGTTTGGTTTCTTCTGTTACATCGGATAAGAATCAATCATAAAATCTGCATACTGACCTTTTACGCCAAAAAAGTTGCTGAATACATATTGTTTTGCCGGATTTGATATGTTATAGTAATATCAGCATTAATCTATAATATTTGGTAATATGCTGAAAATGCAGTATCATACTGCTATCACTTAAAGGCGGTGAGCTTATGAAAAAGACAATTTCCGTTCTGCTGATGTTTATGCTGTGTGTTTTGCTGATAGGATGTTCCAATCAGAAAGCGGCGGAAGGCACGCCCGTACATATTGACTATGACGCGGCAACGGTAAGTTATCTCGGACCCGAAGGCACTTATACGCAGGAGGCGTGCGAGAAATTCTTTGACGGCAAAGGCGGTTATCTACCCTATGAAACCGTTCCGAAAGCTGTGCAGGCGCTGACGGAGGGCAAGAGCAATTATGCTGTTATCCCGCAGGAAAACACAATCGGCGGCGCCGTGATTGATTATGTGGATACGCTGATAGCCAGCGAGAATGTATCCGTAGTCGGCGAGGTCGAGCTGCCCATCAGCCAAAACCTGCTCGTGCTTCCGGGAACGGCACTTGAGAATATCAAAACCGTGTATTCGCACAAGCAAGGCATCGCTCAGGGAAAAGAGTGGCTTGCAAAAAATCTTCCCAATGCTGAAGTAGTCGAAGCGTCCTCCACAGCCGAAGGCGCAAAAACGGTTGCAGACAGGAAGGATAAATCCTGCGCGGCGATAGCGTCGGCAGGCTGTGCGGATGTTTACGGCTTGGAAATTCTCGCCGCGGGGATTCAGAATAACGATAAAAACAAAACCCGTTTTTATGTGCTTTCAAAGGATGCGCCCGCAACGGCGGCGTCAGACCGCCTTGCATTTATCGCAAGCGGCTCCGCAAAGGATTTGCCGAAGCTGACGGCTGAAATGGATAAGCTCGGAATCACGCTTGTCGCCCTGCACGACAGACCTGAGAAAACAGAACTCGGAAATTATCACTATCTGATAGAATGCAGCGATTGCAGTTATGAGAATTATCAGAAGCTAATCCAAGACAGCAATTACACCTTCCGTTTTCTCGGCAGTTATTCGGTTAAATAAACGAATAAAGAAAAACCAAAGCATATTAAAAAA
>CAMVLW010000036.1 GCA_947168445.1 uncultured Clostridia bacterium
ACATTGAAATCTGGGCGGTTGAGCCCGAAAACGCCGCGATTTTGGCGGGCGGCACTATCGGCACCCACCTGCAAATGGGCATCGGCGACGGCATTATTCCCGATATTCTCAACACAAGCATTTACGACGAAATCTATGTTGTCACCGACGAGGAAGCGCTCAACACCGCCAAGCGCCTTGCGCGTGAGGAGGGCTTGATGTGCGGCATTTCCGCCGGAACCAATGTTGCCGCGGCGCTCAAGCTTGCCAAAAAGCTCGGCAAGGGCAAAACCGTTGTCACCGTTCTCCCCGACACCGCCGAACGCTACTTCTCCACCCCCCTCTTCGAAGAATAGCAACGTGACGTTGCATCCGGTGCGCCTTTGGACAGCGCGGCGGGTTTCTTGGCGCGGCGAAACGGCGCGTCAAAGGTCAGTTGATAATTGAAAATTGAAAATGGAGGCTCAACTCTCAACTCTGCTATAGCAACTTGTACGGTTTTTCTCTGCGTTTGGAAAATTATGTGGCAAAACAACATCAAAATGTTTACAGTTTTATCATTTCTCTTGATTTCTCACATTTATTATGCTATTTTAGAAAAAATGAACCGTACAGGAGATGCAGGACATTGAAAATCAAGGTTATCAGTATTTTTATTGCGGCGCTGCTTTTGATTAGCATGGCAGCGGTCAGCCTTACCGTAGCGAACACCACGGCTTCCGCCACCACACAGTCTGCTGCGGCTGAGGTGAAGCACTGACGCCTTTTGCAATTATATCGTTCGGAACAGCACTTTTTGCAGAGCTTTTTTGCAAAAAGTGCTTTGTTTCATTGAGCACAATAGACAAGATTAAATTCTATATTTTGTGCAAGTGTAGGGTTTACTTTTCTTTTGGTTTGTGATAGAATAATCATGTAAAAGTTTTTGTTATGCAAAACAAGGAGGATTGTTTTATGAAAAAGGTCATTTCCATTGCGGTTGCAGTGCTTTTAATCGCGCTTTCCGTTATGCCTGCATTTGCCGAGAGCGTAACAAGCCCTAAAGCGACAACCGCAAATTATGTCATTTACATTGACGAAGACGCGGAAGGCGGCAAGGTTGTCTATGATTTTGAAACCTCCGTCGGCGAGGACGGCAAGCAGACCGTTGTGATTCACGGCGTTCCCAACGAGGGCTATGAGTTCAGCAGCTGGACAATCGACGGCGACTATGTTCCGTCCGGCTCCCTCAGCGACGCCGACCTTGAGCTTGTCATTGCAGGTGACATCAAGGTTCATCCTGTGTTTGTCAAGGCAGGCGAGCCCGCAACAAAGGCTCCCGACCAGCCCAAGCAGACCGACGACAGCTCCAAGTCGCCCAAGACCGGCACCGACACAGCGGTTCCCTATGTGGTTGTAACGCTGGCTGTTGTAGCGCTTGCCGCGGTTGTTTTCACTGCAAAGCGCCGCGCGAAATAATCACCAACATGATTAACCCGCAGAGGGATAGCTAGTCTGTCCCTCTGCATTTTTGTCTTTCGATTTTTCAAATTACCGGGGGTGTGTATGGAGCAGCAAGAAGATAAACTGGTGCAGGAACTGGAGCGCCGGAAGGAAGAGTCAGCGGAGCAGACAGGTGAAAAAGCCGCTGACGACGAAAAGGAACATCACCATCACCATCATCACCATCATCACCATCACCACAGCGGGAAAAAACGCAGGAAAAAGCACCGCAGCAGTGAAAAACGCAAAAAGCGCAAAAAGATGATTTTGCGGATTTTGCTGATTGCCGGCGTTTTGCTGGTCACAGCGGTGATTGTCGTCGGTGCAACGCTCTTTTCCATGTACCGCAACGGCAAAAATGAAACCATTGCCGAAAACTATGACATCAAAGCGCCTGCCAACGTTACCGTCGGCAGAAAAGGCGACTATGTGTATTACAACGGTTCCCGCTATAACCTCAACAAGGATATTATCACCATGCTGTTCCTCGGTGTTGACAACAAGAACAGCAGCGAGGAAAGCAAAAAAATCGGTGACAACCATCAGGCGGATATGATTATCGTCGCTGCGATTGACAAGGTGAACCAAAAGATTTCGTTCATCAACGTGCCGCGTGACATCATCACCGACGTCAGCGTCTATTCGCCGGGCGGCGGCTATGTCGGTCAGGAAAAAATGCAGATTGCGCTGGCATATGCCTACGGAGACGGCGCGCATTCCAGCTGCACCAACGCAAGAGAAGCGGTGTCGCGCCTGTTTTACAACCTGCCGCTCAGCACCTACATTTCGCTGAACATGGACGGCATTGAGGCGATTAACGACAGCGTCGGCGGCGTTGACGTCACCTCTCCCGAAACCGTGGGCGAGTTTGTAAAGGGCGAAAAGTACCACCTTGAAGGCTTGGCGGCACGGCATTTTGTAGACCGCCGTTCAATGGAACGCGCCGACGCCAACCTTTTGCGCAACGAGCGCCAAAAGCTCTATATGCAGGCGTTTTTGCAGAAGGTCATCAAGGCGACCAAAAACGATTTGTCGGTGCCGGTCGATTTGTTCAACGTGGCGCAGGACTATGTTTGCACCAACATCAACACCGACCGCATTACCTATCTCGCCACCGAATTTGTGGTGAACCGCAGCATGCAGATGAACTTCCTTTCTGTTCCCGTCGATGTTGTCGCCAACGGCGGCGCCGCGGAAAACTATGTGAAGGAAACGGAATTCTACGAGCAATTCCTCAATGTATTTTACATGAAAGAAAAATAACAGGAGAGAGCGCTGTCCGGCGCTCTCTTTTTATGAAAACAGTTGAAATATTCCGCAAATAGTGCTACAATAGCTTTAAGACAGCACCGCGAAATTTACGGTGCACGTCTTGCTTGAATATGGTTCCGTCATGTTGCCAAAAAAGTCCCGGCAAGGCGTCAATAAATTGGAAATGGAAAGGAAGACCCTTTTATGATTAGTGATTCAGTAAGAACCCCGATTACCTGCGCGCCGCAGCGCTCGCTCATGCATGCGCTCGGCATGACCGATGAGGAAATGACAAAGCCCTTAATCGGTATTGTCAGCTCCTATAACGAAATTGTCCCCGGTCACATGAATATCGACAAAATTGTCAACGCCGTCAAAACAGGCGTGGCAATGGCGGGCGGCAACCCGATTGTATTCCCCGCGATTGCCGTTTGCGACGGTATCGCCATGGGTCACAAGGGCATGAAGTATTCGCTTGTCACCCGCGATTTGATTGCTGATTCCACCGAGGCAATGGCGATTGCGCATGCGTTTGACGCGCTTGTTATGGTTCCGAACTGCGACAAAAACGTGCCCGGTCTGCTGATGGCGGCGGCGCGTTTGAATATCCCGACCATCTTTGTCAGCGGCGGTCCCATGCTCGCGGGGCGTTTCGCGGGCAACAAAACCAGTCTCTCCAGCATGTTCGAGGCGGTCGGCTCTTACAATTCCGGCAAAATCACGCTCGACGAGCTCAACGAATATGAAAACAAGGCGTGCCCCAGCTGCGGCTCCTGCTCCGGCATGTATACCGCCAACTCCATGAACTGTCTGACCGAGGTGCTCGGCATGGGTCTGCGCGGCAACGGCACCATTCCGGCGGTGTATTCCGAGAGAATCCAGCTTGCCAAGCGTGCCGGCATGAAGATTATGGAGCTGCTTGAAAAGGACATCAAGCCGCGCGACATCATGACCGAGGACGCCTTCCGCAACGCGCTCACAATGGATATGGCGCTCGGCTGCTCCACCAACTCCATGCTCCACCTGCCCGCGATCGCGCATGAGTGCGGCATTGACCTCAACCTTGACATTGCCAACGAGATTTCCGCCAAAACGCCCAACCTCTGCCACCTTGCGCCCGCCGGCAGAACCTACATGGAGGATCTCAACGAAGCGGGCGGTATCTACGCGGTCATGAACGAAATCAACAAACTCGGTCTGCTCAAAACCGACCTGATGACCTGCACCGGCAAGACCATTGCCGAGAATATCGCGGGCGTTACCAACAAGAACCCCGAAATCATCCGCCCGGTTGAAAAACCCTTTAGTCCCACCGGCGGCATTGCCGTGCTGCGCGGCAACCTTGCGCCCGACAGCGGTGTTGTCAAGCGCTCCGCGGTTGTTCCCGAAATGCTCAAGCACGTCGGTCCCGCCAAGTGCTTTGACTGCGAGGAGGACGCGATGGAAGCCATCAACAACGGCTTTATCGTCGAGGGCGACGTTGTTGTCATTCGCTACGAAGGACCCAAGGGCGGTCCCGGTATGCGTGAAATGCTGAACCCCACCTCCGCCATTATGGGTCGCGGTCTGGGCAGTTCCGTTGCGCTGATTACCGACGGACGCTTTTCCGGCGCAACCCGCGGCGCCTGCATCGGTCACGTCAGCCCCGAAGCGGCTGTCGGCGGTCCGATTGCGCTGGTTGAGGACGGCGACATGATTGAAATCAACATTCCCGAAAACACCATCACCCTCAACGTCAGCGACGAGGAGCTCGCCAAGCGCAGAGCCGCATGGCAGCCCAGAGAGCCGAAAATCACCACCGGCTACCTCGCGCGCTACGCAAAGCTGGTTTCCTCCGGCGCACAGGGAGCGGTGCTGTCTTAATTCGGAATTCGGAATGCGGAATGCGGAATTTTCCGGGCGGAAAGGTTTGTCTTTCTGCCCGGATTTTTTTTGTTTGCTGCTTGATGTATTCTTTGAAATCGGTTACAATAGTATTAGTATTTTTTGTAAGCAGGTGTTCTTTTGTTTAAGCTGCGGCGATTTTTAACGGATTATAAAAAGGAATGTATCATCGGACCGCTGTGCAAGCTATTTGAAGCGATTCTTGAGTTGTTTGTGCCGCTGGTGATGGCGAATATTATTGACGTCGGAATCAAAAACGGCGACGCGGGCTATGTTTGGCGCATGGGCGGGCTGTTGGTTTTGCTGGCGGTACTGGGCTGGTCGAGCGCCATGTTTACGCAGTATTTCGCGTCAAAAGCCTCTCAGGGCGCGGGCACGAAAATCCGCCGCGCCTTGTTTGCGCATATCAATACGCTCTCGCACGCGGAGTTGGACAGGCTCGGCACGCCCTCGCTGATTACGCGCATTACCAACGACACCAACGCCGTTCAGCAGGCAATCGCCATGATGATTCGCCTGCTCACGCGCGCGCCGTTTATCATCGGCGGTTCGCTCGTCATGGCAATGACGATCAACCTGAAGCTCTCGCTGATTTTCTTTGCGGCGGCGGTGCTGATTGCGCTCACGCTCTATCTTGTCATGACGCGCAGCGTGCCGATTTTTTCCGCCATGCAGAAAAAGCTGGACAGAATCGCGCGGATCGCGCGCGAAAATCTCTCCGGCAACCGCGTGATCCGCGCCTTTTCCAAGCAAAAAACCGAGTGTGCCCGCGTAGACGAAGCCACCGAGGATTTGGCGAAAACCTCTATCCGCGTCAGCCGTCTTTCCGCGCTGCTCAGTCCCGTGACCTACGCCGTCACCGATATTGCGATTATCGCCATTGTCTGGTTCGGCGCGATTGACGTCAGTCTCGGCGGCATGCACACGGGCGACATTGTGGCGCTTGTCAGCTATATGACGCAGATTTTGCTTGCCATGATTGTTGTCGCGAACCTTGTGACCCTCATGACCCGCGCCTCCGCGAGCGCCAAGCGCATTAACGAGGTGTTCGAAACCGAGCCGGGCGTGAAGGAAACAACGAAAAATCCCATTGAAATTGACAAAACCGCTCCGCAGATTGAATTTGACAACGTGAGCTTTACTTATTCCGACGACGGCGACGAGGAGCTGAGCGACATCAGCTTTTCTGTGCGGCGCGGGCAGACCGTCGGTATCATCGGCGGTACCGGCAGCGGCAAGAGCACGCTCGCACGGCTGATTCCGCGCTTTTATGACGTGACAAAGGGCGCTGTCCGCGTGGACGGAAGGGACGTGCGCGACTATCCCTTTTCTCAGCTTCGCCCGCAAATGGGCATTGTGCCGCAGCAGAGCGTGCTGTTCAGCGGAACCATTCGCGATAATCTGCGTTGGCAGGACAAGAACGCCACTGAGGAAGAAATGATAACCGCGCTGAAAATCGCGCAGGCATATGAATTTGTGGAAAAGCTTCCGCAGGGGCTCGACAGCCGCGTGGAGCAGGGCGGCAAGAATTTCAGCGGCGGTCAGCGCCAGCGGCTCTGCATTGCGCGCGCCTTGGTAAAACACCCGCAAATCCTGATTTTGGACGACAGTTTTTCCGCGCTCGACCTTGCTACCGACGCGGCGCTGCGTAAAGCGCTGCGGGAGAACACGCACGGCATGACGGTCATCATGATTACCCAGCGCAGCGCGACGGTCAAAAGCGCCGATTTGATTTTGGTGATGAACGACGGCAGGCTGGCAGGGCAGGGCACACATGAACAACTCTTTGCGGGCTGCGAAATCTACCGCGACATCTGTCTGTCGCAGCAAACAGAAACGGAGGCGGCACAATGAAACAGCAATCTCCGGTCAAAAAAGTCTTAAATACCCTGCGCCCTTACCGCGTGCTGCTCGGCTTTGCGGTGCTGTTCGCGCTTGTCAGCGTGTCGCTGACGCTCTATATTCCCGTGCTGGTCGGTCAGGCGATTGACCACATCATCGGCAAAGGCAATGTGGAATTTGCCGACGTCGCGCGGATTTTGCTCTATATCGCCGTGGCGGTGGCGGGCGTGACGGTCTGCCAATGGCTGATGAATTATTTTGTGAACCTCGTCAGCTTCCGCACCGTGCGCGATTTGCGCCGGGCGGTGTTCCGCAAGTTCAATTCGGTGCCGCTTTCTTATATCGACACCCACGCCCACGGCGACCTCATCAGCCGCGTGATTAACGACGTTGACGCGGTGGGCGACGGCTTGACCCAGTTGATTTTGCAGCTGTTTTCGGGCGTTGTCACCATTGTCGGCACGCTGATTTTCATGCTGATGATTGACTGGCGCATCGGCTTGGCGGTGTTTGTGCTCACGCCGCTGTCGCTGTTTGTCGCGGGCTTTATCGGCAAGCTCAGCGCCAAGCGTTTCCGCGAGCAGCAGCTTTTGCAGGGCGAGATTTCCTCCTTTGTGGAGGAATACGTCGGCAGCCAGCGCGTTGTCAAGGCGTTTTCCTATGAAAATCAATCCTTCGAGGATTTTGACAAATTCAACACCGAGCTCTACACCGTCGGCTTCAAGGCGCAGTATGCCGGCGCGCTCGCCAATCCCACCACGCGGCTTGTCAACGCGATTGTGTACGCCGCCGTGGGCATTATCGGCGCGCTGACGGTGCTCTCCGGCGGGCTGACGGTGGGCGGCTTGTCGTGCTTTTTGACCTACGCCAACCAGTACACCAAGCCGTTCAATGAGGTCACAGGCGTTTTAACGCAGCTGCAAACGGGAATCGCCGCCGCCGCGCGTGTGTTTGAGGTACTCGAAGCCCCGGACGAGACACCCGAAGCAAGCGGCAATTCTCCCGCGCACAGGGGAGAGGTGCGCTTTGACGACGTAAGCTTTTCCTACACGCCCGATAAGCCGCTGATTCAGCACTTCTCGCTGAATGTGAAAAGCGGAACGCATGTGGCGATTGTCGGTCCCACCGGCTGCGGCAAAACCACGCTGATTAATCTGCTCATGCGGTTCTATGACGTGAACGGCGGCAGCATTTCGGTGGACGGCACAGACATTCGCGACCTGCGGCGTGACGATTTGCGCGCACGGTTCGGCATGGTGTTACAGGACAGCTGGCTGTTCCACGGCACCATTCGCGAAAACCTGCGCTACGGCAACGAAAACGCCACCGATGAAGAAATCGTCGCGGCGGCAAAGGCAGCCTACGCCCACAGCTTTATCCGCCGTATGCCAAAGGGCTACGACGCGGTCATCAGCGAGGGCGGCGGCAACCTCAGCCAAGGGCAAAAACAGCTTTTGTGCATTGCCCGCGCCATGCTGAGCAATCCTGAGATTTTGATTCTGGACGAGGCGACGTCCTCTATCGACACCCTCACCGAAATCCGCGTGCAAAAGGCGTTTGCCAAGATGATGAAGGGCAGAACAAGCTTTGTTGTCGCTCACCGCCTGTCCACGATTAAGGAGAGCGACGTGATTCTTGTCATGCGCGACGGCAACATCATTGAGCAGGGCAATCATGAGGAACTGCTCGCCAAAAAGGGCTTTTATCACACGCTCTATCATTCGCAGTTCGGCGGGTCAAAATGATAATATTTCCGGAAACGAAAAAACAGCTCCCAAAACCGGGAGCTGTTTTGATATGCTGAAAACTTATTCTGCTTCTGCCTTTGCGGCTTCAATCACCTTTTGCGCAACGCTTGCGGGACAATCCTCATAGCGGACAAAGGAGAACTCAAAGGAGCCGCGACCCTGGGTAATCTGACGGATAAAGGTGGCAAAATCTGCCATCTCAGCCATCGGAACCTCAGCCTCAACCACCTGCATGCCTTTGCCTGCGGGATTCATGCCCATGACTCTGCCGCGGCGCTTGTTGACCTCGCCCATGACGTCGCCCATGTTGTTGTCGGGCACAGTCGCCTTCAGGCTGCCAATCGGCTCAAGCAGGGTGGGCATAGCGTTCGGAATACCGTTCTTGTATGCCAGCGAAGCGGCGGTTTTGAAGGACATTTCCGAGGAGTCAACGGGGTGATAGGAGCCGTCATACAGCGTCGCCTTGATGCCGACGGTGGGATAGCCCGCCAAAACACCCTTCTTAATCGCTTCGCGCAGACCCTTTTCAACCGCGGGGAAGAAGTTCTTGGGAACAGCGCCGCCGACAACGCGCTCTGCAAATTCGAGGTCGTCGGTATCATACGGCTCAAACTCAATCCAAACGTCACCGAACTGACCGTGACCGCCGGACTGCTTCTTGTAGCGACCCTGCGCGCTGACCTTTTTTCGAATGGTCTCGCGGTAAGCGATTCTGGGCTTTTGCAGCTTTGCGTCTACGTTATATTTGGATTTCAGGCGGGAAATCACCACGTCAAGGTGCTGTTCACCCAAGCCTGAGATAATCATTTCGTGGGTTTCGTGGTTGCTGACAAACTTGATGGTGGGGTCCTCGTCGGCAAGCTTCGCGATTGCCTGCGCCACCTTGTCCTCGTCGCCCTTCTTGGCGGGGTAAATCGCCATCGAATAGCTGGAAACAGGATAGTCAATGCCGTCGAGCACCACCTTTCTCAGCGGTGAGCAGAGGGTGTCGCCGGTCTTGGTGGAAACAAGCTTCGGAATCGCGCCGATGTCGCCCGCGCCGATATAGTCCGTGTCGCTCTGCTTTTTGCCGGTCATGGTGAGCACCTTGGAGATTCTCTCAGGCGAGCCGGTGCGCATGTTGATAACGGGAACGTCGGGAGAAATCTTGCCGGAAACAACCTTTACATAACTCAGTCTGCCGATGAACGGGTCGGCAACGGTCTTGAATACGATTGCCGCCGTCGCCGCGTTGACGTTGACGGATACCTCAACAGGCTCGCCGTCGAGGTCAACACCGATTTCCTCCGCCTTGACCGCCGCCGAGGGAGCAAGCCATGTCAGGCTGTTGAGGAACTGGTCGATTGCAAAGGTGTTGTGCGCGTCGCCGCAGAATACGGGGCAGATGGAGCCGTCCTTCACGCCCTGTGAAACGCCGGTGATGATTTCTTCCGGGGTGAATTCCTCGCCCATGAGGAACTTGTCGAGCAGCTCCTCGCTGGTTTCGGCAACAGCTTCCTTAATCGCCTCGCGCAAGCCTTCCAAACGCGCGCCCATGTCGGGGAGCGCGGTGGGCTTTACGCTGCCGTCCTTGCCGTATTCATATGCCTTGTAGTCAAAGAGGTTGACGTAGGTATTTGCCTGACCGTCCACAATATAGGGAACCACAACCGGGCACACAGAGGGGCCGAAGGTAGATTTGAGGTTTTCAAAAACGCGATAGAAACGCGCGTCCTCGTCGCACAGACCGTTGACGAAGAATACCTTTGTCAAGCCCGCCTTAGTAGCCGCTTCAACCGCTTTTTCGGTGCCGACATTCACGCCGTCCTTGCCGGAAACGACAATCAGCGCCGTGTCAGCCGCGCGCATACCTTCTGCAACGCCGCCCGCAAAGTCAAACAGACCGGGGGTGTCAATCAGGTTGATTTTGGTGCCCTTCCACTCTATCGGCGCAACGGCGGTCATAATGGACGCCTGGCGCTTGATTTCCTCGCTGTCAAAGTCAAGCGTGGTGTTGCCGTCGGCAATCTTGCCCAGTCTGTCGCTCGCCTTTGCGAGATAGAGAATCGACTCTGCAACAGAGGTCTTGCCGCAGCCGCTGTGACCTGCCAGCGCGATGTTTAAAATCTTTTTCGCGTCATATTGTTTCAAAGAAAAAACTCCCTTCAAATAGTTTCAAACTTCTAAGGTTTGTGACATATTCCACAAATACATAAAATATCACTCAATAAGTATAACATATTTGTATACAATTAACAATGCGTTTTTGGAAAAATGAAAAAATCCGCTCTTTGAACAACTCAGAGCGGCTGAGTTTGTGCAAATTGCTTATTTTGAGCGGTTAGCATATTATATTGCACAAAGTTTTTTGTGATTTTTGTGCAATTTAGCACGGTAAAGCAGCGGCGTGTTATATTAAATGTTTGGTCGTTAAATTATTCCACATAAACAATCCGTTTGCGTAGGTACAGCGAAAGCCTTCTCCTCGGGAGAAGGCTTTCATATACCGTCATAACGCGAAAAAAAGCCTGCCGATTGCTCAGCAGGCTAAGAAAGCTAATGTTCGGAATTTTCTTGTTTCTGTTTTATTTATGTAATATCTCATTCGTATTATTCATATATAAGTATTCATCTGAAACATACCAGTAATTACCACTATACTGTTTTTTTATTGATTCTATAGCTTCTGTTCCTTTTACGATTATGTTATCATTTAAAAATTCGGAATATGAAAGTATATCTAAGTTATTCATAGCTTGATCCCAATGAATATATAAATACTTGCCATGTATTTCCCAATAACCTGCAATTCTGTCTGTAGTATTGTCACTTGATATATATTCTTTGGAAGAAGAGCCATCTTTAAAGAATTGAACTACTGTATTAACCATTACATTGCTATTTAAACTTTTTGTACTTTTATGGTACCAAGGATGTGCCGTAAGCTTATTTTTTAAAACATTGGTTTCGGGGTCTTCAATTTCAACTAAATGTTTTTCAGATATAAACAATCCATTTATCATAGTGTGATGCAAATAGAGGTAGTTTTCGGTAACATTCCACGCTCCACTGTCATCTATTTTGAAATCAAAATTATGATTTTGCAAAGATTTATATACCGGATAATCGTTATCGGAAGCTGGGGGATAGTTACATTGAGAAAAAATCTCATCTGTTAAGTAATCACACAAACGATATTCTTCAAGCTCGGAATGACGAAAAACACCGTTTGTATATTTTTTTGTATTCATTGACAGTTTCGTTCCTTCAATGTTCCATGTCCCATTTTCTTCTTCCAAATATTCGCCAACATAATAATGGTACGAAAATGTACCATCTTGTAAAAATTCAATAGCTGAATCTTTGTTTAGACTATCAAATTGATAATCAGGTTGAAAAACTCTCCATTTGTTCTGGATGAGTTTTTTCTTTAAGACAGAAGTAACATCATTGTTTCTGCTTTCACTTTCTGTTTGCTCAAAGATGAAAACACTCTCGCTATCTGCGTTTTTCTTACTGCATGCAGTTATCGTTAGTAAGGCTATAAGAATAAAAATCATGATTGAATGATATTTGATACTTTTTTTCATATTATTTTCCTTTATTCCATTTAAAATTTAGTCAGAGGTGTTGCGGTTATAATATCAGTAGCATTAATTCTGGCTGGATTCTTTTTGTTAGTGGCTGAGAAGATAATTTGACTTGGTTTCGCATTTTTCAGAAAATAAGTCAATCTACGAATTGAGTAACAATCTGTTACATATTTATTGTAACAAATTGTTACAATAAAGTCAATAGAGTTGACGAAGTTTCGGAGAAACTATATGAAAATGCTTGGATTAAAAACCATTAGAAAGAAAAAAGGATATAGCCAACTAAAGGTTGCTATGGATTTGAATATCAGCCGGGAAGCACTTTCTTATTATGAAAATGGGCAAAGATGTCCAAATCTTGAAATGCTGGTTAAGATGTCAGAATATTTTCATGTTTCTATTGATTATTTGATATTGGGCGAAGATAGGAATTTATAAAACTATATTAAGATAAATGTTGAAAGCTTAGATTAGCAAGTGTTCTCACATGCTTTTATATTGAGAATATTGTTGATTAAAGTAGGGATTTAAAACACTATTATCTATATCAGATAAAAAGACATAAAGAAGCATTTCTGTAAGTGCATCCTTTTGTCTTTTTCTTTTTATGCGAATTATTTTGACCTAAACTTGCCGTAAATGGTGCTTTCAAGCAACACATTATTTTCGAGCGTTCTCAAGAAAATGCACATAACGAAAAAGCCTGCCGAAAGCTCGACAGGCTTGATAAAAATTCAATTCCGAATTCCGAATTCCGAATTCCGCATTAGATAATGATGCTTGTTCCGGTCATTTCCTCGGGCTGGGGAAGTCCCATGATTTTGAGCATGGTGGGCGCAATGTCCGCCAAAACGCCGCCTTCGCGCAGCTTGCAGTCGTAGCCGATAACACAGAAGGGAACAGGATTGGTGGTGTGCGCGGTGAAGGGCTCGCCGTTTTCGTCAATCATCTTGTCGGCGTTGCCGTGGTCGGCGGTAATCAGCGCTACGCCGCCCATTTCGAGAATCGCGTTGACAACCTGTCCAACGCAGTCGTCAACCGCCTCAACCGCCTTGACCGCCGCGTCAAATACGCCGGTGTGACCAACCATGTCGCAGTTGGCAAAGTTGAGAATAATCATGTCGTAAACGCCGCTGTGAATCGCGTCAACCAGCTTGTCCTTGACCTCGTAAGCGCTCATTTCGGGCTGCAAATCGTAGGTTGCGACAGAGGGAGATTTCACGAGAATTCTGTCCTCGCCGTCGTAAACCTTTTCAACGCCGCCGTTGAAGAAGAAGGTGACATGCGCGTATTTCTCGGTTTCGGCAATGCGCAGCTGCTTCATGCCGAGACCGGAAATGTACTCGCCCATGGTGTTTGCAAGTGTCTGGGGCTTAAAGGCAATGTGCACGTTGGGCATCGTCGCGTCGTACTGGGTCATGCAGACATAGTAGAGCGGGAAGAAGCCGTTTTTGCGCTCAAAGCCGCTGAAATCGGGATCGACAAAGGTGCGGGTGATTTCACGCGCTCTGTCGGGGCGGAAGTTGTAGAAAATCACGCTGTCGTTCGCCTTGACGGTTGCGCCGCCTTCCACGACAATCGGGAGCACAAATTCGTCGGTCACGCCGTTTGCGTAGCTGTCCTTGACCGCCTGAACGGGGCAGGTCGCATGAACGCCTTCGCCGTAAACCAGCGCCGCGTATGCCTTTTCAACGCGCTCCCAGCGGTTATCTCTGTCCATCGCGTAATATCTGCCCATGACGGTAGCGATTTTGCCCACGCCGATTTCCTCGCACTTTGCAGCAGCTTCGGCAACATATTCCGCCGCGCTGGACGGAGGCACGTCACGACCGTCGAGGAACGCATGAATGTAGACGTTTTTGAGTCCCTTTTTCTTGGCGAGCTCCAAAATGCCGTAAAGATGGGTGTTGTGGCTGTGTACGCCGCCGGGGGAGAGCAGACCGAACAGGTGCAGGTCGCTGTTGTTTTGGAGGGCGTTGTCCATTGCCGCGACGATTTCCTCATTGTCCTTGAGCTTGTCGTCGTTGATGGTTTTGGTGATTCTGGTGAGCTCCTGATAGACAATTCTGCCCGCGCCGATATTGGTGTGACCGACCTCGCTGTTGCCCATCTGACCGTCGGGCAAACCGACGTCCATGCCCGAAGCGCCGATTTGGGTCAGCGCGTTCTCGGCAAACAGCTTGTCAATGTTCGGGGTGTTGGCGGCAAGAATCGCGTTAGCCGCTTCCTCGCCCTTTTTGCCCACGCCGAAGCCGTCGAGAATCATAAGAATCAAAGGCTTTTTCATTCGTTAAAGTCCTTTCTTTGGATAGAGTTGCTCTAATTACTTCGAGGCTGCTTTTACGATAGCCGCAAATTTCTCTGCTACGAGAGAAGCGCCGCCGATAAGACCGCCGTCAACATTGACCTTGGAGAGCAGTTCGTCGGCGTTGCCGTCGTTCATGGAGCCGCCGTACTGAATGGTAACAGCGTCCGCAGCGTCCTGATTGTAGAGCTTTGCAAGCTGAGCGCGGATAAAGGCGCAAACCTCCTCCGCCTGGTCGGAGGTAGCGGTTTTGCCGGTGCCGATTGCCCAAACAGGCTCATAGGCGATAACGACGTTTTTCAGTTCTTCCTCGGTAACGTCCCACAAATCCAGCTTAATCTGGCGGGCAATGACTTCCTCGGTGATGTTGCACTCGCGCTCCCAGAGCAGTTCGCCGACGCAAACGATGGGCTTTAAGCCCGCGGCAAGCGCCGCCTTGGTTCTCTTGTTAACGGTTTCGTCGGTCTCGCCGAAGTACTGTCTGCGCTCGCTGTGACCGAGAACAACGTACTCAACGCCGACTTCCTTGAGCATGCCGGTGGAAATCTCGCCGGTGAAAGCGCCGCTCTCTGCCCAGTGGCAGTTTTCTGCGCCGATTTTGATGTTGGTGCCTGCGGTTGCTTCAATCGCAGCGGCAAGGTCAACATAGGGAACGCACGCGATAACCTCGCAGTCAGCGTCCGCAACCAACGGAGCAATCGCCTTCAGCAGCGCAGTTGCTTCCTTGGGAGTTTTGTTCATTTTCCAGTTGCCCGCGATAATCGCTTTTCTCTTTGCTTTATCCATAACTAAAATTCCTTTCAAGAAAAATATCTGTTTGAAATAAGGGCGCACACGTTTGTGCGCCCTTAAATTAATGATGAATGAAATGAATCAATTCATGTGCCGACGGCACAATTCATGTTCCTTCGGAACAATTCATGAAGCGGAGCTTCAATTCATTCCTGCCGGTCGTTCGGTGGTACCGACGACCTTTGATGAAGATGAAAGGTCGTGTCGGGATGAATTGCCTTCGGCATGAATTGGCTTCGCCGTGAATTGGCTTCGCCATGAATTGCCTTGCGGCATTACTTATCGGCGATAACTGCGATGCCGGGAAGGGTCTTGCCTTCGAGGTATTCCAGAGAAGCGCCGCCGCCGGTGGAGATGTGGCTCATCTTGTCAGCGAAGCCAAGCTGAATAACAGCCGCTGCGCTGTCGCCGCCGCCGATGATGGTGGTAGCGTCGGTCTCAGCCAGTGCCTTTGCAACCGCAATGGTACCTGCCGCGAGAGTCGGGTTCTCAAATACGCCCATGGGTCCGTTCCAAACAACGGTCTTTGCGTTCTTTACAGCCTCCGCAAAGAGTTCCTGAGTCTTGGTGCCGATGTCCAGACCTTCCATGTCAGCGGGAATCGCGTCAACGTCAACAACCTCAACGTCAATCGGACCGTCAATGGGGTTCGGGAAATCAGCCGCAATGGTGGTGTCAACGGGGAGCAGAAGCTGCTTGCCCAGCTCCTCTGCCTTGGCAATCATGTCCTTGCAGTAGTCAAGCTTGGTGTCGTCAACCAAAGACTTGCCGACTTCCTTGCCCTGTGCCTTTAAGAAGGTGTAAGCCATGCCGCCGCCGATAATCAGGGTGTCGCACTTTTCAAGCAGGTTGGAGATAACATTCAGCTTGTCAGCAACCTTTGCGCCGCCGAGGATAGCAACGAAGGGGCGAACGGGAGTTTCAACCGCATTGCCGAGGTAGTTGATTTCCTTCTGCATCAGGTAGCCGACCGCGGTGTCCTTGATGTGGTCGGTCACGCCCGCGGTGGAGCAGTGAGCGCGGTGAG
>CAMVLW010000037.1 GCA_947168445.1 uncultured Clostridia bacterium
TGCCGTTTTTGCCGACCGCCTTGCCGACGTTGATTTTGCCGTTGGGGTAATATTCTGTCGGGCACTCGCTGTCGCCCACATAGCCGCGCACGTTGCCCTTGCTGTCGGACACCGCGACAACGGGTCCCAGCTCGCCGTCACCGAGCACGCGCAGATTGATAATCGCGTCCTTTTGTTTGAGCATGGCGCCCATCATAGATGTAGCGCAAAGCAGTCTGCCAAGCGCCGCGGTGGCGCTGCGTGACAGATGGTGCACCTTTTTGGCGGTGAAAACGATATCCGACGCGTCGATTGCCGAAGCCATCACCGCGCCGTCGCTTGTGATACAGCGTATGATTTTATCCATATCTTTTACTTTCCTCATTTCAGTTTGCGGGCAATGTAAATTACCCTTTGTTCATCTGCCTGTGGCGGCTCAAAGGTTAAATCGCCGTAGCAGCCGAGCGTTTCAAAGCCTGCGCTTTGCAGCATTTCGCGGATTTCACCGTCGGCATAGGCGCGTTCCGAAAAATCCTCACTGCTGCGGTAATAGGCGCCGTTTTGTTCTTCGAAAAAGTCGAGCGAGATTTCGGTGAGATTATCCTCCGTGAAATTCTGCCACACGCAGAACACGCGCTCGTTTTCGAGCACAAACACATTGTCGGCAAGCACTTCCCTGTGCTTGTAAACGGTGTTCATGTCAAAGAGAAACAGCCCGCCGGGATTCATATAGCGCGAAACGCCGTTAAATGCCGCCTGCACGTCGTTTTTATCAACCAAGTGATTCAGGCTGTCGAGGGTGCAAACGCACGTATCAAGCGGCTGTGGCAGCTCCAGCGCCTGCATTTCCTGACAGACGAACAGAATATGCTGCCCGGCATCCAAACTTTTCCGCATGGCTTCGCTGAGCATGTCCACGCTGCCGTCGGCGCCGAACACATCTACTCCCCTCTCGGCAAGCAGCAAGGTTAAACTGCCGGTGCCGCAGGCGAGGTCGAGGGTTTTGCCGAGGGTGTGACCGAATTTTTCCGCCGCGTCAAAAAGATACTGACAGCGCTCCGGATAGCGGGCGTCCTCCATCAGCGCGTCGTAATATTCCGCAAAAGAAGAATAGCTATCCATTTTTCTCTGCCATTTTGTCGAGCGCCAGCGTGTAGCCGTAGGTGTCGTTGTCAAACAGCGCGCGCTTTACGCGGCTGATGGTGGCGGTGGAAGCGCCGGTTTCCTTGACGATTTCGGTGTAGACCTTCTTTTCCGTCAGCATTTTGGCAACCACCAAGCGCTGAGACATCGCCTTGAGCTCCGAACTGGTGCACAAATCCTCAAAAAAGCGGTAGCACTCCTCTTTGGTTTCCAGTGAAAGAATCGCGTCAAACAAAAAATCTGTTGTGGCGTTTTTCAGCTTTGAATTCATGGAATTCACTCCTATTCTGATTTCATACTCTAAAATTTTACCATATAAAAGTGTAAAAGTAAAGGCATTTTTGGTTTTTATTGAAAAGATTTTGATTTCTTCCGCGCAATTTATATTGACACTAAATAAAGGAAGAGGTATGATTAGGATAAATGATAAAAACCAACATTTCCAAAAGGAGAACCCCATGAAAAAACGACTGCCGGCGGGGGCTTTGTGCGCTTGTCTGCTCGCCTGTGCGGCGGGCTGCGGCGAAAGTGCGAAGCCTGTTGATAGAACGCACGAAACCACTGCGGCTGCAGCCGCTTTTGACACAACGGCTGCTCCCGAAGCGACGGAAGCCGCTACAGAAGCGCAGAAGCGGAAGCTTGTCACTGAATTTTCCGAGGAGGCGGTAACACCCTACAATGCCTTTTCGCTGGAGCTTTTGCGGCGCAATTTGAATGAGGAAGGAAGCAGCACGCTGGTATCGCCGCTGTCTGTGCTCAGTGCGCTGGGCATGGCGGCAAACGGCGCTGACGGCGAAACCCTGACCGAATTTGAGAGCGCCTTTGGCTTGAGCATGCAGGAGCTGAACCTCTTTATGGCGTATCTGCGCGACAGTCAGGACGACGGATACACAACCATTAACAACGCCAACTCTCTGTGGCTGAGCAGCGACCGCGGCTTTCAGGTCAAGCCGGAATTTCTCGACACCAACGCGAAGTATTATAACGCGCAGGTGCAGACAGTGCCGTTTTCCGACAGCCTGCCCGCGCAGGTCAACGGCTGGGTAAAGGAAAACACGCACGGCATGATTGACAACATTCTTGACGAGGTGGAAGAAAACGACGTTGCCTATCTGGTGAACGCCGTTGCGTTTGAAGCGAAATGGCTTGACCCCTACGATGAATATGATATACAAAAAGAGCGCTTCACGCGCGAGGACGGCACCGCGGCGCTGATGGATTTGATGAGCAGCACAGAGAACGCCACGCGCTGTTATTTGCACGACGACAACGCCGAGGGCTTTTTGAAGCCGTATTCCGGAAACAAATACGCCTTTGCGGCGCTGCTGCCGAATGAAGGCGTAAAGGTGAAGGATTATCTGGACAGTCTGAGCGGCGAAAAGCTGACCGGAATTTTGAAAAATGCCGCCGAAGAGCGGATTGACGCGAAAATTCCGAAGTTTGAATCCACCTTCGGCACATCGCTGGTGGATTCGCTGAAAAGCATGGGCATCAAACGCGCGTTTGATATGGACGACGCCGATTTATCGCGGCTCGGCACGATGACGACCGGGGAGAATTTGTATCTCAGCGAGGTGATACACAAAACCTATATTTCGGTTGCCGAGCAAGGCACCAAGGCAGGCGCGGCAACAATCGCAAGCGCCGCTTCCGGCAGCGCGATGCCTTCGGAAAAGCCGAAGCAAATCTACCTTGACCGTCCGTTTGTGTATATGCTCGTGAATCTGGAAACCAACACGCCGCTGTTCATCGGCACCTATATGGGAGAGTGACGGCACGAAATAATTGAAATACTTTCCGCCCTGCGTCATTGTGCCGCAGGGCGTTCATTTTGCCGCAAAACCACGCGGTTTCCCTTGTCAACCGCGTCCGTTTGTGATAAAATAAGAATGATACTATCAATGTAAAGGGGTGTGCTTATGCGATTTTTGCGCCGGATAACCGTGGGGCTGCTCTCTGTGGTTCTGCTGACAGGCTGCTTTAACCCGCTCACAGCGCAAGCGGCACAGTCTGCTCCGGTGCGGCAGCTTTGCTGCGGCGACACAAACGGCGACGGTGTGATTTCGATTGCCGATTGCGAGCTGCTGCAGCTTTCACTTGCCGAATACAGCCACGCCTATCCCTTTAACATTCCCCGCGAATCCTTTTTCAAGCTCTGCGACGCCGACGGAAACGGCTTTGTCAGCGTGAGCGACGTGACCGCTCTGCAGCGCTATCTCGCCGAGCTGGACGCGGATTCCCCGCAGATTGGGCGCGAGGCGGTTTCTTTGGAGGAGCTTTTCCGCCAAGACAGCGACGGCAAAATGCGCTCTGTCTGTGAGCTCGCCAATCAGGATTTTTCTTATAACATGATGAACGACCCGGTGTCGCGCTATCTGCTTCGCGCCGATTATTCCCCGGACGATTACAACAAAACGGCGGTGCCGGAGCTTGCTCCCGGCGTTCGCTCGGACAGACCGCAAAGGCTCACCCTCTCCCTGCCGCAAAACGCATATGAAACGGTGCTTTATGACAGCGAAGGCGGGATTGCAGCTGCCTTCAGCGACAATATTATCGTCAATCTTGTCCCCGGAACCTATACCTATTCCGTCAAAGACCGCTTTGGCGTGCGGCTGCAAACAGGCAGTATTCAGGCAAACGGAACGCTGCGAATGATTGACGCAGGCGGCATCACCTTTAATATCCGCGACGTCGGCGGCTGGAAATGCGACGGCGGCACCATACGCTACGGATTCATGTACCGCGGCTGTGAACTGAACGGCGACAATTACAACATCACGCTCAACGACGCGCAAAAGGCGCTCTTTACCGGTTTTTTGAACATCAAAGACGAGATCGACCTTCGTGCTGACACCGAGGTAGACGGTGCGGATCATATTGTCGGCACAGAGGACGATATTCGATCCTCCGCACTGGGGGACTCGGTGGAATATATCCGCCTGCCCGTGGCGCCCTACACCGTCGGCGTAAATCTGACGAATCCCTATCAAATGAACTACTACGCAACCCTGCTCAAACGGATTGCGCGTGACGCGCGCGACAACAAGCCGTGTTATATTCACTGCATGGCGGGCGCCGACAGAACCGGCACGCTCTGCGCGCTGGCGGAAGCAATTTGCGGCATGTCGCAGCGCGACATTGACTGTGATTATGAGCTGACGTCCTTTTCAGCGGGCAATTACCGCGCGCGAAACGACGAAAGCTGGCAATCGCTGATGTCCTTTCTCAGCAGCATGCCGGGTGATAATCTGCGCGACAAAGCCGTTGCCTATGCGCTTGCTATCGGCGTTTCGATAGACGAAATAAACATGCTGCGCCGCGGAATGATTGACGGCAATCCCGAAGTGCTCCGCTGACGCTTTATGTATTTGAGGAAACGATATGATGAACACCGCTAACGATTTAATCTATCTGGTAAGCTGCACGGTCAGGCAACAGGCGCCCGACCCGCAGCGCTGTGCCGGAATGAAGCTGCGCGAGGTCTTTGAGCTGGCAATGCGTCATTCTTTGACGATTGCGGCAGCGCTGGCACTGGAACAGGCGCTGCCGCTGCCCGATTATTTTGCCGAGGAGCAATACAAGGCAATGCGCCGGCTGTGGACCTTCGGCATTGAGTGGTCGCAGATTCAAAGCGCACTGGAACAGCGCGGCATTTGGTATATGCCGCTCAAGGGCATTGTGCTCAAGGACTATTATCAGCCCGCCGAAATCCGCGAAATGTCCGACAACGACATTCTGATTGACCCTGAAAAGGCGGACGAAGTGCGGGAGCTGATGGAAAACGCGGGCTACAAGTGCGTGCTGTTCGGCGGCAATCATCATGATGTGTATAGCAAGGGCGTATTTTTGGATTTTGAAATGCACCGTCTGCTGTTTGAAAAACACGCCTTTCCGCAGTTTTATGCTTACTACAGCGGTATTCGTCAAAAAATGATAAAGGACGGAGAAAATGCCGTTGGCTATCATTTGTCCGCCGAGGATTTTTACATTTTCCTGATTTGCCACCTCTATAAGCATTATCAAACCTGCGGCACCGGGCTGCGCTCGCTGCTGGATATTTTCGTGTTTCATCAAAAAACGCGCGGAAAGCTGAACGCAGCATATGTTGACCGCGAGCTGCAAGAGCTGGAGCTGCTTTCTTTTGAACGTGACGTCAAATGCTTTGCGGAAAAGCTGTTCACCCTGCAGCCGCTGAATGAAGCGGAGCAAAACGAGCTGGAATTTTATGTTTCGTCCAACAGCCACGGCACAAAGGAAAATCTGCTGGCAAAAAAGCTCGGAAACACCGACAGCGCCGCTGCCAAACGCCGTTATGCGCTGAGCAGAATTTTTCCCTCGCAGGAAAGCCTGGAGCGGCACCATCCCTTTGTCAGCCGCCACAAGGCGCTGTATCCGCTGCTGGTGGCATACCGCCCGGTGAAGGGACTGCTAAAGCACCGGAAGCTGATGAAAAGCGAAATCAGCAGTTTAAAGAAGTTTAAAAAGAAAAACAACGGCAAATTTAACTCCTAGCAGGCTTGACATATTCGAATATTTGTTCTATAATTAATAATAGAGAGTATCACCACCACGATACTCTCTTTTATTTTTATGTACTAGGAGGCTAGGAGGAAAAATGAATCTGCAGAACATTTTAATCAATTATGACATTAACAGAAAAATTCCCACAGATATGGTGTCGGTCATTCACGTCAACGACATCCATTCCCGCGTGCTGGAGCTTGCGCTGTTTGAGGGCAAACAGCCTTTTGCGCTAAGCGCGGCGCATGAGGCGCACGCGGATATTGTTGTCCGCAGCAACAAGCAGCTGCTGAAAAGCGGTTTGACCTGCGAAATCAGCGAAGAAGGACACATTTTGGTGCCGGTTGACGATTTGCAATGCCGCGGAAAAATGGATATCAATGTTGAAGTAACCGTCAGGGACGAAGCAAACCGCACAGTGCTCACGCTCCCCTACCCCATTTGGGTGCGCGTGAATCCTTCCGTTTTGGACGACGCGGAAATTCCCGGCGAGGCAACCGGCACCATTCCCGAGCTGCTGGAAAAGGTGAAAGCCGAGCTGGAACGCATTGAGGGCTTTGTGGACGAGGAACAGGCGTATGAAATTCTCGACCTTGCGTTTACCGGCGACCCGTATATTGCTCCGACCCTGCTTGTCGATAACACGATAGACGCAACCTACAACCCCAACGGTCACTATATTCTGTACTATATCGACAGCGACGGCGGGCGGCATAATTTGTTTGACCTCTCACAGAATTTTGCGGAGAAATCAACCACCTACACCAAATCCGAGGTAGACGCGCTTGTCAGCGGCGGCGTGGTGCCGCAGTATGTGATTGACGAGAGCGAGAGCGTGCTTGCAAAGGCGTTTTCGCACACAGGACTCGGCAGGACGGTGCGCTTTATCGCGGTGTCGGACGCGCATAACGACGCCGCCGAAGTTTCTCACAGCTACACGCGCATTGCAAACAAGCATTGCGGTCAGGCGGTGAAGTATATCGCGGAGCGGATTCCGCTCGATTTTGTCGCTTCGCTCGGCGATATGACGTGGGCGGGCGTGGTGCATACCACCGCGCAGTACCAAACGGATTGGCTCAAAGCCGATTTGCAGGAAATGAATCTGTTCCTGAGAGACGGCTTCGGCGGCGTGCCGAACATCAGGGTTGTGGGCAATCACGACCAATGCGCGACCACCGGCAGCGGCGGCGCTGTGAGCCGCTTGCAAAACAGCGGTGCCTATCAGCTGATTGGGCGGTACAACGCGGGTGCAGGCGACGGTCTGAGCAACTACGGCTATTATGATATTGAGCGCGCCAAGCTGCGCGTGATTTATCTCAACACCTCCGACACGGTGAGCACCTCCACAGAGGGCACGCTGCTCAGCGTATCTCAGGCGCAGAAGAACTGGCTGTGCGAAACGCTGATTGCCTTAAACGAAAAGAGCGACGCGGCAGGCTGGAAAATCCTGCTGATGTCGCACGCGCCGCTGGATATGATTTCGGGCATTGCCGCCGACATTCTGCTCCCCTACACAAACGGCGGCAGCTACGGCAGCTACGCCTTTACGAACCACAGCGCAAAGATTATCGGCAACTGTCACGGTCACACGCATTGCTACAATGTGGGCTATATGTCCGATAAAATCCGCCGCTTTACGATTCCGAACGCGAATTTTTACGACAACAACCACTACAAAAACAACGCGAGCTACGCGGCATGGAACGAGGACACCACCTATCCGAAAACAGAGAACAGCCGCACCGACACGTCGTTTTCGCTGGTGACAATTGACCTTGACAGCGAAATGTGTTATGTGGACAACTACGGCGCAGGCTATGACAGGGTGTTCAGCCTTGAATACAAGGACGAGCCGACCCCGTCGAATTTGTTTGATAAAAATGACGCGGATGTGGTTTTGCGGGGAAGATTCAACAGCGCAAAGCAGCCGGTCGATTACGCCGACGGACAGCTGATCACAGGGTTTATTCCCGCGGGTGTCGGCACTTCTTTTTCATTTGAAACAGACAAAGCCAACAACACCAACGGTTACACCGGATTTGTCATGCTTTACGATTCAAGCAAGCAGCCAATAGGCGGATTGTCAAACAGCACGGCGGTATTTGTGTGGTCAAGCGATTATAAGAGCGGATCTCTCACGATTCCGCAGACTTACATCAGTACGGATTATACCGGCACGGCATACGCGCGGTTTTGTCTTGCTTATAATGATATTGATGAAATTGTCATTAATACCTAAAAAATCAGATAATCTTCGCGGTCTGTTTTCCGCAATATGATGAAACCGTAAAGGGCACATTATCGACATCTCTGTCGATAATGTGCCCTTTTGCTTGACAGGAGTTCTCCGGTATACCTGACAAACACCCTGCTTATGCTTTTTTTACATTTTGAAATTGGGATCCTTCATCAAATACTTCAGTATGACGTTGACGTCCTGCTGCATAGCGGCTTGTTCGTCGTTCTTAACGGGGTGCTCAACCATATAAACGGGGGTGCCGTTATATGTGCCGAGCAAATAGCCCTTTGTCTCCTTGAACACCAAATCAAACACCGGCGTGCCGTTGTCGGAAAACTTTACGCTGTCCTCAGTGACTTCAACCTTCACCTTATCCTTCCACTTGTTGGGGTACTTCAGCGTTACAAGAGGTGTTTTGATTTCAAAATTAGAGGTAATCGCGTGATCGACCTCTTGATCAAGTATAATCTCATAATCTGCTGTCAGACAATTGAGCACATCCTTGAGTTTAGACTGATTCTCCCGGTTTATCTCATAGTTATCCGAGTTCTCGTCAAGCTCCGCAAGCGTTGTGTAAACAACCGTATTCGCGTCCTCTCCCACAATTGTACCGAAAAGTGTTTTTCCTTTTCCATTGAAAATCAACGAGAACAGTTCGGTATCATCTTTCTTTGAGCTGAATGTGAGCGTATAGGGCTCTTTTGCGGTCTCTTCGTGTGTAATGTTTTCTTCGAATTCCTCCGTTACCCTCAAATCGGCATAAGGAGTCGCTATAATGTTAAATTTTTCTCCTGCGGAATCCACTGTTGCCGCGGCTTTCGAGCTGCCGGATTCGCTGTGGGAGCCACATGCCGAAAACAGCACCGCAATCAATGCAATTGCAACAATCGCATACCATTTTTTCATCTTTTCAGTCACCTTCATTGAAATAATTATTTTTTAAACCGGATAATTTTGCGAAACAGAGAACCAACCAGCTGCTTTTCATAGCCGTTCATGCCGAACAGCCACATCGCCGCCGCATAAACCAGCACCATCAGCAACAGATTGACGCCTGTTGCCGCTGCACTGCCGGAATACACCAGCGACAACAGCCAGCCGCTCAAAACCGCCAACGCTGCCGAAGGCACGATTCCCTTGAAAATACCGGCATAATAAGACAATAGATTAATTTTAATTTTCTTAACAAAAATATAATTCATCACGATAATATCGCCTGCCATCAGCGATATAAAGGTACCTAATGTGGCGCCGATTAACGGCTGCCACTTTATCAAAAACACCGTCAGCACAATATTGACAAGCACAATGGCGATTTTCAGGAAGGATTGCTCCTTATGCTGGTTTAACGCCCACAACACCTGCGTTCCGATAGATTCGGTCAGCACCAGCGTGTATGCCGACATCAAAATCAGGGCGACGATGTACGCATCCTCATTATCTGCGCCTGCCCACAGTATGACAAACTGTCTGCCGTTTATCAAAAAACCCGACCAAATCAGCATCAGCACCATAAAAATAATTCTGCCGATACGCACCATTTCATCCAGCAGTTCCTTTGGCGACGCCTTCCGTTCCACCATTCCCACGATTCCCGGCATCATCACGCCGGTGAACGCCGTTCCGATGGATTGGAAATACTGCACAATCTGCGTACCAACTCCATACACTGCCAAAATGACAGCGGACGAAGCAACAAGCGAACCAATCAGCACCTGGTCAACCGAGGAATTGAGCTGCGTCGCCACCATTTGCAGCAAAATCAGCGAGGAATAGGCGACAATCTCTTTGATAAAGCCGGCTTTAATCCCTTTGAACTTCGGAATCAGCTTTAGCTTGCCCGTCACATAAAAAACAAAAAAGAAACGGCACAAAACAGTGGCAATCAGGTTGACGGTCACAATGCCGACCGAACCCATATTCATGCTGAGCGCTAAAAAGGTGAACGCCATTCTGAGAATGATTTGTATGATAGAGCTGCCCCGCGAAACCGAAAAGCGCTCATAGGCAATCAGCACATTGGCAAAGGGGACGGTTCCCAGCGTTACGGCTGAATTGACCATGGTGATAGCCAACAGCTTTTGACCGAGCGCCGTTTCGGACGGTGAAAGCCCTTTGGCAAATACCGCAGGAAATATTTGAATCAAAATAAAGCCGATAACGAGCGCGATAACCGCGATGGCAAGATAAAACACGGTTGCCACACCCAAAAACTGCCGCTGCTTTTCTTCGTCACCATCCACCCTGTATTTTGAAACGTAGCGGGTAATTGCGTTGCCGACGCCCAAATCCAACAGCAGCAAATACGCATTGATGGTGATGGATAGCTTATATACGCCAAATTCTGCCTGTCCGAGTGTTCTGATGATAAACGGCGTCAGCAAAAGGGTTGAAATAACCTCAAACAACATCAACACATAGGACAGAATGACTCCGATTTTTCTGCTCATGCCACACCCCTAGGGAAAAATCTTATGCAAATCCCGGCGAAACGCCGCGTCCAGCTTTTCCAGCACCTTCCGGCTGTCATACGCCTCATGCCGTGCCGCGCTGACAATGGCATTGGCGATAGCCTGCGGTTCGGGACGGTCATAATAATCCATCCACCCGCCGATTGCCGATTGCTCTATTACGGGAATCCGAACGCTGACTACGCGCAGTCCGTTTGCCATATATGACAGTATTTTGCTGGGAAACGAGGTGTCGTTAAACGCTGCGTCGGGGTTTTGCGTACTTAAGCCGATGTCGCAGCTCTGCAAAAACCGCACATACGCCTCTCCCTGAAGCACGCCGTCATAGGTTAACCTTGCCTTGGCGGTCTGCTGAATCGGCGCTATGCTTTTTTGAAACGCCGCTACCTTTTCGGGCGAGCCGAAGCCCAAAATATGAATGTGATAGCTTTCAGAAAGACAAGCAGCAGCCGAGGCAGCAAACAACCCGCCTCCCTTGTTGACATCCAGCGTACCGGCGTAAACGCAATGGATTGTGCGCGGTGCTTCACTTCCGCCGTCAAACAAACGCACCTGCCGGTCGGGTTCCGTTTGATAGGTACCGTTGACGATAATTTCAGGTTTATGCTGTGTGTTGACCAAGCGGCTGAGCATCGCCGTGGAAAACATATATCCCGCTGCCTGCTTTAACTGCGCCAACTCTTTTTTGCGCGCCTTTTGGTTCCCGGTAACATCGGAATAGATTTCCTCCGCTTCGTATATAAAGGACTTTCCGTGTTTGCGCAGCAGCTTAGTCACCTTGTAAAACACCGGGGAATGGTAAATCAGCACCGAACAGTCCGGCTGACACACATGCTGCCGGATATACCGTTTGGCATCCATCCACGCAAGCTGACGTCCCCAAATCCGTAATATGCGGAAGCGCGAACGGTAGCTCGAAAAAAAACGGACGCGCACATTTCCGGCGGTAGACTCATAGCCGTCGTCCTTCTTCCAAACGCAATCACGTTTGTCGTTGCCGCAAAAGGACAGCACCTCAACGTCATACCCCTCTTTTGTCATGGCGTCCATCACATACTGCATTTTTGTATCTGCGGACGGGAATCCGCGCCTGTTTTTTTCTTTATCTATGTCGCTGAAATAGCCGAGATAAAAAACCTTTTTCACCGTAAACTCCAATTGTCTGCCAAGGCGAACATTCTGTTTACGCCTCGGCATATAAGTTCAAATATTCTTCGTATTGTTTTTCCTGATCAAACGCAGCCGCTCTGTTCACACACATCTGCGCCGCAAACGGTTTTTCTGTGACAATGCGCACGATTTGCGCCTCCATTGCCTCAATATCGTCCACCGGCACCGCGACCCCTGAGGTTTCGCAGATACATTCGGGACTGCCGCCCGCAGCAAAGGTAACTACCGGCGTTCCGCAGGCGTTTGCCTCCAGATTGACCAAGCCCAATACCTCTTCCCGCGTGGGATTGACAAACACATCCGCCGCCGAATACACCTCCGCCAACTCCTCTTGACTCTCTGTGCGATGAATGGAAAGAATACCGTCCGGCAGCAGCTTGTCCGTGTTGTCATCAGTGCCGACAAGCACAATTTTATATTGCCGAGAATCCAAACGGCGGAACAGCTCGATAAAAACATCCAAGCCTTTTCGATTGTTCCAGTGAAACGCGACTCCCAGCAGCACAAAAACGTCTTGCAGCTCATATTTTTTTCGAAAATCACTTTTTCGCGGATAAAAGACAGAACGGTCTACGCCGTTGTGGATCACCTTAACGGGAAAATTTTGAAAAAAGGATTGACGGACCTGACCTGCAAGCCAATGCGACGGAGTAATCACCGTCAGGCGCAAGCCATGCGTCAGCGCTTTCTTTTTTTGATACAACGCTTCACTTTGATCCAGAAAAAAACTGTAGTGCCGGTATTGCGGACAGTCCCGGCAACCGGTTTTCCACTTGCCGCAGCCCGCGAGCGTGTAATGCGGACAGTAGCCGGTAAACGCCCAGCAGTCGTGAAATGTCCAAAAAACCTTGATACGGTTTTCGCGCAGATAGTCCAGTAACATCTGCAAATGGCAATTATGGCTGTGCAAATTATGCAGATGAACAATGTCGGGCTGTATGCTTCGCAGCAGGCGCAAGAGCTGTTTTGTAATGCGCTTGGAAGTAAATCCATAGTTGCCGGTCAAATGCGCTTGAGCCGCCGCCAAACGGATAGCCTGCATATTGCCGACCTTTACCGCCGCCGGCTCCGCGCACTCCCCCACCGTATACATCACATAGTTTTCGACGCCCTTTTCGGTCAGCAGACGGCTGATACTCAGACAAATGTTGCCGGTGCTGCCCTGACCGCAGGTGGCGTTGATTTGCACAATTTTCATAATTGCGACCCCCAAAACGGCACATACGGAAACACACTCAGAATATCCGCTCCGGTATATGCCTCTTTGAAAAACCAAAATATAAAGAAAACCACAAATACATAATGGGATATTTTTGCTATCTGTCTATATCTTATTCTGGCGTTATCAATTACATTCGGTATCAAAATCGGGATAAAAATCAAATAGTAGTAGTTTAACCGCATTGCAACACTGTTAACCGAAGCAAAGCATTGCATAAGAAGCGTAAATACCAAAAAATTTCTCAGACCGAACGAATCAATTTCGCTGTCCTTCAGCATTAAGAAGGAATAAACCGTCATAAGCAGCAGCAAAATCAGGAACGTATAGGAGCCGGTTTCGTTTATCGTGTAGAGATCGTCATATCTGACATTAAGATTCATGATAAATCCGAAGATCTGCGACCTGTAAATAAAACAAACGATGAAAACTGCCGCAATCGGAATAATCCACTTTTTGGTGATTCTCAAATGCATCAGCGGATACATCAGCAAAAGAATTACCGCTGATTGATGGAACGTAAATGCCGCAAAAACCAACAGCAAAAAAGGAATCAGCTTTCTTTTTTCACAATAATAATAACAGATTGCAGCCAGTCCCAATGCAATTGATTGTCTCAGTCCGGAAAAAAACATTGAAAACGGCGCTATTCCTACAAACAGCGCTATTGTCAATAGATTGTGTTTTGTATTTCTTAAATACAGGACTGCAATGGGAACGATTGAAAGCAGTGCACAGACAAAAAGGAAAAACTGAAAGTTGTTTGTGAGCCTTTTGCAAACCGACATTAACAGTCCAAATCCGTATTCTCTTGTCGATATGATAGAAGCAAAATTAATTGAACCTGAGTGCATAAACTTGTTCCGGTAATTCACCAAATCTATACCGCAGCGCACCGACCTCAAGGACAGCAAAAGAATCAGAAGGACAAAGAATACTAACAGCGGAAATCTTTTATTGAAAACTTTATGATTGTCGTTATACGGAAACAGCATTAAAAGCGCCGGAATTCCGATCAAAGCAAAATAGGGAAGCATATGGTTTTGTCCTTTTACGTTTTCTTAACAGATTCCTTCATGGAGTAATGTCATCAATTCAGCCAATCAAACGATTGTTGCCCGCCGTACACCGCGTGGAGGTATTGATGTTGTACGACAACTCCCCTGAAACAGGGGAGCATTCCAAAAATAGATTTTGAAATTACCGTTTATTTATTTTTCGAGATAAATCTCGCGAAGCGTATCAATCTGCTCCTGAGTGATGCCGCAATCCTTCAGGTAAGCTTCCGTCTTAGCCTTGAAGTCTGCGCCGGTATAAGAGCTGTTCAGCTTGTTATAAACAGCAACAATCTTGTTACCGTAAGAACCTACGCTGAGTGTGTACTCATAAACCAACATCTGATAGGGCACGCCGAGAGCCGCCTCAAGCAGGAAGGCTACCGTACCGGTACGGTCAATACCGTGGCTGCAGTGCATGTAGATCGGATAATTATCGGGATTTGCAAGGTCGGTGAATACTTCCTTGATCTTTTCCTTGCCATCAGCCGTAAAGATCTCGTCATACATCGCCATATTATAATACTTGTGCGTAACGCTTTCATCAAATACGTCTAATCCGCCTACGGTTTCACTGCGCAGGTCCATATCGAACTTAACATGGAACTCGTTCTTGAGTCTGTCGATGCCCTTGTCGATAATATCAGTCGGATAGTAGTAATTCGCGTTATCAAGCTCACAGCCGCGAATCAGCAGACCGGACTTGATGCTCTTGCCGTCGGTGGTTTTCAGATTATAAATCTCACCAATGTCACGACCGTTCGGAAGTCCCTCATAATAACCTATCATTCTTCCCTGATCATCAAAGGAATGGTGCCACGGTCTGACGTCGGTTCCGTTAAAGACGTAATCCGGCATACCGACATACTGCCATCTGTTGGTGACATACTTGTTTCCAACGCCGATGTAGTAGTAATCGCCTTCATACTTGACAAGCTGATAAGCGTTTAATCTGGTACCGTTCTGATAGAAGTGACCGTCGGGATAAGGACCGTTCTTCATGACAAGCTTACCGTTTTCGTCAAACTCATAATAGCCTGCGAGCAAGCCGAAGGGCTTGACAAAAGTTTCGTTGAGATAAACTGACTTGCTTATCGTGTATTTGTTGTAGTCATTGATGAAGTAGTAATCTCCCTCATACTGTACCAGCTGATAGGCGTTCTGTCTGATGCCGTTGCGATAGAAGTAACCGTCACTCTGCGGACCGTTCTTCATGATAATCTTGCCGTCTGCGTCAAACTCATAGTTACCGGGAGTGAGGTCGGTGCCGTCGGTAAACTGTGAGCCCAGATAAAGCGTTCTGCCGGTTGCGTATTTGTGGAAATCGTTGATAAAGTAGTAATCTCCCTCATACTTTACCAGCTGATAGGCGCTCAGTCTGATGCCGTTGCGATAGAAGTAACCGTCACTCTGCGGACCGTTCTTCATAATAATCTTGCCGTCTGCGTCAAACTCATAGTTACCGGGAGTAAGCTCGGTTCCGT
>CAMVLW010000038.1 GCA_947168445.1 uncultured Clostridia bacterium
ACACTATTCTGTTAAATACCATCAAAACGATAAAGCTTAAGTTGTTGACATTGCCTTCCGATGTACTCTTCTGTTGGCTTTTTTCAATCGTTACTTTGTCACTAACTTAAGGGAATTGTTAGAGGTTTCCTTAATGACATTGCGTTTATACGCTCTGCCTTTCGCTTTAGTCAAGTATGATTTGGTAAATCGCACTTGACTATTTTGCGTTTTCTGTTTTATTCTGTCATTCCCTCTTTTTTCAGTCTTGAACGAATAGCGCCGGGTGTTCTGCCGTGACTTTCCGCTATTCTTTTCACGGATAAGCCCGACGCATATTCCCGCTTTAGCCTTGCGGCTTCTTCCTCTGTCCACGGTGTATAAGCGCCGTCAAAACCCTTCGCCTGCATTTTGTCCCGCTGACTTTGCGGGTTGTATTCACGGATAACGCGCAAGAACGCTTCGCCGTATTTGTCACATTTTGTCCTGCTCATGCCGCTGACGGATAAGAGCTGCTGCGCCGTCACCGGTCTTGTGCGGCACATATCTATCAGCGTTGCATCGGTGAAAATGACATATGCCGGCACACCGGCACGTTTGGCAAAACTGAGGCGAACAACCTTTAGCGCCTGCAGCAGTTCATTATCAACCGGGGCTTGCGGTTTTTGGGGAAGAATCCTTTGCGCCAGCCTCCGCACGGCTCGCTGCTTCTTCTCGATACAAGTTGAGCAATTTTCGCAGTCATTACCGTGACTGTCGCCGAAATAGCCGAGCATGTAGCCGCGCAGGCAGTCTTTCGTTTTGCAATAGGCAATCATCTGCCGCAGGCGCTCCTCTTCCTTTTTGCGGAACAGGGCTTGTTCTTCTGCGGTCATCTGCTCATTCGGTTCTGTATGGTCAATAAAGTAGCGGCAGGTGGCTTCGTCTTCCTTGCCGTAAAGCAGAAAGCAATCCGCGTTTTCTCCGTCGCGACCTGCTCTGCCGGCTTCCTGATAATAATTTTCCAAATTCTTCGGCATATTATAATGAATGACAAACCGCACGTCGGATTTGTCGATGCCCATGCCAAAGGCGTTGGTTGCAACCATCACTTTGCAGCGGTCAAATACAAAATCATCTTGATTTTGTGCGCGTTCCCCGGGTTCCAAGCCCGCATGATAGCGCGTTGCCGAAAAGCCGCTGCCGTTTAGGGCTGCGCAGACCTCCTCCACACGCTTGCGCGAGGAGCAATACACAATTCCGGATTGTCCTTGGCGGCTGCGCAGCAAATCAATCAGCTGACTCATTTTGTCCTTCGGCTGCATGACCGAAAAGAACAGATTCGGGCGGTCAAAGCCCGTTGTCACCATGACCGGCTGTTGCAGCTGCAACAGCTTGACAATATCGCTGCGCACCTGCTCGGTCGCTGTGGCGGTAAACGCGCCGATTACCGGGCGGTACGGCAGAGAGCCGAGAAATTTGGCAATATTCAGATAACTCGGGCGAAAATCCTGTCCCCACTGCGAAACGCAGTGCGCTTCATCCACCGCCACCATGCTGATGTCCGCATGAGTGGCAAAATGCAAAAACGATGAAGATTCCAGCCGTTCGGGCGCAACGTAAATGATTTTATAAATTCCTTGAGCGGCGTTTTGGAGCGCTTTTGCGTATTGCCGTTCTGTCAGTGAACGGTTTAAATACGCGCCGCGAATTCCCTGCTGTACCAGCGCGGAAACCTGATCCTTCATCAGCGAAATCAGCGGAGAAATCACCAGCGTAATGCCGTCCTTCATCAAAGCGGGCACCTGATAGCAAAGCGACTTTCCGGCGCCTGTCGGCATAATACCGAGCACATCGCGGTTTTCAAGCAAGCCGTCAATCAGCGTCTCCTGCCCCTCGCGAAAGGCGCTGTAGCCGTAGTATCGTTTCAGAATTTCGTACTTGTCCGCCATGATTTCACCACCAGTATTACGAATGTTTGTTTGCTATATTTTACCATTTTTTCGCAAGTCCGTCAAGGGGATAAAACATATTCATTATGCCTTTCTCCTTGCACAAATAAAACAGACAGAGTTTTTGTACTCTGCCTTGACAATGATAACCTTTCGGCTATGCTGCTGATATTATACTGCAAGAATCAGCAAAAATCAATCGTTATCGACAAATCAGGCTCGGCGCATTTTCAGCGCTGAGCCTGTTCCTATTCATTCTTCAATATTCTTGCGATACATCTGCACCCATGTATGCGTGGATTCCCGGAGCGACTCACTGAAATCCTGCAAGTCGTCCTCTGTAATGACGTTATCAATCATCAACCCGGTCAGAATGTCTTGCAGCTTTGAGCGGCTTTCCTCGTGAACGCGAACGCCCAAGCGCTGCCTGTCCGCGCGAATCCGCTTGTCCAGCGCCCAAAATTTTTCCGAAGCCGAAGCATCGCCGGCAAGCAGTTCGGCGTATTCCGCAAGCAACCGCTCCATATAGGCTTCCTGCCATTCGGGCAGCTTTGCGCGGAAGAGCTTCCAATCTGTTTCTTCAAATTGATACATATTGTTTCCTCACAATCGTTTTGTTTTATATGCTTATTTTATCATTTCAAGCATCACTTTTCAATCCCAAAAACAAAATCAAAACAGATATCGAATTCATAAAACTATTATGGTGATTTGTGTGTATCTTGTGAAACTTTAGCGGGATGGTTGTGAGGATGAGAACGACAACAAATACAACAGCCGGACAAATAACTCTCTCAAACAAAGCAACACAACACCGACTGTCTCTATGCTGAAAAGGTTGAAAAAACGGCGAAATTAAATCTTCCACATGTCTAAACACTTGTATCAAACCGTAAGACAGTTGATAGGAACAACGTATATACCGTCACTTCTTTTGTAAGCCGGACCGGAAGCGGTTAAAATCATTTGAAAAGCCAGTCCTTTCTCATCCACTCTTTTCTTAAGCTTCATCAAGCTTGTTGCTCCGTCTTCAATCAATTCTTCTCCGCCGAGCTTTATTTCAATTGCCGCCCATTTGCCGTTACTTAAACGCAAAACTGCGTCACATTCGAGTCCCAAATTATCCCGGTAATGCTTTACGGAACCATCGAGATAGGAAGCATAAATTCCGAGGTCTCGAACCGCCATATCCTCAAAAAACAGTCCGAAAGTTTTCAAATCATTGATAAGGTCAGCCGGAGATAATTCAAGTACCGCAGCGGCAATAGAGGTATCGACAAAATGACGCGTAGGCGTTGTCCTGATAGCCGTTTTACTGCGCAAATTAGGATTCCATGCCTCAATATCCTCAATAATAAACAGATCTTTCAAGGCTTCTATATAATCATCAAGCGTTTTGGCATCCAGTGTGCGATTGTTGGATTCGATAACATCGGTGCGGATTGTTTTAACTGCCGCTTCCGTTGAGATATGCCTCGCATAGCTTCTCATCACCATTCGCAGAACATCAGATCTTTTATTCCTGAATTTTTCATTAGCACTGTATTCAAAATTAAAAAGCCCTTCATAATAGTTGCGGGTAACGTCAAGACTGATATCGTCTCCTGCACGGACCGAAAGCGGCCATCCCCCGCGACAAAGCAGGAAAGCTGTCCTTTCAAGTGAGGCGTCTTTATTTTCATCAAAGATTTCCGCTTCACCGTTTTCAAATAACGTTTTTAGTGAAACGGAGCAGGATGATTCTCTGGATTCCGTCAGGCTCATCGGTTTCATAGTAACTGTTGAAATTCTGCCTGCGCCGGAATGGTATATTTCGGTTTTATCGGCAGGCGTTGAACTGCCGGTTAAGATAAACTGACCGAATTCGGGTTTTTCATCAATCCACGCCTTCACTTCGTTCCAGATATCCGGTACGGTCTGCCATTCATCAATTACGCGCGGCACATCGCCTTTGAGAACATTTTTTGGTTGAAGTCTTGCAAGCTCGATTCTTTGACGCGTATTCAGGCGTATATCGCTTTTTGCATATCTTAATGCTGTCGTTGTTTTGCCGCAGAACTTTGGTCCTTCAATGGCTACGGCTCCTGATGATTTCATTTTTTTCTCAATTTTTCGTTCAATTAGTCTGTCGTAATACTCAGCCATAACATCCTCCAAATCTATTATTCGTTTATATGATACCACAAAACAAAGATTTTTTCAAGAAGATTCCCATAATTGTAGATAATAAATTCCCAAGATTGTAGATTTTTGTAAAAACAGGGCGTCGCAATGCCTTTCACAAGCATAAAGCAAGCGCCGAGCCTTTCGGTTCGGCGCTTGCGGTTGGTTCGGAATAGACTTCTGCGAGAAAGGTTTCTAAGTCCCGCGGATATTTCGGGATATAGTGTTCCGGTGAAATGCGGTTTCCGTCGCGGTCATAGCGGTTTCTGATTGTCAGCATGTTGATTCCCTCACAGGCGGCGTTTCAAACCATCTTTATCCATTGGCGGTGCTCCAATGCCCACTGCCGCTCTTTGCGTTCGCGTTCGTCGGTGAATTCGATGAGCTGTTGAATCAGGCGGTCGTGTTCGGCGTTGATTTGCTCCAGCTTTTCGAGATACGGGCTCTTGCACCCGGTGATTCTGACCGGGGCAGCGGCGGCGCGTTGGTGTTTTATGTATTTTACTTCTGCTGTTTCAATGAGCTCCGTCCATGTGGAAATTTTGCAGTGGCGGGCGATGGTTTCCCATGTGGGGGTGTTGGGGTCGCGGAGGGCGTTGTATCGGCGGGAGGAGATGCCCTCGGTTTTGTGCTTGTCGAATTGTTCGCGAAAGCAGTTGAGCCAGTCCTCGGCAGTTTCGAAGCCAAAGGGATTGGAGAGTGTTGGGTTGACGTGCCGTTGTTTTTGGTTTTCAGGGAAAAGGCGTTTGAGCAGGAGCGAGGGCGACATTTGGAACACGGCTTGCACAGTCACGCTTTTGGGCATGCCGTGCTCCTTCAGGCTTGTGACGGTCGGGGCTTTGCCGGTGCGCTGCTTGTAATCATTGAGCGCCTCCAAAATACTCTCCTTTGTCCAGCTGCGGTGCCAGTCCGCCTGCTCCAAAGATTGGAGCAGTTTGATTGCCTGCGCTTTGGTTTTCGGCGGAAGGTCGCTGCGCTGTTCAACGGACGAAACGGCGAGCTGCAGGGCTTGTGCGGTCGATAAAATACTCATTGGTGTACCTCCTGAGTTTTGTATTTCGACTGCTATACATGGTTGGAACGCCGTAGGTTGAAAACCGCACGTCAAGCTTAGGGTCAAAATTGTCAATCGCTTTGATTAAGCCGATAACGCCCACCTGAAACAAGTCATCAGGGTTCTCTCCCCTGCCGGTGAAGCGCTGAATTACGCTGAGCACCAACCGCAGATTGCCGTTAATCATTTCGTCGCGTGCTTTCTTGCTCTCGTCAGGCGTGCCGTCTTTGATGATGTGCAGCAGCTCCTGCTTGCGCGCTTCGCTGAGCAGCTTCAAACGCGAGGTGTTGACCCCGCAGATTTCAACTTTTCCGTATTGCATAAAAATCCTCCCGGTATATGTTATGTAAACAGTATTACCGGGAGGCATATGAATTATTCGGTTGGCTGTGCGCCGGCGCGGTTTTCAACGCTCCAGCGGTAGCCGCAGTAAGGGCGGCTTTTTTCCGCTGCAACCATAATTCGGCTGCACACCTTGGAGCGCGTTTTGTCGTTAACGGTGTCGCGCACGCTGAAATGCTCGTTCATCACCCAGTCAGCTGCCTTGCCGTAGGAGGTAAACACCATTTTGACGCTGCCCTTTTCCGCCTGAATCAGCCGCTTGACGGTCTGCAAATTCGCGCCGATTTGATATTCCGGGAACGGCGTGCCCCTGACGGTTTTTTCGCTGCGGGATTTTTCATAAACCTCTTTGAGAAAAAGCGCGTCGGAAAGCGAGTTGTGGGTCTGCTCCACCTCTTCGCCGCGGTAGTAGCTGACAACCTTGCGCAGCGCGATGGAGGTTTTGAGTTCAAAATGCTTTTTGATTTGCGGCGAATAGTCTATGAGCGCGCCGCTGATGATACTCAGCCCAAGCTGCGCCTGAAAGGTCGTCAGGCGCTTGCGCGTTTGACTGAGAAAGTGCGCGTCGCTGTCGCCGTAGCAGAAGAATTCCACCGGGGCGCTTTTGTCTATCCAATCAAAAAACTGCGTAAACACCTTGTCAACCGACGGCGCGGCAAGCAGCTCGTCGCGGTCGATATGCGTCAGTTCAAGAATAAAATCCGTCAGCTCGCGCTCTTTTTTGGGCTTAATCAGCGAATAAAAGGTACGCCCGTTTTCATCAACGCAGCCGATGGAGATAATCTGCCCGGAATACTGCGTCGCTTCAAAATCAATAAAATATTTCATGGAAAAGTGTCCTTTGCGTTGCGGAAATGTTACTTCCAAAAGCTGAGTTTGCTGTCGTCCAAACCGATGTTCTTCGCATGGAAGGTCGGGTTCAGGCGGCGCTTCCGCTGACTCTCAAAGTCCTTCAGCGCCTTGACCGCCACGCCGGAGAGAATCACGCAGCAGGGAATGTTGATCAGCGTCATGCCGCCCATGGTGATGTCCGCCATTGTCCACGCCAAATCCATCGGAATCAGTGCGCCGACAAAGATAACGATAACACAGGCAATGTAAAAGAACCGCATGAACAGCTTGGACGGCGGGCGCTTTTTATTGAGATAAGCCAGCGCGTTGTCCACGTAGTAGAGGTTGCCAATCAGGGTAGTGAAGGCAAAGAGCACCATTGCCACGGTGATAAAGATAGGACCGATATTGCCGAAGATGGTTGAAACCGCGTTCTGCACATAGGGCGCGCCGGAAACATCCGCGTTTCTCGCCACGCCGGAGCTCAGGCACATCAGCGCTGTCGCGGTGCAGAGGAGCATGGTGTCGATATACACGGAAATGGTCTGCACCAAGCCCTGCTTCACCGGGTGGGTAACGTCCGCGGAAGCCGAGGCGTTCGGCGCGGAGCCGACGCCCGCCTCATTGGAATACAGACCGCGCTTGATGCCGAGAATCATGCAGGAGCCGCTGAGTCCGCCGAAAATCGCGCGAAAATTGAATGCGTCCTCAAAAATCGCGCCAAAGGTTTGCGGAATGTTGGGAATGTGCGCGAAGACAATCACAAGCGACATCACGACATAGGCAATGCCCATCACCGGCACCACCTTTTCGGTCAGCTTGACAATGCGCTTGCCGCCGCCCATCAGGCAGAATCCAACCGCTGCCGCCAGCAGACCGCCGACAATCACGGGCGTCCAGGTGGCGTCATAAAAGCTGTAGACTTCAAAGGACGACTGCAAATTGTAGGAGCAGAGCAGGTTGAAGCCAAAGGCGTAGGTCGCAATCAGAAAAACGCAGAAGATTGCCGCGATCACCGGCAGCTTGAGCGCCTTTTCGATATAGTAAGCGGGACCGCCGAAGCTGTGACCGTCCTTGTCCTTTTGCTTGTAAATCTGCGCAAGGGTACTTTCGATAAACGCCGACGACGCGCCGATAATGCACATCAGCCACATCCAAAAGCACGCGCCGGGACCGCCGAGACAAATCGCGGTGGAAACGCCGACAATGTTGCCGGTACCGACGCGCGAGGCGGTGGAAACCATCAGCGCCTGAAAGGACGAAACCTTTTGCTGTGAGGCGGGCTTTTCGACAATCAGCTTGCACGCCGTACCAAACAGCCTCAGCTGCACAAAGCGCGTGCGGAAGGTGAAAAACAAACCTGCCGCGGCGAGCACGATTATCAGTATCGGATAATACATCACGTCGTCAATGCTGTTCATGAATTTGGTGAATTGTTCCATAGGGCAGCCTCCGCTTTTTTTACAGTATAATTTATTATATACTATAATGTGACAGGAAAACAAGCCCCTTTTTGTCTATTTTACAAGCAAATAAAAGAACGCAGACAAAAAATCTGCGTTCTTGAAGTTGAAAGGCTTACGCCAGCTCGTCGTAGACCTTTTTGAAGGTCTCAACGACATACTCCGCCTCGGCGTCCGTAATCACGGAATTCATCGGCAGGGTAAGCTGGTTCTTGTGCATATTGTAGGCTTCGGGGAAATCGGCAATATCAAAGCCGCGGTTCTTGTATGCCGTCAGCAGGGGCAGGGGCTTGAAGTGCACGTTGCACATCACGCCGTATTCCGCCATTTTGTTGTAGAAGGCGTTGCGGTAGTCGGAATCCTTGCCGTTGAAGCGGACAAAATAGAGGTGACCGCTGCTGCGGTGGTTCTCGTCGGCATGGTTGAGCACCTGAATGTCAAGGTTTTTGAATTCCTCGTTGTAATAGCGAATCAGGGCATGACGTCTGTCAAGCATCTTGTCATATCGGTTAAGCTGTGCCAAGCCGATTGCCGCCATGATGTCGGGCATATTGCATTTGTACTGCGTATCCACTACGTCATATTCCCATGAAGCGCCGTTGTTTTTGGCAAATGCGTCCTTTGTCTGACCGTGGAGCGACCACAGCATGTACTGCTTGTAGAGCTTTTCCTCGTCGATACGCGAACGCAGACGGTGCACCGTTGCGCCGCCCTCGGCGGTTGTCATGTTCTTAACGGCGTGAAAGCTGAAATTGGTGAAATCCGCAATTTCGCCGCACATCTGACCGTGCCACTGCGCGCCGAAGGCATGCGCCGCGTCCGCCATGACAATAACTCTGCCGAGCAGTTCCTGAATCTTTCCGTTGGGACGGAACAAATCTCTTTTTCTTCTGACCGCCTCAAACACTCTGTCGTAGTCGCACACCACGCCCGCCAAATCAACGGGGATAATCACCTTGGTGCGTTCGTTAATCGCCGCTTCCATTTTGTCATAGTCCATCTCAAAGGAGCCGGGCTTGCAGTCAATCATCACAGGCGTTGCGCCGACATGATAGACAATGGACGCGGTTGCGGTGTAGGTATAGGCAGGGAGAATCACCTCGTCGCCGGGACCGACGCGCAGCACGCGCAGCGTCATTTCGGCACAGGCTGTCTGTGAGGACAGGCAAACCGCCTGACCGGTGTGGCAGTATTCTCCGATTTTCTTTTCAAACAGCTTGGTTTTCGGGCCGGTGGTAATCCAGCCGGATTCCAGCACCTCTGTCACTAACTTGATTTCGTCTTTGCCGATGTCCGGCGGTGAAAACGGTATTTTCATGAATGATACTCCTTTTTAGCAGTATGCTTTACCAAATCGTTAGTTTACCAAACCATATTTTAGCACACAATAACTCACCCTGCAATACCAATCATAAAAATCTCGGTTTTAGCCAAATTTTCATGGAAGAAACGGCAATGAATCAGCGGTTTTTCGCTCTAAGGCACAAAAAAACGCCCCGGCAGGCATTTTGCCGCCGGGAACGTGTGTTATTGATTATTTGAAACCGCGGCGAGAAAACCGTCCTTCGTCATAAGAAAGCGATTCCTCCACAGATACTCCTCAAAGGAGCAGCCGCTCTGCTCCGCCAAAAAGTCTGCGACGTCCCCGGCGGTCACGCCATGCTCCAGCGGCTTTGCGTATGCCCGCGCGCAGGCGTTTTCTTCGCAAAGCGCCGATTCTTCGGGGGACTTCTTCTTGAAATAGTCCGCCATCGCGGAGCTGTTGCCGTTAAAATGCAGCGGCTTTACCGCGCGATTCTCATACTTGACAAAGGAAAAGCGCAGACCCTCGTGCTCCTTTTCCTGCGATTCGCTCACCGCCTGCCAAGACGGATTTTCGTCGAGGTTCGGGAAAAAAGCGTCCGCTTTTCCGTCAAACTGCATTTTGGTGATATAGGCGGTTTCGCAGTACGGCAGCAGCAGGCTGTAAATCATGCCGCCGCCGATTACAAAAATATCATCAGACGAAAAATCCTGCAGCAGTGCCAAAAGCTGCTCTGTGCTATCGCAAACAACCGCGCCGGGAACGGCTTTTTCTCTGCGCGACATCACAATGTTCAAACGCGCCGGCAGCGGCTTGCTGTTCGGAAACGACACCAGCGTGTTATGCCCCATCACCAGCACATGACCGCGCGTGCTTTCACGGAAAAATTTCATATCCTCGGGAACAGAAGCGAGCAGCGCGCCCGCTTTTCCGATCCCCCACTTTTCATCAACCGCGGCAATTAACTTCATGGCGTTCTCTCCTTAAATCGCCACGGGAATCTTGTGGTTGAACTCGTGGCAGCGGTAATCAATCAGCTTGAAATCATCAACGGTGAAGTCGTAGAAATTCTTCACATCGGGATTTATCCAAAGCTTGGGCGCCTCAAACGGCTCCTTTTCAAGCATTTCCTTCACATAGGCAACGTGCCTGTCATAAATATGCGCGTCCGCGACAACATGCACCAGCGTGCCTGCCTTGAAGCCCGACACCTGTGAAAACATGTGCAGCAGCACGGCATACTGGCAGACATTCCAGTTGTTGGCAACCAGCATGTCCTGCGAGCGCTGGTTAAGAATCATGTTGAGCCTGTCCCCTGTCACGTTCAGCGTCACGCTGTAGGCGCAGGGATAAAGGTGCATTTCGCTCAAATCGTGGTGATTGTAAATATTGGAAATGATTCTTCTTGATTCGGGATGATACTTCAAATCAAAAAGAATACGGTCAACCTGGTCAAAATCGCCCTCGGAATAATGGTGCTTCACGCCAAGCTGATAGCCGTAAGCCTTGCCGATAGAGCCTGTCTCGTCCGCCCATGAATCCCAAATGTGGCTGTTCAGCTCATGGACATTGTTGGACTTCTTCTGCCAAATCCACAGCAGCTCGTCAACACAGCTTTTAAAAAAGGTCTTTCGCAGCGTCATCACGGGAAATTCCTTCTGCAAATCATAACGGTTGACTACGCCGAACGACTTAATCGTGTGCGCAAGCGTTCCGTCGCTCCAATGCGGTCTGACGTCAAACATCTCGTCCGAAACGCCGTTTGTGATAATCTCGCGGCAATTCGCCTTAAAAACCTCGTCTGCATAGCTCATTCCGGCTCACCTCTTCAAAGAATTTCAGTTATCTGTATTATACTTACAATCGAAGTGTTTGTCAATCGTTAACCGGCTGACGCGACAGTTCGATACATTATTTTGCCTGCCGAAACCGGAATCCTGCTGTTTCCAATTTCTTCATCTGCAAAAACTGCCGTATAAAGGAAAAGCAAAAACATACAATAACCTTGCAATTGTTTTGCTAAATATTTAATGATAAGGGAGATTTTAGAGTTGAAGGCTACGGGAATTGTCAGGAGAATCGACGACCTCGGACGTGTCGTGATTCCTAAAGAGATAAGAAGAACCCTGCGTATCCGCGAGGGCGACCCGTCACAGATAACATTGAAAAAATGGCAAAAATACAGCTTTGCTATGTTGGATTTAGCCAAAAGAATGGGATGGAAATAGTACATATCGACGGAAGATTTTGGAATCGTTGTGTGTATATGAGAGGGGTATAAAACAGGCTCGGTGCATTTTCTGTTGCGCCGAGCCTGTTTTTCGTTGTATTTTTTGTAATATGGTGAAAATATTCTTTGCATTTTTGGTAATTAAATGATAATATAAATAAAACTAATCTTGTTAGGAGGGCATTATGAGCAATACAAATAAAGCCACATTGTCACCGGAAGACCGCAAGACCTTTTTCCGCCTGTTTATACCTCTTCTGGATTTCACAAATCAAAAATATGAGATAAACGAGTATCTCAGCGAGGATATGCGCAGGGGACATCCTGATATGCAAGATCTCAAAGAAGTTGCAGACGTACTTTGGGCAAATCCCGAAACCATTGATGAATATATAGAAGCTACAGAAAAACAATTTGGATTAGAAGAAGATGACCGTCGTCTATTGGAAAGCTGGCGACTGCCTGTTTCGGGACGTTTTATCTTGGAACGCCATTTATCAAAAGGTTCTGTTTTTATTGATGCCGAGAATACCGAGACCATGAAGGTTTATCTGGTAAAAGGCTTAACAGAACCATGGAGTGATATGCTCGCAAATTTTAGACCACCTATTCTTTTACAGGCAACATTAATTCCGTTCGGCAACTGTATTATCTCCGATGGGTTGGTTTATCCTCACAACATTATTTTCGGTTCAGGTGCAAAAAGCGATTTTAAGGACTTCTATATGAACGCAAAGCAGAACGGAAAAATTATTACATCGTTTTGACCTGTAAAGCTAAAACAGGCTCGGCGCTTTTTTGCCCCGAGCCTGTTTTTTAGCTTCCGAAATATCTGCGGTCAATTTCTGGTCTTGTTTTTATCGTATTCCGCAAATCTTCACTGAATTCTTTTAAATCATCTTCCGTAATTGCTCCTTTATACATCAAGTCAATAATATGCTGAAACATATGTGAACGTCTTATGTCTCTCGCAATTACGCCGGTACGCTTCTTATCGTCTTTGATTCTTTTATCAAGAGCCCAAAACTTGTCCGATGCCTGCCTGTCGCTGCTGAGCAATTCAATATATTTCTTTGTCAGCCGCTCCATATATGCTTCCTGCCATTCGGGCAGCATTTTGCGGAACTGTTTCCAATCCTTTTCCTTAACCTGATACATATAAACCTCCTGACTACCATTCTATCGTATTTGGATATTGCATACCATTTAATTCAATTTCATAATACGGTACACCTTTTTCTCTGGCGTACTCAAACACAGCCTCCTCCATCTCGTCATAATCTGAGTTATCAAACAGGATTTTCTCCGATATGGTAGCAAGATAGGATTTTCTTTTCTCAGGCACGCGTTTAAGATATTTTACATTTTGAATATCTACCCACTGCGTACAAAAGTTGTTGTAATAACGCTTCATAAGCGTGTAGCTGAATCTATCTTCCAATGCTCTGTATATCTTCTTAAACCGCCTTTCGTCTATCGTGCGCCGCAAGGCGTTGATAATTAAGTTCCGGAAATAGCGTACAAAAGCAATATCATCCGGCAAACGATTCAAGAGCGCATCCTTTGTTTTGGGATTATAGAATAACCGTTCAGCACCTTCCCGCCGAAGGTAGCATTGGCTTCCTTCGGACAAGTTAATAAATTCTTCCAGTACACCATAGATAAACACCATCTCAGGCCAAAAATATTCAAACGAAAACACTTCATCTCCGTACTCAATTCTCCCTCTGTTTCTGTCTCCCTGATAAGCATGTCGGATATCATAGCATAACCCCAATACACGAAGCCAGCACGCTTCATATTCATGATAGCTTCCTTCTTCACCGATAACATTGGACAGCGCGTCATACAATGCGTTCAAATCCCAATAGGTTCCGCTGACAGTCACGCCTGTCAGCTTTTCTGTTGTCTTAATTGCCAGCATAATAAATCTCCCGTAAGTTTTATATTTTGCATCATTATGGCTTATACCGTCTTATATTCCTGCTTTTTGCTTCTGGGTTTTTCGGGATAACGGAGTTCAATCCTCCCCTGTGCCACCAACGGATTGACAAAATAACTCATCAAATAGGATGACGTTAAGTGGCTGAACCGTTCCTTCAATTCTGCTCTTGTTCTCCAAACAGAACAAAACTCCAAAATTTGATTGTCCAGCGAATTCTCATTTGTTTTTTCGGTTGATTCCTGATGGTTGAATAACGTCACTTTAAATACGCCGCGCCTGCTCTCAAACAACGGCTCCGGCAAATGATACTCCGCCATCAATCTTCTGATAATGGGGATTCCACTGAAGCGGTTTTCCGTCTCACCTATCACTTCCATTGCCTTTGCGATAAATGGGTTACGCGTGTCCGCTATCGTTTTTCCAAGCTCATCTATCGTCATTCTGCCATACAAACCGCCGGGATTTTCCACTTCTATTCTGTTTTTGAAAATACGGATTGTAACAGGCGATAAATCCGTATGAATACTGTAATCTCTGTGAATCAATGCGTTGAGTATCACTTCTCTTAATGCGACAATCGGATATTCCGGCTTATCCTCGCGCTTGCCTGTTGCGGAATCAATAATGGTTCTGACTTTGATATTGCGCCGGACAAAGCCCAACGCTTCCTCAAGCATCTGCGGAATTGTCCCTTCAATCCGTTCATTATCATCAAAGCGCTGCGATAAATCTCCCAAATCGCCGATTTCATATCCTTGCACGGAGACCGCAGTGATACACAGCTGCGGATAGAAGGCTTGCGGATACTCAGCAAACATCATAACACCTGCTAAAGTAGGCTTCTGACCGTCCGAAAAGCCCTGCAGCTTCATCACCTTTTCCGTTGCAAGATTTCCCTGCTGCGGCTTTGTTCTGCGAAGTTGGGTTAAATAATACGCAAAGCTGTCCGTATCAATATCTTCTATTTCAGCTCTGGACTCTACACGAATCTCGTCTTGAATCTTCTTGCGGAACGCCTCATAGCTGTAAATCTCATATTCCGTCATGTGCTCATCGCTGTCACCAACGCGGATATACGAACCTTTCAGCCTGCCTGCTCCGGTATAAAAGCAAGGCTTTTCAAACATATCAATTTCTTGAATTTCAGCGCTGACAAACACCTTATCATCTATCGTCGCAACAGTACACACAGGGCGGACAACCGGCGTCATCTGCTTGCACATTGATACAATATTCTTCTGTAAATCATCGGCATCATAAACGCCGCATAAATCAAAATCGTTATCCTGATCTATACCGAATATAATAATGCCTCCTCCGGATTGATTGGAAAAACTGGAAAGTGTGTCATAAATCTTCGGACATCCTCCGGCAGCTTTTTTTATCTCAATCCGATTATCCTCAGAACCGTTTTTTCGAATTTGTTGAATTAATTCTACCAAATCTTTCGAAAGCATTTTTATCACCTGCTCTTATTATAACTATTATTTTCGAATAAGTCAATAATTATTCGAATTGTTTTTAATTTATTCGAATAATTGATTCGAAAACTCATGAATTCTATTTGAAAGATATATTCTTAGGCTGTCAAAAGTTACATAATTTCCATATATATCCAAAATCTTGACCCGTCACAGACAACATTGATACCGTGGCTGAATTTCTGCATAAATATAGGCAGGTTTGCTGAAAGACAGGGGCTGGGTTAGTACATAATAACAAAGGATTTTTGAATAACCGTGAGTATTTGAGAAGGGTATAAAACAGGCTCGGTGCATTTTCTGTTGCGCCGAGCCAGTTTTTCGTTGTATTTTTTGTGATCCAGGAAAGATATTCGTTGTATTTTTTGTAGCAGATAAGTGTTTACTAATCACCAATCCTGCTCTGCCAAATACTTTTTCAGCATA
>CAMVLW010000039.1 GCA_947168445.1 uncultured Clostridia bacterium
TGCTCTTTTGAAAGCTTATTAAGTATATCACTTTTTGTGAGGTTTGTCAAGATGTTTTTTGTAATTTATTTTAAATCCGAAAAATTCACCGCTGTTGCGCAATATTTCAGGTGATTTGGGCATACTAACTCAAAAACGAAAAGGGTGAAACACATGAATTTTGTATGGGCTTTTTTGATTGGCGGAGCGATTTGTGTGGCAGGTCAGCTGCTGATTGACAAAACAAACCTTACGCCGGCGCGAATTTTGACAGGCTTTGTGGTGGCTGGCGTGATTTTGGGTGCGCTGGGATTATATCAGCCGCTTGCGGCGCTGGGTCAGGAAGGCGCGGCGGTTCCGATTTCGGGGTTTGGAAATCTGATGGCGCAGGGTGTGCGCGACGCTTTGCGTGAGGACGGTGCGCTTGGAATTCTCACAGGCGGACTGAAAAGCGCGGCGGCGGGCATTGCGGCGGCGGTTTTCTTCTCGCTTTGCGCGGCGTTGGTCGCCAAATCGCGCGATAAGTAATACTTGCAATGCCTTCCGAAATTTGCTATAATAAAAGTTAAAGCAAATGACGGCAGAAATGCCGGAGGAGGACTAACTATGTGTGAGAAAAAGACGTTTTATATCACCACACCGATTTATTATCCGTCGGGCAATCCGCATATCGGACATTGCTACACCACCGTCGCCTGCGATTCCATTGCGCGCTACAAGCGTATGCAGGGCTATGACGTGATGTTCTTGACCGGCACGGATGAGCACGGCTTGAAGATTGAGCAAAAGGCTGCCGAAAAGGGCGTGACGCCCAAGGCGTATGTTGATGAAATTGCTGAGATTTTCAAGGGTCTGTGGCGCTTTATGAATATCAAATACGACCGCTATATCCGCACCACCGACGACTACCATATTGAGAGCGTGCAGAAGATTTTCAAGGAACTGTACGACCGCGGCTATATCTACAAGGGCGAGTACAAGGGCAAATACTGCACGCCCTGCGAAAGCTTTTGGACAGAGAGCCAGCTTGTTGACGGCAAGTGCCCTGAGTGCGGCAGAGAGGTTGTTGAGGCAAAGGAAGAGGCGTACTTCTTTAAGATGGCGCCGTTTGCCGACCGAATTGAAAAGCTGCTGACCGAAACCGATTTTCTGCGCCCCAAAACCCGCGCAACCGAATTGGTCAACAACTTCATCAAGCCCGGTTTGGAGGATTTGTGCGTATCGCGCACAAGCTTCAAGTGGGGAATCCCGGTCACCTTCGACGAAAAGCACGTTGTCTATGTCTGGATTGACGCGCTTTCGAACTATATCACCGCGCTGGGCTATCTGAACAGCAAATATGATGATTATAACAAATACTGGCCCGCGGACGTACACATGGTCGCGAAGGACATCATGCGCTTTCACGCAATCATCTGGCCCGCAATGCTGATGGCGCTGGAGCAGCCGCTTCCGAAGCACTTGGCGGTGCACGGCTGGATTACCTTCAACGGTCAGAAGATGTCAAAGTCGCTGGGAAACGTGGTCGATCCGTTTGTGCTCGGCGAGCGCTACGGAGCGGACGCGATTCGTTATCACATTCTGCGCGAGATGGCGCTCGGCGCTGACAGCTCCTTCTCCAACGAGATTATGATTAACCGCATTAACTCCGACCTTGCGAACGGCTTGGGCAACCTTGTTTCGCGCACCGTTGCGATGGTCGAGAAATACTTCGGCGGTACATTACCTGTTGAACGCGAGAGCGGCGAATTTGACGACGATTTGATTGCGCAGGTCACCTCGCTAAAAGAAAAGGTTGACGAATTCGTTGACAAAACGCAGCTTCAAAACGCGCTGGCGGAAATCTTCAAGGTAGTATCCCGCGCGAATAAATATATTGACGAAACCACCCCGTGGGTGCTCGCAAAGGACGAGGCGAAGAAAATCCGCCTCGCAACGGTTCTTTACAACCTGCTCGACACCATTCGCGTGTTGGCAACCCTGCTTTCCGCGTTCATGCCCACCACCATGCCGAAGGCGTTGGAGCAAATCGGCGCCTGCGAAAAGTGCGCTTCCTATGAAAACGCCGGTAAGTTCGGCGCGCTGCCGCTTGATGTGACCGTAAAGAAGGGCGAAGCGCTCTTCCCGCGCATTGACGTGGAAAAGGAAATCGAGGAACTCAACGCCATCATCAAGAACAGCGACGGCGAGAGTGAGGAAGTAAAGGAAATCCGCGAGGAACTGGCGAATGTGGCGCAAATCGGCATTGACGACTTTGCCGCGAGCGACATCCGCGTGGGCGAGGTCAAGGCGTGCGAAAAGGTGAAGAAGTCCAAAAAGCTGCTTCAATTCAGCATTTTTGACGGTGCTGACGAGCGCACGATTGTCAGCGGTATTGCGAAATACTACAAGCCTGAGGATTTAGTCGGCAAAAAGATTCTGTTTGTGTCCAACCTCAAGCCCGTTAAGCTCTGCGGCATTGAGAGCCGCGGCATGATCCTCTCCGCCGTCCACGGCGAAGGCGACAAGGAACAGCTGAAGCTGGTAATTGTCGGCGACGATATGCCCGCCGGCTGGAAAATTTCGTAAGAGTGGAGAGTGGAGAGTTAAGACTTAAATGACATTTCACAACATTTTCGATTCTCACGCGCACTATGATGACGACTGGTTTGATGAGGACAGGGATAAACTGCTCTCGCAATTACCTGAAAAGGGTGTTTGCGGGGTGGTAAACAACGCTGTGGATTTGAAATCCGCTGCGCGGGCGATTGACTTTGCCGAGCGTTATCCGTACTTTTACGCGGCGGTGGGCTTTCACCCGGAGAATCTTGAAAACATTCCCGGTGATTACCTTGACCGCATTGCTGAATTGACAAAGCACCCAAAGGTAGTTGCAATCGGTGAAACCGGGCTGGATTATCACTGGGACATTCCGCGAGATTTGCAGCAGCGGGTGTTTGAGGAACAGCTTCAATTATCGCTCGATTTGCGCATGCCGATTGTTGTGCATGACCGCGAAGCGCACGGCGATGTGTTTGATTTGCTGCGCAAGTACAAGCCAAAGGCGCTGGTGCACTGTTTTTCGGGCAGTGTAGAGCTCATGCGCGAGGCGGTGCGTCTGGGCAGCTACATCAGCTTAGGCGGCGTGGTGACGTTTAAAAACGCCCGCCACAGCGTGGAGGTCGCGAGCGAAATCCCGCTTGACCGCTTGCTGCTCGAAACCGACGCGCCCTACATGGCGCCGGTGCCGTTTCGCGGCAAGCGCTGCGACAGCTCAATGATTGTTTACGCTGCTGAAAAAATCGCCGCACTGCGCGGACTCGGCGTGCAGGAACTGCTTGACATCACTGCGGAGAATGCGAAGGAATTTTACAATATAACATAAAAACAGGCGCACCCTCGGGTGCGCCTTTGTTATTTGCAATTATCAGTTGTTTCTTCTTCCGTATCTTCCTCTGCGAGCTTTTCAGCTTCGGAAAGATAGTAAGGAATCATTCTGTCGAGCATACGATCCATGTGCTTTTGACAGGCAAAGCGACAGTCTACGCGGCTATTAGGGCAATGCGAAAAAGTGGTACATTCCGGCAGAAACGTACAGCCAACGCACTTTTCGCGCGGCGACTCAACGGAATCGCGCTCCTTTATCAGCGCGGTGTTCGTAAAGCCGTTCCAAACGTCACCTTCTGATTCCTGACCCGGAAGGTGCTCACAGTTGTAGAGCTTGCCCTCGGGCGAAATCACTACCGAACGGTAGGGCATGTCCGCCATACAAAAATTAAATCGCGCATTACGGAAGTTATAGTGTCCCGCCTTGCGGAAGCCATGCTCTGCAAGCTCGTCTGAAACGGTAAAGCTCTTGTCCCAAATAGCCAGACCTTCTTCGCTGGACTGCAAATCAAACAGCGGCGCCAAGTCAACCGTCACCAGCTCAGGCTTACAGATGAAATTCTTTACATCCTCAAACATTTCCGAAACGCCGCCCACATTGCCCTCGTCAATATTGACGCGGATATTCAGGCGAATTCCGGCGTCATTTACCATTTTAATACGCGAAAGAACATGCCAGTAAGCCGAATCATAGTTAAAGTAATAGTTTTTGCGGCGGTTATATTCGTCCTCAACGCCGTCAAGCGTAATTTGAATGGAACCAAGGTGCCAGTCATCAATCATTTTTTTGATAATTTTGTCGTTGATAAGGCTGCCGTTTGAAACCATTGTGGAACGGAAGTCAATGTCTTCCTCACGAAGCGCAGCGCAGATTTTGTCAATAATCTTCTCTCCCATCAACGGCTCGCCGCCAAACCAGCGGAATGTCAGCTTTTTGTCCGGGTCGCGCACCTTTTTGATGAACGCAATCGCTTGTGCAACGGTTTCTTCCGTCATGGTAACATACTTCATGCCCTGTTCGTAGCAGTATACGCAGCGTGCGTTGCAGGCGGTTGTCGGAAGAATGGTAAATCCTGTGTATCCGGTTCTTTTCAGCTTAATCAAGCGGGCAACCTTGCAAAAGCCTACATATTCGGCAGTTTCGTCCTTTTGCTCAGGAACCAGAAAGCGCTGCTCAACAAGCCACGTCAAGTTCTTGTCGGAAGATACCGCCGCCGCATCAAACCGCGCTTCACGGCTTAACACGGGAACCGCTTCGTCTGTTGCAGCCAGCACCTTTGTGAAATTATGATAAAGATAGCGCTTACCGTCATAAATATGCTGCACAGCGTAATCAGACCAACGGTAGACCGTGTTCGGCTGAATGCGCTTTGCACCAAGAATTTTTTGAGCGAATTTGTCACCCTCAAAGATTATCTTCAACTGATTCACCAACTTATTTTGAATTACCCTCATATCATACACTATTTTGCGTAAATATGCAAGTCAAATGATGTATTTCGCTTTTTTCATACAAAAGAAAAGCTGCTGTGCAAATGCACAACAGCTTTCCGGTTCATTCAATTAGATGATAACCTCAGTACGGCAATCGGGAGTGTCCTCAGTCTTGCACTCAGTACCGCAAGTACTACCACCGCTGGTCAGAACAACATCCTCTGCAGTCAGCTCGATAGCCTCAATCATAGCCTTTGTGTATTTCAATGTTTACACCTCCTTTTTTTGGTATATGTGCATTAAATTATTTTAATATTAATTAGTTTGCAAATGCTTCGTTAGCAGCCTGGTTGTACCAATACATAGCAGAGCCGAGCTTTACGTAAGCGTCATTGCCGCTCTGAATCATCAGCTTTGCATAATACAGAGCGCTGAGCTTGTAGGTAGCGCCGTTAGCGAAGGTGAAGGTGTAAACATCGTCGAGCTGGTCGGAAGCGATGTCGTCATAGATAACATACTGGGTGTTAGTGCCTGCGAAGGAATACTTCTTGCCGTTAACATCAACTTTCTTCTGATCGTCAGTGTACTTGCCGCTATCGGAAATAGTTGCATACAGACGGATTGCGGTACCATCCTTCAGCTCAACAGATCTTCTGTTCCAAGTCAGACCCATGCTGGTCAGATCAGGAGCAACGTCAACACCTGCGGGAGTTGCAATGGTGTCAGCTGCGATGGTCTGGAGCGGATAATCGGGCTGGTTCTTGTTAGCCAGATCGTCGGTGAAGGAGTTGAACATGTTCTGTACAGCTGCGCCGTAGTTGAGCATAGCCTTTACAACCTTAGCCTGGGCGGGAGTGGAAGCTTCGAGAGCTGCGCGCTTCTCGGTAGCCCAACCCTCGACGCTGATGGTGTGGGATGCAACAACCTTGCCGTCAACGATGATGTTCGCCTTAACAGGCTGGGTCATCATGTCGGGGAATACATGGTAGGTGTACTTCTTGTAGGTAACGCCGCTTCTTACGGAATCATCCATCTCGGTGTAAGCAACAGTCTTGTTCTCGCCCTTATTGCCCTCGGGACCGTCAAACTGTACGGAGATAGCCTTGTCCTCAAAGCCTGCAACTGTCTTGTAGAAGTAGTAGTTCAAACCGATTTTGCCTTCCATTGCAACGCCTACGTTCCAAATGAAAACGGAAGAATCAACAACAATAGGCTCGTCCTCGGGAGTAACCTTCTCGTCTACAGTTGCGGTGTAGTGAGTGGTGTCGTTAATTTCCTCGTAGGTTTCGATAATCTTAACGTCGTTATTAACGCCGCCCTGGGGATCGGTGTTGCCGGTCAGATCGGAAACCTCAAGGTTAACAGTGGTGTCAACGCCGGACTTGAGGATGTCGAATACAACAACAGCGTAAACAGCCTCAGTGCCGTTGAAAGCGTCGGTGCCCTGGTAGTTAGCCCAGTTCATGGGAAGTCTGCCGTCAGTCTTGGTCAGGTTGACGATTGCGCCTGAGAAGTTGGGCATTACGGTTGCTTCAGTGTTGGTGGAAGCGATCTTCAATACGGTGGGATCGAAGGTCAGAACCGACTGGGTGTTGACGATGCTGACATCAGTCTTCAGCTTGAAGGTTACGGTAACCTGCTCGCTGTTCTCGGTATACTGCGCTTCGCCGCCGGCACCGAGGTTGGAAGTCACTTCGATTGAGTTGGTCTCCGCTGCGCTGACTGCGCTCATGCCGATAGTCATCATACCGAGCACGAGCATCAGGGAAAGCAAAACGGAAACGGTTCTTTTCATTGCTCTCATGTTAATTGCTCCTCTTCTAAAATAGATTTTTCCCGATTTCAGGCTATTAGCCTACTATCTAAAGACATTATATCACACATCATCAAAAGTCGCAATTGGCGGATTGATTTTTTTTTGTAAAAAAATTCGGTTCTATTTTGTTGAAACTCACGAAGGAAACGTCATTTTGCTCAATCGAGAGCGTGATTTTATGTCTTTTTTCCACAAATTTTATGTCTTTTTGAAAAGATTCGGGTGCATACGGCTGTAATGAAAAATATATTGCTGGGCAATGCCCGCGTATGCGCCGAAGTCGCCCGGCGACATTCCCGGAAAACAAACCGCCATTGCCCGCTTCATCCAAACGTCGAGCGGAAACGCTTCAATACGGTGCATACCGAACAGCAGCGTACAGTCCGCCACCTTTTGCCCGACGCCTTTGATTTTCATCAGTTCGGCGCGCGCTTCTTCATAGGGCAGGGTAAAGCAGCGGTTCAAGTCCACCTCTCCCTCGCTTACCTTTCTTGCGGCGTCAATCAGATATTTTGCGCGAAAGCCCGCCCGCAGCGGCGCCAAGTCCTCAACCAAGAGCGCAGCCATGCGCTGTGCAGACGGAAAAGCAAAGCTGCCGTCCGCAAGCTGCTCTCCGAAGTTCTCGCACAGGCGCTGCACAATGCCCTTGATCCGCTTGATATTGTTGTTTTGTGAGATAATGAAGGTGCAAAGCGCTTCATACGGCTCCTGGCGCAGAATACGAATTCCCGCGGCATAGCCCGACGCCTCTTTCAAAACAGGGTGCAGCGCGGAAAGCTGTTCACGGACAGCGCCGTAGTTGAGCGAAAGGTCAAAATAATCACTCCATAAGGCTCTGTCTCCTTCATCGGCTCCCTCAATGCACAGCATGTTGTTTTCAAGCCGCACCGTGACGCTTCTGCCGAACGCCACGCCCGAAAAGGAGTGGTCGGGGTTTTCTGTCCAGCGAAAGCTCTGTCCGCAGTCAAGGGTCTGCGCAAGGTCAAGGTCGGTAATTGGTTCAAATCGCAGCATAAATTTCTCCCGAAATCTTTTCCTTCATTATAGCATATCGCGGCGGATTATGCTATACTAATATAAAAGTTTACAAAATTTTTCAAATTTCACTTTTTTACTCAGGGAGATGATACCATGAAAGAAACAATTGTCACCATACCGATCAACGACCTGTTTGCGCCGAAGGACGGCTGTCCGCTGTGCCGCATGGAGGAAATGCTGGAGCAGCAGTACTGCGAATTTGTGACAGGCGACGCGATGATGGAGCCGAGCGTGCGGATTGAGACAAACAAAAAGGGCTTTTGTCACCGCCACTTTGCCCGGATGACCATGGTGGGACAAAAGCTGCCGAACGCCTTGATTTTGGAGAGCCATTTGCAGGAGATTTTGGAAAAGCAGCTTCCGCAAAAGCCCGGAAAGCCCGACAAAAAGCTGATGGAGAGCCTGGGCGAAATGCTGAATTCCTGCTATGTGTGCGACCGGGTGGAGGCTGACATGCACCATTTGATGGCGACGGTGTTTGTCGAATGGGCAAAGGGCAATGAATTCCGCCAAACCTTCCGCGACCAGCCGTTCATCTGCCTGCACCACTACCGCTTTATGATGACAGCCGCAATGGGAAAGCGCGGCGTGCCATCAAAGCTGCTGCCGGAATTTCACGCCGACGCGCTTGCGCTGACAAAAAATTACCTGCAATCGCTGAAAGGCGACATTTCGCATTTTGTCACCATGTTCGACTACCGCAGCCGCGGACAGGACTGGGGCAATTCCGTTGACGCGATTGAGCGGAGCATTGAGTTTTTGACAAAGGAAAAGCCGTAACGAAATAATTATCACTCATCACTTACCACTAAACTCTGCAAGTCCGGGAAAACGCCGAGGGTTCTTCTCAGAATCCCCTGCATATACGCCAGCGCGGTGCCGTAGTTAGTGAACGGAACGCCGCTGTCGGCGGCAAAGCCGCGGCGATAACTGACCTCGCGCTCGTTGAGCATACAGCCGCCGCAGTGAATGATTAAATCAAAGCGGGAGAGGTCGTCGGGGAAGCCCTTGCCGGAGCTTGTTTCTATGATAATGTCCTTTTGCGTGTACTTTCGCAGCATGCGCGGCAGCTTAACAGTGCCGATGTCGTCGCATTGGCGGTGATGGGTGCAGCCCTCGGCAATCAGCACGCGGCTGCCGTCCTTTAAGCCTTCAATCGCGGCGGCGCCCATGACAGCTTCACGCAAAAAGCCCTTGTATCGCGCCATCAGAATTGAAAACGAGGTAAGCGGCACGCTTTGGGGCACAATATCCTTTACTCTGCCGAAGGCTTGGCTGTCGGTAATCACCAGCTTTGGCGGTGCGCCGAGTTTTTCAAGGGTGAGGGCAAGCTCCTCGTCGCGGCAGACGATTGGAATTGCGCCCTTGTCAAGCAGGTCGCGGATTGTCTGCTGCTGGGGCAAAATCAGCCTGCCCTTGGGAGCCGCCTTGTCAATCGGCACCACCAGCACCGCAAAATCGCCCGGCTCAACCAAATCGGCACAGATATGCCGCTGTTCGCCGTCGTCCTTCACAAGATGGGCGACGGTTTCTTTTAATAAGTCGATATTGATGTGATGCAGCGCGCTGACGGAAACGCCGTCGGGGTGCTGACTGTCCTCTGTCAAGTCGAACTTGTTGTAGGCAATCACGCAGGGGATTTTCTTTTGCGCAAACAGCGAGAGCAGCTCTTCGTCGGCAGCGGTTTTGCCAACGGTGGAATCCACCACCAAAACCGCAATATCCACGCGGTTGAGCACCTGCTTGGTGCGTCGGACGCGCTCCTCGCCCAAGGCGCCCTCGTCGTCGAAGCCGGGGGTGTCGATAATCAGAACAGGTCCCAACGGCAAAAGCTCCATTGCCTTGCTGACAGGGTCGGTTGTGGTGCCCTTTACGTCCGACACCACCGAAAGCGGCTGCCCGGTAAAGGCGTTGACAACGCTCGACTTACCCGCGTTGCGCCTGCCGAAAAAGCCGATATGTACTCTCTCGCCCGAAGGCGTTGAATTTAAACTCACTGCAATCACCTTCCTCATGATTTGCGCGGCAAATCAATTCATGAATCAACGATTCTATTCATGTTTCATCGAAACAATTCATGACCCGAAGGGTCAATTCATCCCTGCTCCAAACATTGCCGTTTCCGAAAGCTCCGGTACACGCACACACCGATGTGCAGAAATGAATTGTTGCTCCGCAACATGAATTGCACACAGCGCATGAATTGACTTCGTCATGAATTGGCTGCGCCATTAGAACCTAAAGTCTCTCTTGCCGTCGTTCTTAATCTCCTCGATGTACTTCGCGGCAATGGCTCTGACCTTTTCCTTTGGAATGTTGTTAAGCTGCTCGGCAATAACCTTTTCGCCGATGGCGCGGGTTTCGGGAGACGCATAGTCAACAAGGTATTCCTCCAAAGTCATCAAGGCGTTGGGGTGGCAGCAGTTCTGGATTTGTCCGCTCTTGCACAGCGCCATAAAGCGGTCGCCGGTTCTGCCCTCGCGGTAGCAGGCGGTGCAGAAGGACGGAATGTAGCCCAGTTCCATCAGCCAGCGCACCACTTCGTCAAGAGTGCGGCGGTCGGAAACGTCAAACTGCGCGGAGTTGTCCTCCTCCTTTTCCTCCTCCACATAGCCGCCTACGCTGGTGCGGGAGCCGCCGCTGATTTGGGAAATGCCGAGTCGCAGCGCTCTTTCGCGCACCTTTGCACTCTCGCGGGTGGAGATAATCATGCCGGTGTAGGGCACGGCAATGCGGATAATCGCAATCAGCTTTGCAAAGGTGTCGTCGTCAATGCCGTTGTCAAAATCTTCGGGGTCAATGTCGTCGGCGGGCTGAATACGCGGCACGCTGATGGTGTGGGGACCCACGCCGTGAACCGCCTCCAAATGCTCCGCGTGCATGAGCAGACCCGCGAGTTCGTAGCGGTAAAGTTCCAAGCCAAACAGAACGCCCAGACCCACGTCGTCAATGCCGCCCTCCATAGCGCGGTCCATTGCCTCGGTGTGGTATGCGTAGTTGTGCTTGGGACCTGTGGGGTGCAGCTCCTCATAACTCTTTTTATGGTAGGTTTCCTGGAACAGAATGTAGGTACCGATGCCCGCGTCGTGCAGCTTTTTGTAGTTTTCAACAGTGGTCGCGGCAATGTTGACGTTCACGCGGCGAATTGCGCCGTTTTTGTGCTTGATGGAATAGATCGTGTCGATACATTCGAGAATGTATTCAATCGGGTTGTTGACCGGATCCTCGCCGGACTCAATCGCCAAACGCTTGTGACCCATATCCTGCAGGGCGATAACCTCTGCCTTGACCTCCTCCTGGGTCAGTTTTTTGCGGCAGATGTGCTTGTTTTTGGCGTGGTAGGGGCAGTACACGCAGCCGTTAACGCAGTAGTTGGAGAGATAGAGCGGCGCGAACATCACGATTCTGTCGCCGTAAAAGTCCTTTTTAATCTGCTCGGCAAGCGCAAAGATTTCCTGCATTTTCGCCTCGTCCTCACACGCGAGCAGCACGCTTGCCTCGCGGTGCGAAATACCCTTGCGCAGCTTTGCTTTTTCAATGATTTCGTCAATCAGCGCAAGGTTGTTTTTGTTTTCGTCGGCGTATTGCAGGGTCGCCTGAATTTCTTCGTCGTTGATGAATTCCTCAGCCTTGAGGGATTTTGGGTCATAAATAGCCATTGTCAGTTCTCCTAAAAAGTATATTTCATAAATTTTTTTGATAAACTTAAATTGCGCCTGCGGCGCATGAATTGACGGCGCTGCCGTCATTTATAGTCCCCTCTATCGGTCACAATCTCGTAACCGATGGACCTCATCCGCGCGGCAAGGCAGCGGATACACTCGGCTGCTTCGTCACCGGTGCAGATTTTGTTGTCGTAGAGCGAATAGTCCTTGCGGTGCTCCTTGGGCGAAAGGTTGGGCATGACGACGTTTGCGCCGTGCAAAATTCCCATTTCGCGCCCCTTTGGGTGAATCGTGCCGAGCGCAGTGGTGGCGGGAAGCAAAATGTGCGGATTCATCAGCCGCAGCACCGACAACAGGGTGAGCGTGAGTTCCAAGCTGCCCTGCGGCTTGTCGCGGAATTCCGTGTCCTTATGCGGAATGAAGGGACCAATGCCGCACATCTGCGGGCGGAGCCTTTCGATAAAAAGCAAGTCGTCCGCGAGGTTTTCCACCGTTTGATACGGCGAGCCGACCATAAAGCCCGCGCCTGTCTGAAACCCGATCTCTTTGAGCGCGAAAAGCTGCCGCTGCCGCTCCTGCGCTGTGAGATTAGCGGGGTGCAGCTTGGCGTAATGTGCCGGGTCGGCGGTTTCGTGCCGCAGAAGATAGCGGTCCGCGCCGGCTTCACGGAGTTTTTTAAAGCTTTCCTCTCCCCGTTCACCGAGCGAAAGCGTTATCGCGCAGTCGGGGTAACGGCGCTTGATTTCGCGCACAATGCCGCACATCACCCCGTCGGTGAAAAAGCCGTCCTCGCCGCCCTGCAGCACAAAGGTGCGAAAGCCGAGCAAATAGCCCAAATCGCAGGAGGACAAAATCTGCTCCGCGCTCAGGCGGTAGCGAACGGCGTTTTGATTGGAGCGCCGCAGACCACAGTAAAGACAGTCGTTTTTGCAGACGCTTGAAATCTCAATCAGTCCGCGAATGTAAATTTTTTTGCCAAACACCTCACGCGCCGTCCGCTGCGCCGCCTTGCGGAGCATTTCGCGCTCGTCGTCTGTGATATTTTCAAGCAGAAAAATCAACTCGCCGCGTGCGGCGGTGTGAGTCGTGTTCAGTTTTTCAATGATTTCAGATACCTTCATTGCTTTGAATAGGCTGTTTTGACGGTCGCTCCCGGCAGCCTGCCGAGTTTTCCCGAAATTTGATTGATGTCGTTTAAGTCCGCGTCAACCACCACGCTGATAATGCTGATGTTCTTTTCGCGGTAGGGGATTCCCATTCTGCCGATAATGTGTCCGGCAGCGTCATGAAGAATCGCGTTTATTTCGCCCACGCAGGCGGGATCCTCAACGATAATGCTGATAACCGCCACGCGGGTGTTTTGGGGTATTGTTTCCATACTGTTACCTTTCTCATTTTAACAGCAAGCTGTCATGAAAAAAGGCGGAAAGCCAAAGCTCTCCGCCGTGAAATCGCCATGCTGCCGCAGCCCGCACGGAGCGGGTGGGCTTGCAAAGGTCTCGGCGTCAATACAATTTCCGCTTTGAGCTTTTGGTTATTGAATTGTTCAGCGAAGGAAACGCGCCCGTCCTTCACTATTCATTCTTCATTGCGCCACGCGCCTAAAATCCGCCGCTGCTGTTGCCGCCGCCGGAATGGCTGCTGCCGCCGCCCGAAGAACTTCTGCTCTCGGTGCGAATCACGCGAACGGTGGTGTGCTGGGTCACATAGTCGTCCTGCACCTCGTGCAAATCAACCTTGCTGTTAGAGGTGAGGTCATAGGTGCCCGCCTTGCCCATGTTCTTATAGCGAGAGCGGTTGACCATGAAGAAAATCACGCCGATAACCGCGCCTGCAATGCCCGCAATCCAGCCGAATTTTTTGAGCGAGAGCAAAAACGCGCTGGTTTTGCCCATGCCGTGGACTTCGACTGCCTTGTCGATAAACTGCAAAGTCGCGGAATACATGTCGTCCTGATTAAGATAAGGACGCATGGCGTTTTTGATGATTTCGTAGCGGGACTTATCCTTGAAATATTCCCTGACGTCGCCGTAGACCAGAATGTCGCGCTTGTTGGAGCCGCGGTCAATAACGAGCATAATCGCGTCGTATTTGAAGCCCTGACGGTCATAGTAGTTGTTGTAGTGACTCTCCAGCGCTTCATCCGAAGAAATGCCGTCGTTGGAGGTGTGCACAATGAACTGCCAGCCGGTTTTTTCGCCCGCTTCTTTGAGCCGTGCGGCGAGATTTTGGGTTTGCGACGCGTCAAACACAGAGGCGTCGTCGGTGATGGCATAGGCGTCGGTGACTTCAGCAAAAACAGGGAGCGTCGCCGCGCAGAGCAGAAACAGCGCAAACAAAAGCGCCGCCGCCCTTACAGATACTTTCTTTATCATAAGAACAGCATACCTCCCAACGTGCCGAGGACGAACACCAGCAGCGCGATGATAACCGACGCAAGCGCCAGCTTGCCCGCAGCGACAGGCAGCTGACCGTAAGCCTTGCCGGTTTGACCGTTGATGGCAAAGGGAATGATTTCGTCCTTGTATTTATAGGTTACCATCCACACAGGGAGGAGGTTGTAGGTGTATGCCGACAAATCGGTGCGCTCATTGAAGCTTTCGGTTTCAAGCACATCATAGCCCTCGGCGGTGTTTTTGAGCACCTGCTCGGCGTATTCGTGCATTTTTTGCTCGATAACCGGCTCAACGTCCTTTTTTTCAAGGTCGCGCTTTTCCGCCTGAAAGCCCGAAAGGTAACTCATGGCAAAGGGCTTTGCCGCCTTCATGTCATAGGGGTGAACGCTCTGGAGCATGTCGCGGCTCTCGCTTTTGAGCGCGCGCTCAAAGACGTTGTTGATAATCACATTGCCGCCGCGCACCACATGGAAAATCCGGGTTTCGGTGTATTCCTTGTTGCCGGAGCGCCAAGTGCGGATTTTTTTGCCGGTGGCGGTGAGATGCGCCGCCTTTTGCTCGTCGGCAAACCAATAGGGAAAGTAAACGCCGTTGAGTTTTTCAAACTGCTCCTTGCCCGCGAAGCCCTTGGGCAAAAACCACTTTTTGCCGCACATCGCAAGAAAGCGCTCCTGCGCCTTTTCCTTGGACAGTTCAAAGGGAATCACGCGGTCGGGCTTGAACTCGTCGGAGAGTCTGCCGCCCAAAACAACCGGGTTGTAGCAGTAAAAGCAGGTGGTCGCCGCTGTGGTGGCGGTGGTGACAACCTCCGCGCCGCAGGAAGGACAGGTGTAATACACGGGATAGTCGTCAGCTTCCTCGCCCTTTTCCTTTGCCTGCTGCTTTTCACGCTCGGCACGCTTGACCTCGCGCTCATCATAGGACTCACGCTGCTCCTTTTTGGCGTTCATCTCCTGAACCGCCTCGGGCGCAAATTCGCTGAGACAGTATTCACAGGTGAATTTTTGCTTGTCGGGGTTAAATTTTAACGGTCCGTCGCAATTCGGACACTTGTAGTTCATAGTAGCCATAAAGCTGCTCCTATT
>CAMVLW010000040.1 GCA_947168445.1 uncultured Clostridia bacterium
TTTATAGAAAAATAGCGCTATTTTTTTACCCGCAGTAATCTTGCCGTATACAGCACGCACGCCACGCACACGCCGGTGTCTGCGAGGACGGACATCCACATCTGCGCCAAGCCGAAGAAGGCGAGAATAATCACCAGCGCCTTTACCGCAAGCGCGAAGATAATGTTGGTGCGGATAGTGTTCATGGCTTTTCGCGCGAGGCGTACCGCCTTGGGCAACGCGGTCAAATCGCCGGAGGAAAGCACCGCGTCGGCGGCTTCAATCGCGGCTTCGCTGCCGAAGCCCATCGCCACACCGCAGTCGCTTTTGGTGAGCACCGGCGCGTCGTTAATGCCGTCGCCCACAAAGCAGACGGTTTTGCCGCTTTTTTGTATGCTTTCAATTTTGTCGAGCTTATCCTGCGGCATCAGCTCCGCGCAGCAGGTCATGTTGTCAAGCTGTTTTGCGACTGCTTCGGCGTTTTGCCGTGCGTCGCCGGTCAGCATGATTTGCTCCTTCACGCCCAGCGCGTTCAGCTCGGCAATCACAGCTTTCGCTTCACTGCGCAGGGTGTCGCTGATTTCCACAGCGCCGATTAACGCGCCGTCACAGGTTAAGAATACCGCGTTTTTGTCCCGAAGCTCCTGCGGAACGCCTTTTCTGAGCAGCTTGGCGTTGCCGCAGCAGAGCGTTTTGCCGCCGCGCTTTGCCGAGGTGCCGCAGCCCGCGATTTCTTTGTAGTCCGTGAGCATAGGCAGCATAGCGCCGCCGCGTTCCTTAATTGCCTGTGCAATCGGGTGCGAGGAGTATTTTTCGCAAGCCGCCGCAAGCGAGAGGACGGTTTCTTCATCATATCCGCCGTAGGCGTGCACACCCGCAACGGTGATTTTGTCGGTGGTGAGGGTGCCGGTTTTGTCAAAGGCAATCGCGTCCGCTTTGGCGAGCGCTTCCAGATATTTGCCGCCCTTAATCAGCACGCCCATGCGCGAGCCTGCGCCGATGCCGGAATAGTAGGCGAGAGGTACGGAAATCACAATCGCGCACGGACAGCTTGCCACCAGCACGACCAGCGCGCGGTAAATCCATTCGGGAAAGCTGCCCAAGCCGCACAGCGGCGGTACAATCGCAATCAAAATTGCCAGTGCGACAACAACCGGGGTGTAGATATTCGCAAACCGCGTGATGAATTTTTCGCGCGTACCCTTTTGCGCCGCCGCGTCCTCCACCAAGCGGAGAATCCTTGTGGCGGTGCTGTCACCGAATCCCTTTGTCGTTTGCAGCTTTAACATGCCGTCGCCGTTCATGGCGCCGCTGAGCACCTCGCTGCCCGTTGCGACCGTCTGCGGCAGGCTTTCGCCCGTCAGTGCGGAAACATCAAGCGCCGAGCTGCCTTCCAGCACAACGCCGTCCAGCGGAATCCGCTCGTGCGGCTTTACCAGAATCACCGAGCCGATTGCCACTTCCTCTGCCGGGTGCACATGCTCGTGGCCGTGCTCCAGCACCGTTGCCGTGTCGGGGCGGATTTGACTCAGCTTTTCAATGTCGCGGCGGCTTTTGCCCACCGCCAAATCCTCAATGAATTCACCGATGGAAAACAGAATCGTGACCATTGCCGCCTCGACAAACTCGCCGAGCGCGAACGCCGCAATCACCGCAATCGTAATCAGCACGGTTTCTTCAATATTCAGCTTGAAAAGATTTTTGAAGCCTTTGAGGAACACGGCATAGCCCGCCGCGAGCGTCGCCGCCAAGCTCAGCCCGAACACCACCCAATGCGCCGCGTCGTGCAGCGTGAGGTGCAGCACCAGCGCCGCAATGCCGAGGACAATCGCCGCAATCAGCAGGACGTTTTTCACCTTGCCGTGTTCGCTGTGCCCGTGCTCATGCGAATGTTCATGCTCATGGTCGTGCGAATGTTCATGCTCATGATATTCGTGGTGCTCGTGGTGTTCGTGAAAATGTTCCGTGAACGGCTTGACGGTCACGCCGTCCTCAATGCTGTCGCAAATCGCCTGAATTTCCGCAGCCGGCTCCGTTTTTTCGCTTTCAAAGTTGAGTTTTTTGGTCGCAAAATTAAAGCCGACCTTCTCAAAGCCCTCTGTTTGCGCGATTTTTGTTTCGATTTTCGCCGCGCAATTGGCGCAGTTCAAATTCTCTAACACATAGGTATATTTCATGAAACTCACTCCAAAATATGGTCCATGCCCATTTCAATGATTTTCTTCACGTGGTCGTCGTCGAGGGAATAATACATCTGCTTGCCCTCTCTGCGCACGCGCACCAGCTTGTTTTGCCGCAAAACCCGCAGCTGATGGGAAATGGTGCTCTGCTCCATGCGCAGTGACTCGGCAATGTCGTTGACCGCCATTTCGCTGTCGGAAATCATCACCATAATGCGCAGCCGTGTGGAATCGCCGAACACCTTGAACAAATCGGCAAGCTCAAAGAGCATTTCAATGTCGGGCATATTTTTATCATCATTCATCGCAGTCACCTTCTGAAAAACTGAACATGTGAATATCTGTTCATATGTTAGCTTAATTATATCACCGCAGGAAGAAGCTGTCAATAGGAAATACAAAAAAACCCCCGAAGTTCGCACCTTCGGGGGTTTCGCTTTTGTTACTTGAACAATTTTTCTCGTTTTGCCTATTACTATGATAGCTTATGATTTGCGTGTTGTCATCAGCAAATAATTCCGCATTATTTCAGCGCTTCAATTGCCGCTTCAATCAGCGCAATCTGCTCGCGCTCCTTGTCCGCCTGCTTGCGCACGCCCTCAACAACAGCGGCGGGAGCCTTGGAAACAAAGCCCTGATTCTTCAGCTTGCCCTCGGACTGCGCCAGACGCTTTTGCAGCTGCGCCAGTTCTTTGTTCAGGCGCTCCAACTCGGCTTTTTTGTCAACCAATTCGTCCATCGGGATATACAGCTTCGCGTCGGGAGTGACAATGGTCACAGCGCCGTCGATTTCAAAGCTTTCTGCAACCTCTACGTCGCTTGCGCTTGCCAGCTTGATGATGAACGCCTTGCCGTCCTCAAAGGTCTGCGGGAACTTGGTTGCCACATACACCTTCGCCTTGCGCGACGGCGGCACGTTCATCTCACCTCTGCGGTTGCGGATGGCGCGGATTGCCGCCATAATGCGCTGCATTTCAGCCGCGGCTTCGGGGAAGTCCAGCTCGGGCTTAAACTGCGGATACTGCGCGAGCATGACGGTTTCGCCCTCGTGGGGAATCGTCTGCCAAATCTGCTCGGTGATGTAGGGCATAAAGGGATGGAGCAGGCGCAGGATTTGGTCGAGCACATACAGCAGCACCTGACGCGCGTTCTGGGCGTCCTCGCCTTCGCTGTGCAGTCTTGCCTTTGTCAACTCAATGTACCAGTCGCAGTAGCAATCCCAGATGAATTCATAGACCTTCTGCACCGCAATGCCCAACTCAAACTTCTCGAGGTTCTCGTTAACCTCCTTCGCCACGGTGTTGAGGGTGGAGAGAATCCACTTGTCCTCGGTGGTGAGGGCTTTGGGCAGCTCGTTCTTGACGTTGAAATCGTCAATGTTCATGTGAACATAGCGCGAGGCGTTCCACAGCTTGTTGGCAAAGCCGGAGCAAGCCTCAATGCGCTTTTCGGAGTAGCGGATGTCATTTCCCGGAGAGTTGCCGGTCACGAGCAAAAAGCGCAGCGCGTCGGCACCGTATTTTTCAACGACCTCAAGCGGGTCAACGCCGTTGCCCAGCGACTTCGACATTTTTCTGCCCTGCTCGTCGCGGACAATGCCGTGAATGAAAACGGTGTCAAACGGAACCTGTCCGGTGTGCTCGATTGCGGAGAAAATCATTCTCGCAACCCAGAAGAAGATAATATCATAACCCGTCACCAGTGTGTTGGTGGGGTAGAAGTATTTCAAATCCTCGGTGTTCTGCGGCCAGCCGAGCGTGGAGAACGGCCAGAGCGCGGAGGAAAACCAGGTGTCGAGGGTGTCCTCGTCCTGACGCAGCGAGGTGCAGCCGCAGTGACAGCACTTTTCGGGCATGTCCTTGGCAACGGTCACGTCGCCGCACTGCTCGCAGTAGTAGGCGGGAATACGGTGACCCCACCAAAGCTGGCGCGAAATGCACCAATCCTTGATGTTCTCCATCCAGTTGAAGTACACCTTGTCAAAGCGGGCGGGAATAAACTTGGTTTCGCCGTCGCGCACCGCCTTGATGGCGGGCTTGGCGAGCGGCTCCATGCGGACAAACCACTGCTTGGACACCATCGGCTCAATCGTGGTGTGGCAGCGGTAGCAGGTGCCGACGTCGTGGGTGTGGTCTTTCACTTCCTTAAGCTGACCGAGCGCCTCCAAATCAGCGACAATCGCCTTTCTCGCGGTCATGGTGTCCATGCCGGCGTACTTGCCGCAGTCGAGCACCTCCGGCTCGTTCTCGGCAAGATTGCCCTTTGCCTTCAATTCTTCATAAGCCGCAACATCCGCAGCGCCGGTCATGTGACCGTCATAGGTGAACACGCGCACAATCGGCAGATTGCAGCGCTGACCGACCTCGTAGTCGTTGGGGTCGTGCGCGGGTGTAATCTTTACCACGCCGGTTCCCTTTTCCATGTCGGCGTGCTCGTCGCAGACAATCGGAATTTCCTTGTTCAGCAGCGGCAGAATCACGTGACAGCCGTGCAGGTGCTTGTAGCGCTCGTCGTCCTTGTTAATCGCAACAGCGGTGTCGCCCAGCATGGTTTCGGGGCGGGTGGTGGCGATTTCCAGCATTTCGCCGGTTTCTTTTACCTGATAGAGAATGTGCCAGAAATGACCGTGCTGCTCCTCATACTCTACCTCCGCGTCGGAAATCGAGGTGTTGCAGTGCGGACACCAGTTGACCATGCGGTTGCCGCGGTAGATTTTGCCGTCGTTATACAGCTTGACAAAAACCTCCTTGACCGCGTCCGAGCAGCCCTCGTCAAGGGTAAAGCGCTCGCGCTCCCAGTCGCAGCTGACGCCCAGCTTGCGGAGCTGGCGGGTGATTCTTCCGCCGTATTCGCGCTTCCATTCCCACGCGCGTTCAAGAAATTTTTCTCTGCCCAAATCGTCCTTGGAAACGCCTTCCTTGCGCAGCGCCTCCACGATTTTCGCTTCGGTGGCAATGGAGGCGTGATCGGTGCCGGGCAGCCACAGCGCGCTGTAGCCGGACATGCGCTTCCAGCGGATTAAAATATCCTGCAGGGTTTCGTCCAGCGCGTGACCGATATGCAGCTGACCGGTGATGTTCGGCGGCGGCATGACGATGGTGTACGGTGTTTTTTCGGGATCGGCTTCGGCGTGAAAGTAGTTGCCTTTCAGCCAGAAGTCGTAAATTTTGTCCTCAAACGAGGACGGATTATAGGATTTTTCAAGTTCCTGTGCCATAATTACGCCCCTTATTTGAATAGTTTTATACAATTCCATATTATCTCATTTTCGCGGGAATTTGTCAAGTCTGTATGAGTTGAGAGTTGAGTCATTCATTATTCATTAACAAAAAAGCAGGCTCTTTTCAAAGCCTGCTTTTACATGTTATTCTTTTACCAAATCTTCATATACGAATTCCGCCAGTGCAACGCGCTGTGCCTGCATGTCGGCAATCATAATGCAGGAGCCTGCAATATCCCAGGATTCGTCCTCGGGACCGTTGTAGTACCACAAGCCTTCCTTCGGCACATAACTCTGCTCAATCGTATAGTTGATATAAGTCAGGGCGTTCGACACCAAGCCGGTGATTTCGTCCTTTTTGAGGTTGGTGGTGATTTTGGGACCGACCATGTTGACAATCGAGATAATCTTTGTCAAATCCGCTCCCTTGAGGTCGGTCACCATCTTGGTCAGCAGCTTTCTCTGACGGGAGGTTCTGTCCCAGTCGTCGCCGCTGAGTCCGATTTCGTTGCCGTCCTCGCCCTTGGTCAAGCCTCTGTTTCTCGCGTACCACAGCGCTTCCTGACCCGTCAGCTTCACAAGTCCGGGCTTGGCGGTGATGGTGGTGCGGTTGCCGTCCGACTGACCGTTTTTATACATCTGATAGTTGATGTAGTCGATTTCGTCCTTCGTCACGTCCATCTCAACGCCGCCGAGGGTGTCGATAATGTCGATAAAGCTGTCAAAGTCAACCACCGCGTAACGGTCAATCTTGATACCGAAGTTTGCCTCAATCGTCTGAATCGAAAGCGCCGCGCCGCCGTAGGTGTAGGACGCGTTGATTTTGTCATAGCCGTGACCGGGGATATAAACGTAGGTATCGCGCTGGAACGAGGTCAGCTTCAGCTTTTTGTGCACGTTGTCAACCGACAGCATAATCATGGTGTCGGTTCTGCCGTGGTCGTCGTCGCCCCTGTTGTCCTCACCGAACAGCATCATGTTGAGCACCTTGGAGTTGCGCAGCAGTTCGCTGTTGTTCACCGTGGCGGAGGTGTCCGTCACCGTGGAGTTGGTGGGCGTGGTGGCGGCAATCTTCGGGGTGTCAACGTAGTGAAGGGTGTCGAGCAGCGAGTAGTAATAAACCATCGCGGCGCCGCCAAGCAGGAACAAAATGGAGAATACCAGGCATAAAATACGCAGCACTCTGCCCTTTTTGTTATACAGCTTAATCACCTGAGTGTTGGAGCTGATGTCCACCAGGTTTTCGTCAGGTTTTTTATTCGCCATAATCAGCCTCCTGTTATGGGGTGTATGCCAAAAATCTTTTCATATACTTTTGTATATTTTTCAATATACCCTATCATTATATCACATTATTCCGCTAAATAATTCTAATTCAGAATTAAATAAATCCCCGCTCCCAAATTTTGACAATTTTTTTGCGCATTATTTGGGCATAACGACGCTATTCTCCCTGAATTTCGTCCAGCGCCAGGCTGAAGGACGGCAGAAATTCCGCAAAGAAAACCTCCGCCTCGGGCAGCCGCATGTCGTGAATGGATTGTTCAATGGTTTCGCGGGCAAGGCGGAATTCGTCGTTGCCCATGCGCATTTCCTCAATGCACTTAATCAGCGCGGAAAAGCGGTCGGCTGCCTTGACGTAGATTTCAAGCTCTTTGTCGCTTTCTGCTTCGGGCTTCAAAACCGCGCGGTAGTCGTCGCGGAAATCCTCCGGCAGCAGCGAAAGCAGCCGCTCGGCGGCGTTGTCCTCAATCTGCTTGTAGATGCCGCGGATTTCGGGGTTCTGATATTTAACCGGCGTGGGCATGTCGCCGGTGATGATTTCGGTCGCGTCGTGGAACACCGCCAAAAGCGCCGCGCGCTCCGCGTCAAGGCTGCCGCCGAAGCGCTTGTTGTGAATCAAAACAAGACAGTGGGCAAGCACCGCAACCTGCTGGCTGTGCTCGCTGATGTTCTCCTGTTTTGTATTATTCATCAGACCCCAGCGGTTTATGTATTTCATGCGCGAAAGCATGGCGTAAAAATGTGAGGTTTTCATGGTTTTCACTCCTAAAATGAATTGCAAAACGGTTTTGTATATGCTATAATAATTCATTATACAGTTTTTTTGCAAAAAGTCAAAGATTGAAACGGAGAATCAGCCATGCCGACGCGCTTTAAGCGAATCAAGCAAATACAGCCTCAGAAAAACGGGCATTACCTTTTGATAACCTTTGCGCTTGCCCTGCTGACGGCGGCTTTGCTGTTTGTTCCGTTCATCATCATGAACGGCGGCGTGTTCTATTATTACGGCGATTTTAACGTGCAGGAAATTCCGTTTTACCAAATGCTGCACCAACAGGTGCGCGACGGACAGCTTGGCTGGAACCACCTGACGGACTTGGGCTCCGACACGCTTTCAAGCTACAGCTTTTATCTGCTGGGCAGTCCGTTCTTCTGGATGACGGTTCCGTTTCCGAACGAAATCGTGCCGAACCTTATCGGACCGCTGCTGATTTTGAAATTCGCCTGCGCTGCGGGCGCCGCGTACTGCTTTTTGCAGCGCTATGTGCAGAACAAAATCCTCGCGGTGCTGGGCGGCTTGCTCTATGCGTTCTCCGGCTTTTCTATTTATAATGTCTTTTTCTTTCACTTTCACGAGCCAATGATTGCGTTTCCGCTGCTGCTTGCGGCGCTGGACGCGTTTCTCTATGACAGGCGCCGCGGTCTGTTTGCCGTGGCGGTGTTCGGCGCGTGCGTGGTGAATTACTACTTTTTCACGGGTCAGGTCGTCTTTGTGGTGATGTATTTCCTCATGATTACCCTGACGAGAACCTACCGCTTCCGTTTTAAGGATTTTATTCTGCTGGCATGTGAGGTGCTGATTGGCTTTGCGGCGACGGCGTTTGTGCTGCTGCCGAGCGTGCTCGGACTCATGGGAAATCCGCGGCTGAGCGTGCTGCCGAACGGCTGGAACGCGCTGGTGTATAACAAGCCGCAAAAGTATTGGCTGATTATCCTCAGCTTTTTGTTCCCGGCGGATATGCCCGCGCTGCCGGTGTTTACGCCCGATTCCAACTGCAAGTGGGCGTCGGTGGCGGGCTGGCTGCCGCTGTTCGGCATGACGGGCGTGATTGCCTATCTTCAGCTTAAAAAGCGCGACTGGCTCAAAAAGCTGATTCTGCTGCTCATGCTGTTCGCGATGGTGCCGGTGCTCAACAGCCTGTTCCAAATGCTCAACAGCTCCATCTACTACGCGCGGTGGTTCTATATGCTTGTGCTGCTGTTTGTGCTGGCGACGGTGCGCGCGGTGGAGGACAGCAATGCCGACTGGAAACGCGCGATTCTCTGGTCAACGGGCTTGACAACAGGAGCCGCGGTGCTGATTGGCGTCATGCCGAAGCTGAGCGAGGTTGACGGCGCCGAAAAGGAGTTGAGCATCGGTGTTCAGAGCGACTACGACAAGTTCTGGTTCTATGTGCTGATTGCCCTGCTCAGCCTGCTGGCGTTTGTGCTGATTTATAAAAAGTTTTGGAAAAAGCGCGGCTTTGCCGCCGTTGCCATCGGCTCCGTGCTGCTGATTGCGCTGCTGCCGTCCTACTTCATTATCGGCTACGGCGTGCTTTACAGCGGCAGCACCGACAGCATAAAAAAGCACATTCTCAACGCCCGCGGCACGATAGCGCTCGACGATTTGGAGGAGGTGCGCAGCGACTTCTACGAGGGAATCGACAACACCGCCATGTTCTGGCGCGTGCCGTCCATGAACTGCTTCCAAAGCTCGGTTTCCACCTCCATCATGCAGTTTTACAGCAAGATGAGCGTCACCCGCGACGTGGCTTCGCGCCCGGACTACGGCGCTTACGGTCTGCGGCCGTTTTTCAGCTGCAAATACTTCTTTGACGATTTGCTCGACTCGCAGAATCCCGATTCCGACAATTCCTTTGTTGATAAAAACGGCGAGCCGAAGATGCCCGGCTGGAAGTATCTGAAAACCTGCAACGGCTTCCGGATTTACGAAAACGAAAATTATATCCCGATGGGCTTTGCCTACGATACCTATGTGACCGAGGAGGAGTTTGAGCGCGTCAAAACCGGCAACCGCACCGAAGCGGTGCTCAACGCGCTGGTGCTCACCCGCGGCCAAATGAAAAAGTACGGCGACATTACGGGATATTATGATAAAAAATATTATCAGCTCTACGGCGGAACGCCCGAAAGCTTCAAAAGCGAGGTCGAAAGCTTCTCTTACGGCAGGGAAGCGCTCAAGCGGCAATGCGACAAGCTGAAAGCCAACGCCTGCTCGTCGTTTGCCTACACCTCCGGCGGCTTCACCGCAGAGTTTGACAACAAGAGCGGAAAGGACACGCTGCTGTTCTTCACCGTTCCCTACAGCGACGGCTTTTCCGCCGAGGTCAACGGCGTAAAGACGGATGTGGAAAAGGCGACCTTCGGCTTTATGGCGGTCAAAGTGCCGGCGGGCAAGAGCACCGTGGTGTTTACCTACCGCACGCCCGGCTTTTCCGCGGGCGTTCTCATCAGCCTGTGCGCGCTGGGCGCGTATGTGATTTACATGGCGCTTACCGTTCTGTTCCGTGTGCGGCAAAAGAAAAATTTCAACCACCCATCAGTTAAATAGGAGATTATTATGCTTTTCGGTGATAAAATTTTACTCTATCAGGAAGAACTCTTAAAGGATTTGGCATATTTGCTCAGCATTGAGTCCGTTGACGGCGAGAAAAAGGAGGAGTGCGAGCGTGCGCTGGCATTCATCATCAAGCGCGCGCAGGACTTTGGGCTGGACTATCAGCTTGTGACCGACAAAAGCGTGCATGTGCAGCTCGGTGAGGGCGGCAAGCTCTGCGGCGTGCTGGCGCATGTTGACGTGGTTCCTGCGGGCAACAACTGGAGCGTGATTCCCTTTGCGCTGACCGAGCGCGACGGCAGACTCTACGGCAGAGGCATTGCCGACGACAAGGGCGCCGCGCTGATTAATCTGTATTGTCTGCGCGCCTTGAAGGAGCACGGCGCACAGGGCAAGAACACGCTGCGCGCGATTTTCGGCGCGTCCGAGGAAACCGGCATGGACGACATGGACGGTTATTTTGAAAAAATGCCGCTGCCCGACATGGCGTTTACGCCCGACAGCGACTACGGCGTTTGCTATGCGGAAAAGGGCATTTTGCAGCTGCGCGTCAGCGCGCCCACCAATGAAGCAAAGGTGCTCTCGCAGTTCCACGCGGGCAAGGCGGTCAACGCGGTGCCCGACTTGGCATATGTCATGCTCGATTCCTCCGGCTATGACGAGCAAATGCTCATGCGCCTTGCCGACGCGAGCGACGGCAATTTTGAATTCAACTACACCATCGACGGTCTGATGATAATCAGCCGCGGCACCGCCAGCCATGCCTGCGAGCCGGAAAAGGGCAAAAACGCCGCTGCGCTGCTGATTGACCTGATTACCAACGCCTACGACGTAGAGGACATCGGCGCGCTGTGCTCCTTCATCGACTACGCGGTCAACTGCGAAACCGACGGCAGGTCGCTCGGACTGAAAATGAGCGATTCCGTATCCGGCGCTTTGACCGTGAATCTCGGCATGATTCATATTGAGGGGCAAACCGCCGAAGCCTATTTTGACATCCGCTATCCCGTGACCGTCAGCGGCAACTATGTGCTGCGTCAGTTCAAGGCGGTTGCGGAGTATAACAATTTGAAGGTGGACGTTGTTCACCACGCCAAGCCGCTCCATCTGGAAAAGGACAGCCCGCTGATTTGCGAACTGAGCGCGGCATACGAGAGCGTTATGGGCGAAAAACCCACCCTTTACGCCACCGGCGGCGGCACCTACGCCCGCAAGCTCGGCGGCAAGGGCGTTGCCTTCGGCCCCCACTTTGAGGGCGACCCGATTAACATGCACAACGCCGACGAAAGCATGGACAAGGAGAATTTCTTCAAGCACGCGCAGATTTGCCTTGAAGCAATGTACCGGTTGTATAATGCGGAATGAATTGAAATCGACACCGTTTGTTTTCGGACAAGCGGTGTTTTTGATAAAAAACAACAGGCGGAGAGGGTTGCTCTCCGCCTGTGCTTGTATATTATTTGTTGTCAGTTCCGCGTTTAAGCGCTGCTTAAAACTTAATCTTATTTGCGATGTATGCGTTCAGCTCGTCAATCTTGACTCTTTCCTGCTGCATGGTGTCGCGGTCGCGGACAGTGACGCAGCCGTCGTCCTTGGTCTCAAAATCGTAGGTAATGCAGAAGGGCGTGCCGATTTCGTCCTGACGGCGGTAACGCTTGCCGATGGAGCCGGCTTCGTCAAAGTCAGTCATGAAGTCCTTGCTCAGCATATCGGCAACCTCGCCTGCCTTTTCGCTCAGCTTTTTGCTCAGCGGCAACACAGCAGCCTTAAACGGCGCAAGCGCCGGGTGCAGGTGCATGACAACGCGGGTGTCCTTTTCGTCAATCTGCTCCTCGTCATACGCCTCAACGACAATCGCGAGGAACAATCTCTCAACGCCGAGCGACGGCTCAATAACATAGGGAACATAGCGCTCGCCGGTGGTCTGGTCAAAGTATTCAAGCGACTTTCCGCTGGTCTTGATGTGCTGGGTGAGGTCGTAGTCGGTTCTGTCCGCAATACCCCACAGCTCGCCCCAGCCGAAGGGGAAGAGGTACTCAAAGTCGGTGGTCGCCTTGGAATAGAAGCTCAGCTCCTCCTGCTCGTGGTCGCGCAGTCTGAGGTTTTCGGGCTTGATGTTCAGCGAATACAGGAAGTCGCGGCAGAAGCTGCGCCAGTAATCGAACCATTCGAGGTCGGTGTCGGGCTTGCAGAAGAATTCCAGCTCCATCTGCTCAAACTCACGCACGCGGAAAATAAAGTTGCCGGGCGTAATCTCGTTGCGGAAGGATTTGCCGACCTGCGCCACGCCGAAGGGAACCTTTTTGCGGGTGGTGCGCTGAATGTTCGCAAAGTTCACGAAAATACCCTGCGCGGTCTCCGGGCGGAGATACAACTCGTTTTTGGTGTCCTCGGTAACGCCTTGGAAGGTCTTGAACATCAGGTTAAACTGACGGATGTCGGTGAAGTTGTGCTTGCCGCAGTTGGGGCAGGGAATACTGTGCTCCTTGATGTAGTTCATCATTTCCTCGTTGCTCCAGCCCGCAACATTGGTGCCGTCAAAATCCTCAATCAGATTGTCGGCGCGGTGACGGGTTTTACATTCCTTGCAGTCCATCAGCGGGTCGGAAAAGCCGCCGAGGTGACCCGAAGCGACCCAGGTCTGCGGGTTCATCAAAATCGCGGAATCCAGTCCCACGTTGTATTTGTTTTCCTGCACGAACTTTTTCAGCCATGCCTGCTTAATGTTGTTTTTCAGCGCCATACCCAGCGGACCGTAGTCCCAGGTGTTGGCAAGTCCGCCGTAAATCTCAGAGCCGGGATACACAAAGCCTCTGCCCTTGCACAGCGCGACGATTTTTTCCATTGTCTTTTTGGAGTTCTCCATAAAAGTCCCTCGCTTTTCATTTAATAATATAATCAATTACTTGTAGATTTTACTCTTTAATTCCGTTCTTGTCAAGCAAAATGCGCCGAAAAGGGTGCGGCGAAGGCAAAAATATCCGATTCTCAGGTTTTCCTCAAACAACCCAAAACAACCCAAAACAACCCAAAACAACCCAAACAACCGAAACAAGCCAATATAAATATAAATATAAAGATAAAGATAAAGATAAAGATAAACATAAACATAAAGATAAACATAAATATAAGCATAAGCAGAAGGCTAGAGAAGAACGCGGACAAGCCGCGCTTTTTTGCTGCTGACGCTTTTCTATTTTTTCCTCCTTTTTCAAAATATACATATTCACAAAAAAGCGATGAAATTTTTGTTACTCTTTTTCTGAAAAAGTATTGTAAAATGCAACATTTTAAGATATAATGTAATTACTCAAAATATGAGTTATCATCAAAAAGGAGGAATTATCCGATGAGAAAATCATCAAAGAGAGCCATCAGCCTGTTGCTCTCAGGCTTAATGGCTACTTCATGCTTTGGCGTTGCCGCTGTTTCTGCTTCGGCTGCTACCGTTGATTCCGAATCCACCGGCGTCGACACCCTGCAGGAGAGAATTGACAAAGGCCATCAGGTTGTCGTTTTTCACTTCCCTGATAGCGTTTGGGGCGACCTTTCCAAGGCAGGTTTCAAAGCCAAGACGCATAAAGTAAATACCAACTGCAATTTTTATGCGATTTATGGCAATACGACAGAGGTTAAAACAAGATCTTGGGAAGCGCCTTCAACCAGTATGCTGTCTGACAAAAAAGGCGACAAGATTATGTATTTCGACATCACCGAGAGCGGACAGGGTGAGCTGGAGGAAGGCGCCGACTACGGCATTCTGTTCTCCTCGTCGGTTGACGGTACATTCCAGACCTGCGATATGTACTTCAACACAGATTGTCTCGCGGACAAAGGCGTTTACTACACCGTAGACGAGCCTGCTGTTAAGCGAGAGAACACTGCTGACTCCCAAAAGCAGGACTACCTCGGCCGTTCTTCCAACGGCATCGGCAACCCGCTCAGAAAGGTTTCCACCCTCTGCGCCTACATCGACGGTATGGATCCGCTCCACACGCCCAAGTCTTTGGAGATGGCTAACCGACTGCAGACCTTTCTGCCCAACCCCACAAACGTAAGCTCCTTTACTTGGGGCAAGATTGAACCCGTTCTGCAGAAGTTCGGCACCACCAACCAAGAGGTTTATGACACCTATGTTGCAAAGTTCGGCGCAAAGCTCGACGAGGCGACTCCTTATGAGCACGTTGACGGCGCAGACGACCTCAAGGATGACGGCAGCCTGAAGGATGTATTCAGATACAAATACATCAAAAGAATTGATGAAGAGACCGGCAACGAAGTTATCGACAAATACCCGACTCTCGACCTCGTAAGAGAGAGACTGAACCTCCCCGAGGAGCAGCCCACTGAGGCTCCCACCGAGGCTCCCACTGAGGCTCC
>CAMVLW010000041.1 GCA_947168445.1 uncultured Clostridia bacterium
CACTAAAAAAGGAGCGCACCTCTGTGCGCCCCTGAAATGCAAACTATCAAACGAATCCTATGGTTCGGTGCAGCCGCTTACAGGTTTTTTCTGAAAAAGTCCTCCAGCTTGTCAAACGGAATCGCGCCGTTTGCGCCGCCGTCGTAGAGGTCGGTGTGGGTTGCGCCCTCAATCAAAAGCAGCTCCTTGTTGTCCGCGTACCGGCTGTCCTTCACCATGTTCGCGTAGGCGTCCTTGCCGAAGTAGCAGGAATGTGCCTTGTCGCCGTGCATCACCAGAACAGCGCTGCGGATTTCGTTGGAATATTTCAGAATCGGCTGGTTCATAAACGACTGGCAGCCAATCACGTTCCAGCCGCCGTTGGAATTGAGCGAACGGGCATGGTAGCCGCGTCCGGTCTTGTAATAATCGTGATAATCCTTTACAAAGAACGGCGCGTCCTCGGGAAGCGGGTCAATAACGCCGCCGCCAAGCTTGTATTCTCCGTTTTTCAAATCCTCCAAGCGCTGCGCGCACAGAGCGGCTCTTTTCTGATAGCGGGCTTCCTCGCTGTCCTCGCTGTCAAAATAGCCGTTGGCGTTCACGCGGGTCATGTCATACATGGTGGAGGCAACCGTCGCCTTGACGCGGGTGTCGAGCGCAGCGGTGTTAATCGCCATGCCGCCCCAGCCGCAAATGCCGATAATACCGATTTTGTCAGGGTCAGCCATGCCGTTGAGCGAAAGAAAATCCACCGCCGCCATAAAGTCCTCGGTGTTGATGTCGGGAGAAGCCATATAGCGCGGCTGTCCGCCCGATTCTCCGGTGAAGGAGGGGTCAAACGCGAGCGTCAAAAAGCCGCGTTCCGCCATTGTCTGGGCATATAAGCCCGAACACTGCTCCTTAACCGCGCCGAACGGTCCGCAAACCGCGATGGCAGGCAGCTTTTCGCCGTTGCTTTCCGGCACATACATATCCGCCGCCAGCGTAATGCCGTAGCGGTTGACAAAGGTCACCTTGCTGTGTGTCACCTTGTCGCTTTTGGGGAAGGTTTTGTCCCATTCCTGTGTGAGAGTAAGAGCTTCTTTCGTCATAACGTCACCTCCGATTTTGATAATTCTATTATAATGGAAACGCGCTGCTATGCAAAATACCTATTTGATATTGCCTGCTATGCTTTACAGGAATCGCAAGGCATGTTATACTATACAATATAATACGCACGGAGGTGCAGCATGGAAATCAGGGTATTGCGGTATTTTCTCGCGGTGGCGCGGGAAGAAAACATGACGCGGGCGGCACAGCAGCTTCACATCTCCCAGCCGTCGCTGTCAAAGGAAATGATGAAGCTGGAGGAGGAACTGGGGCACCGCCTCTTTGTCCGCACCAACAAAAGCACGCGGCTCACCGAGGAAGGCATGCTGCTGCGCAAGCGAGCCGGGGATATTGTGGCAATGGCGGACAAAACAACGGAGGAATTCAGCCGTCTTGACAGCATTACAGGCGGCGAAATTCACATTGGCTGCGCCGAAAGCCATCTGGTAAAGTACCTTGCGCGGGACATCAAGGCGTTTAAGGAGCGGTATCCGCATTTTCTGTTTCACATTTTCAGCGGCGACACCGCCCCGGTTACCGAGCGGCTTGACCGCGGACTGCTCGATTTGGCGGTGATTGTGGAGCCGCCGAACCTCTCCAAATACAACTACCTCACGATTCCGCAGAGCGACAAGTGGGGCGTGGTTATGCGCCGCGACAGTCCGCTCGCCGGAAAACGCGCCATCGCCTTTGAGGATTTGTACGGCTTGCCGCTGTTTTGCTCGGAGCAGTCCATCAAGGTTGATTTTCCGCGCTGGTGCGGTGAGAACATGGACAAGCTAAACTTTGCGGGAACCTTTAACCTCGCCTATAACGGCTCGGTGTTCGTCCGGGAAGGGCTTGGCTATCTGCTGTCCTTTGAGCACCTGATTGATACAAGCGAGGAAAGCGGGCTGTGCTTCCGCCCGATTACCCCGGTGCTGGAAACGAATATGTATATCATCTGGAAAAAATATCAGGTGTTTCCGCCGATTGTCGATTTGTTTGTCAAACGGCTCAAAGAAACCTATACCGCCGCAGAATAATCGAACCTCCCGCTCTCTAACGACAGCGGGAGGTTTTTGATAATCGTAAAAATATTACATCAGCGAGCAAACCAAATCGGTATATTCCGAAGGATTCTCCAGCGGCAGACCCGCAATCAGCAATGCCTGGCAGTAGAGCACCTCGGCGTATTTTCTCGCCTTGTCAATGTCGGTCTGAATCAGCGACTCCATGGTCTTGACCGCGCTGTGGCTGAGGTTGAGTTCCAGTACGCGCTGTGCCTTCATACCGGAATCGGGCTGAACGGAATTGAAATACTTTTCCATTTCAAAGGAAATGCCGCCCTTTGCGGTGAGGCAAACGGGATGGGACACCAGCTTTTTGGACGCGGTGACCTCCGCCACCTTGTCGCCGAGGGTTTCCTTGACGAAGGTGAGCAGTGCGGAGCTGTCCTTCTCCTCGGCGGGCGCTTCGTCGTTTTCAATGCCGAGGTCGTCGTTGGTTGCGGAGCAGAACTTCTTCTCCTTATAGGACATCAGGCTTTGCAGGGTGAACTCGTCCACGTCCTCGGTGCAGTAGAGAATCTCGAAGCCCTTGGAGCGCAGCAGCTCAGTCTGGGGCAGAGCGTCAATCGCGGCGGCGTTTTCGCCGGTGGCGAAGTAGATGAATTTCTGCTCCTCCTTCATGCGGTCAACATACTCGCTGAGGGTGACAAGCTTCTTTTCGGTGGACGAATAGAACAGCAGAAGGTCTTGTAATTCATCCTTGTGCATACCGTAGTCGGACACAACGCCGTATTTAAGCTGTCTGCCGAACGCCTTGAAGAACTTTTCGTAATTCTCGCGGTCGGAATTCAGCATAGCGGTCAACTCGCGCTGGATTTTCTTTTCGAGATTCTGCGCGATGGTGAGCAGGTGGCGGTCATGCTGCAGCATTTCTCTTGAAATGTTCAGCGACAGGTCGGCGGTGTCAACAATACCCTTGACAAAGCGGAAGTGCTCGGGCACCAGCTCCTCGCAGTTTTCGGTGATCAACACGCCGCTGGAATAAAGCTGCAAGCCCTTTTTGTACTCCTTGGTGTAGTAGTCGTAGGGCGTGGAGGACGGAATGAACAGCAGCGCCTTGTAGGTGACAACGCCCTCAACCGAGGTGACAATCGTCTTGATGGGCTTGTCCATCGCCATGAATTTTTCGCTGTAAAAGCGGTCGTATTCCTCCTGCTTCACGTCCTTTTTGGGGCGCTGCCAGATGGGAACCATGCTGTTGAGGGTTTCGATTTCGGTGTAGTCCTCATACTCAGGCTTGTCGCTGTCCTTGGTTTCCTCCTTGACGCGGCTCTTTGTCATTTCCATGAGAATCGGATAGCGGATATAGTCGGAATATTTTTTGACAAGTGCCGAAATGCGGTACTGCTCCAAAAACTCGTCGTAGTTTTCCTCGTCGGTGTTGTCCTTTAAGGTGATGATGATGTCGGTGCCGAGGGTGTCCTTCTCACATTCCTCGATTTCATAGCCGTCGGCTCCCGCGGAATTCCACTTGTAGGCGGTGTCGCTGCCGTACTTTTTGGTGATGACGGTGATTTCCTTTGCCACCATGAACGCGGAATAAAAGCCCACGCCGAACTGACCGATAATGTCAATATCGTCCTGCTGCTCCTCCTTTTCGCTGAGCTCCTGCTTGAACTTGAAGGAGCCGGAGGAAGCGATAGTACCGAGGTTGTTTTCAAGGTCGTCGCAATCCATGCCGATACCGTTGTCAGAGATGGTGAGGGTGCGGTTGTCCTTGTCCGCCTTGATTTCGATTTTGAAATCCGCCCTTGTCATGCCAAGCTTGTCGTCGGTGAGGGCGATAAAGCTAAGCTTGTCAATCGCGTCGCTGGCGTTGGAGATGATTTCGCGCAGGAAGATTTCCTTGTGCGTGTAGATAGAGTTAATCATCAAATCCAGCAAGCGCTTGGATTCCGATTTGAATTGCATTTTTGCCATTTGAATTACTTCCTTTTTTATGTGAATTTTATGATTGGTGAGTTGGTAACGGTGAGGTGTTATTGTTGCAGGGAAGCCGGTTGATTCCTATATAAAAACGTATCACGCTATGCCCCACCGTAAATTTCCAGCGCCTGTTTGCTGTTTTTGAGAATTTCGTCCTTTAATTCGTCAAGGCTTTGGAATTTTTGCTCCGGGCGGAGGAAATCGAGCAGGCGGACGTCGGCGGTTTGTCCGTAAATTTCGCCGCCGGTGTAGCGCGGCATCCATGTTTCGCTCAGCGGCGTTTTGCCGCCGACGGTAGGCTTGACGCCGATATTGGTCACGCCGCAGTACTGCTTGCCGTCCTCCAATGTGACGCGCGAAACATACACGCCGAATTTGGGCGTAATCAGCGCCTTTTTCAGCGGCTGGTTAATGGTGGGGGTGCCGAGCCTGTGACCGAGGTGTCTGCCGTGGCGAATGGTTTCGGAAAAGCCGAATTCGCCGCAAAGCAAATCGTTGGCACGGCGGATTTCGCCGTCGGCAATCAGCCGCTTAATCAGGGTGGAGCACACCACCTCGCCGCTGTCTGTTTCGGGCGGCGCCACCGTCAGCCTTACGCCGAACTCGCCGCAAAGCTGCTGCAAAACGTCCGTATCACCGCCGGCGTTTTTGCCGAAGCGGTAATTAAAGCCACAAAACAGCCGGCGGGCTTTGAGCGTGTCCACCAAAATCAGCTTGAAAAACTCGCGGGCGCTCAGGTGCATCATTGCGCGGAAATCGGCAAAATACACATGCTCCATGCCAATGCGTTCCAGCGCCCTTTGCTTGTCCTCGCGGGTCATCAGCGCGGGCAGCGGCTTGCCGGCAAGCACCGCCTTGGGGCTTTCGGCAAAGGTGAGACACACCGGCAAAAGTCCTTCCTGACGCGCCATTGCCGCCGCGCAGAGCACCTTGCGGTGACCGCGGTGAACGCCGTCAAAAAAGCCCAGCGCAACCGAGGTATTCTGTTGTTCGGGTAATAATGTATGAAAACTCTGCATAGACTGGTAATCCTCAGATTTGTCCGCTTTGCAGGAGAGCGGCGACCTTGAGCACGGCAATCTGGGTTTTTGCGTCAAACACCTGATTGTTGAGCACCATTTCCGCCGCCTTGAGGAAGGGGATTTTTTCCACGTTCAAAAACTCGCCTTTGTCGGGGTGGCTTTCGCCCTGCTCCTTGACGCGGCAGGCGTAGAGGTGAATAATCTCGTCGGTGTAGCCCGGCGTGGGATACACCTGACCGAGCGATATGTAGGAATAGCCCACGGCGCCGGTTTCCTCCAGCAGCTCGCGCTTGCCGTTTTCAAGCGGGGTGCTGCCCTTTTCAAGCTTTCCGGCGGGCAGCTCCAGCACCACCTCGCCGTAGGGATAGCGGAACTGGCGGACAAAGAGCAGGTTGTTGTCCTTGTCAATCGCGGCGACGCACACGCCGCCGGGGTGCCGCGCCACCTCGCGCATAGAGCGGGAGCCGTCGCTCAGCTCCACCTCGTCGTGGGTGATGTGCAGAATTCTGCCGTTGAAAATCTCCTTGCTCGAAAGCGTTTTTTCCGTTAAATCCATCTTGATACCTCCGGAGGGTGAGAAAATGACTGTGCTGCCGTTTCCCGATTACGCCTTTCAAAAGCGGGCTGTCCGGGAATTGTCTGAAAAATGCCGCGTGTCGCAAATCGGGCGGAGCCTGTGCGGGCGCGGAATCTTTGCCCTGCAATTCGGCAGGGCTGAAAATTGTCCGCTGATTGCGGCGGGGTTTCACGGCATGGAATATCTGACCGTACTCACCGTTCTGCGCTTTGCGGCGGCGCTTTCGCCGCGGGATAACGTCTGCCTTGTGCCGTGTGTAAATCCCGACGGAACCGAAATCGCGCTGCACGGCGCAAGAGCCGCCTGCCGCTACGCGCCGTTTGTCACAAAAACAGGGCAGCAGCGCCGCTGGCAGGCAAACGCGCGCGGCGTGGACATTAATCATAATTTTAACGCCGATTGGCAAAATGTCAAGCGGCGGGAACGCGAAGCGGGAATTGTTTGCCCTTCCCCCACGCGGTTCGGCGGCTTTTCTCCCGAAAGCGAGCCGGAAACGCGGGCGCTTACGTCGCTGTGCCGCGAAAGGCGCTTTTCCCGCGTGCTCGCGCTGCACAGCCAAGGGCGGGAAATCTACTGGGATTTCGGCGAGCATACGCCGAGGGAATGTAAAGCGCTCGCGGATAAAATGGGTGAAGCGGGCGGCTACGCCGTGTCCGCGCCCGAACCGCTTGCCACCGGCGGCGGGTTTAAGGACTGGTTTATTCAGACCTTTCACCGCTGCGGCTTCACCGTAGAGATGGGGCTGGGGAAAAATCCGCTGCCGCTGACGGATTTTGAGGGAGAATACCCGACGGTAAGGCGGATTTTGAATACCTTTATCAGCGGCGGTTCATGAATTGTGCCCGCATGAGCGGGCACAACTGTTTTTACTTTATACAATGGCAACATTTGACCCCGCCGTTAATGAACCATTCCGTACAGACATACGATTCCAAGGGCGGGCATGGGTGCAGCGTCACGCTGCTATTCATCATCGCCGAAAAAGCTGATTTGGCTGACGATATTGTCAATTGCCTCGTCCGACATGACGTTCGGCTCGTCGAGATACTTGGAGCGCTTTTCAATGCTGTCAATCGCCTGCTGCATTTGCTCCTGCGGGCTGGACGGCTTTTTGGGCGCCGCGTACACCTCGTCGTCCTCGGGATTGGAGATATTTACATATTCCTCGGCGGGCGCTTCCTCAGCGGGTGCGGGCTCCCCGGCGGGTTCGTCCTCCGCAATGGCGGGCTCGCTGCCGTCGTCCTGCGGCTCCTCCGCTGCCTCGGGCTGCTCCTCGGGCTGTTCCTCGGGCTGTTCCTCAGCGGGCTTTTGCGCGGACTTGTCAATGCCGAAGTTCGGCGCGTCGTATTCCTCGTCCACCTCTTCGGCAGCCGCCATAATCACCTCGCCGGGCGCGTCAATCTGCTTGTCGCGTCTGGCTTCGGCAAGGGCTTTGAGTTCGTCAAGATGGTTGACAGGCTTTTCCGGCTTGGGATTTTCCTCGTCAAAATAGATGTCGTACCAAACAAGGAACACATAAACCGTCCAAACGCGGCGGCTGTTGTCCTCCTTGCCGCTGAAATGCTCGTCGAGCCATTTTACCAGCGCGTCGGTGTTGAAGAACTTTTCGGCGGTTTTGCCTTGGAACTTCTTTTTGACAATGTTGTAGTATTTTTCATCTCTGAGCCACACGCGGGTCGGCACCGGGAAGCCGAGCTTTTCCTTTTCGGCGGTTTCCTCCGGCAAATGCCTTGCCGCCGCCTTGCGCATAGCGTACTTGGTGTTGTATTTGTTGACTCTCAAATCGGTGGGCAGCGAGGACGCGACCTTGAACACCTCTTTGTCGAGGAAGGGCACGCGCAGTTCCAGCGAATTTGCCATGCTCATGCGGTCGGCCTTGAGCAGAATGTCGCCGGTCAGCCACAGATTGAGGTCGAGATACTGCATTTTGGTCACATCATCATACTTGCGGCAGCGGTAGTAATACTTTCTGACCGTGCTCTGCGGCGCGGTGGCGATGGACGGGTCTTTTAAAATCTCCTGCTTTTGCTTGAGGTCGTACATAAAGGCGTTGCCGATATAGCGGTCTTCAAGCTTGTCGCAGGCGCGAATCAGGTAATCTCTGCCCTTGATGTCGGGCAGCTTGCGGGCAATGGCGCGCAGTGCCTTGCGCAAAAAGTGCGGCACGATTTTTTGATACAGGCGGAACACGCGCGGGTCGTTGTAGCAGGTGTAGCCGCCAAACAGCTCGTCGGCGCCCTCGCCGGAGAGCACTACCTTGACAAACTGGCTGGCAAGGCGCGAAACAAAATAGAGCGCGATACAGGACGGGTCGGCAAGCGGCTGATCCATGTGATACTGCACGGTGGGCACCGCGTCCCAGAATTCCTCGCCGGAAATCAGGTGGGTGTGGTGCTCCACGCCGATTTGCTTGCTGAGATTTTCCGCCCAGCTGATTTCATTGTACTTTTCACCGAAGTCAAAGCCGACGGTGAAGGTCTTTTGCCCCGCAAAATACGTGGAAACATAGCTGGAATCCACGCCCGACGACAGGAAGCAGCCGACCTCAACGTCCGCGATTTTGTGGGCGTTAACGGAATTTTCAAACACCTTTTCTATTTTGTCAACCGCCTCGTCCTCGGTCATATGCTCGTCGGGCTTAAAGCGCGGTTCAAAATAGCGGGTGGTTTCCAGCATACCGTCCTTAAACCACAGGTAGTGACCGGGCAGCAGGCAGTAGACGTCCTCAAAAAAGGTTTCGGGCGGCACGGCGTACTGGAAGGACAGGTAGGTGTCGAGCGCGCGTTTGTTGAAGCGCTTGACATAGCGCGGGTATTCGAGAATACTTTTGATTTCGGAGGCATACACAAAGTCGCCGCCGATTTGCGCGTAGTGCAGCGGCTTGATGCCGAAGAAATCGCGCGCGAGAAAAACAGACTGATCGCGGGTGTCGTAAATAGCAAAGGCAAACATGCCGCGCAGCCGCGGCAGCATGTCCTCCTTCCACTCCTCAAAGGCGTGGACAAGCACCTCGCTGTCGGAATCGGTGCGGAAGGTGTGACCCTTTCCGGTCAGCTCCTGCCGCAGCGCCTTGTAGTTATAAATCTCTCCGTTAAAGGTGAGCACAAGGGTTTTGTCCTCGTTATAAATCGGTTGGCGTCCTGTTTCCAAGTCGATAATCGACAGACGGCGAAAGCCCATTGCGATAAATTCATCGCCGAAATAGCCGTCGGAATCGGGGCCGCGGTGCGTGATAACCTCGGTCATGCTGCGAATGACGTCCTCACGGTTTTCAAGCTGTCCTGTAAAGCCGCAGATGCCACACATATTAAAACCCCCTTATGGTTGAATGATTATTTATACACTGTATTATTGTACCATATTTTCATCATAAATTCAACTGTTGCGCTTCAAAAAATGTAGTGATTCTTTATAGACAAACGGCTTGTTTTTTGGTATCATAGAATTGTCAATAAAATTCAACAAAAAGTGAGGTAATCCACATGAAAAAAAGCTTAGGTTCCTTCCCTGGCGTATATCCCATGCCCGTGCTGATGGTGGCGGCATATGACGAAAACGGCAAGGTGAACGTGATGAACGCCGCGTGGGGCATGATTTGCGCCATGGACAAAATCGCGCTGTTCATTGACGAGGAACACAAAACCACCCAAAATCTGCTGAAAACCAAGGCGTTCACCGTCAGCATTGCCGACAAAGAGCACATGGACGCCGCGGACTTTTTCGGCATTGCCACCGGCAACAAAATGCCCGATAAGTTTGAGAGAACCGGCTATCACGCGGTCAAAAGCGACGTGGTGAACGCGCCGGTGATTGAGGAATTTCCCTATGTGATGGAATGTGAGCTTGCCGAGGTGATTGACACCGACAGCATGTACGCGATTGTCGGCAAAATCGTTGACACCAAGGCAGAGGAAACCATTCTCGACGAAAAGGACAAGGTTGAGGTTGAAAAACTCAACGCGCTGATTTTCGACCAGTTTAAGCACGGCTACTATGTCACCGGCGAACAGGCGGGCAAGGCGTGGAACGCGGGAAAGGATTTGATGAAATAACGGCACGCAAAGGTAACGCTAATGACAATTGTAGAATTTTATGATAAGGATCATCTGGAAAACATTGTCAGCACGCTGCTGTTCCGTCCGGACAAGGTGATTTTTGTCGGCAGAAGTACCGAGCTGATGGACACGTCGGTTAACAACTACCGCGCGGCGCTCGGGAACGGTTTTACCATCGGAACACAAAAAACCGGCGATTTGAAAACTGATTTCTGCTGCAGGGTCATTCCGCAGGACGATTTTATGGCAATGGTTGCCGCGCTGGATGAAATCGTGCGGGAGGAAGGCGAGTGCTGCTTTGATTTGACAGGCGGCGAGGATATGTATTTGGCAGCTGTGGGCGCGCTGTTTGAGCGCTACAAAGACAGTGTGCAGCTGCACCGCTTCAATATTGAAAACGGCGATTTGACGGATATTGACGCGCACAAAAAAACGTCAGTTCTCGGCGGAATCAAGCTTACGGTTCCGCAACTCATTACGGTTTATAACGGCAGTGTGACAAGCAGCAGTCCGCTTCCGAAGCAATTTGACGAAGCGCTCTGGAAGGACATCCGCTCAATGTGGAAGGTCTGCCAAAAAGATAACATGAAGTGGAACAACCACATCCACTGTATGGCGCAGCTGTATAAGCGGAATAAATCCGGCTCTCCGCGGGTGCTTTCACTTGGCGAAACAGATTATAAAAAGGCAGTCACCAACCCGAAGGATATGCGGAACTTCATTCATCAGCTGTTTCAAAAAGGGTTCCTTACATCCGCCGTGTTTGACAAGGTAAGTCATACCGTGCGAATCGTTTTTAAGAATGAATTAACCAAAACACTGCTGACGAATCCGGGCGGTCTGCTGGAACTCTATGTCGCCCTTGCCGCATCCGCGCCGAAAAACGGAGAATCGGTATTTTCCGATATCCGCACTGGCGTTACCATCAACTGGAACGCGGGCGACAAATCCGTTATCACCAACAACGAAATCGACGTGATTCTGATGAAAGGCATAACGCCCGTTTTCATCTCCTGCAAAAACGGCGAAACGCCGGTTGATGAGCTGTATAAATTCGCCACAGTAACCCGTCTGTTCGGCGGACACCATGCGAAAATGGTGTTGGTGGCGGCAAGCTGCAGCCGAAACACCTCAGCGGCTCTGTTTCAGCGCGCAGAAGAAATGGGTATCACCGTTATCGACCATCAACAAACAGCAAACCCCGATCAACTGGGAAAGAAGCTGAGAGAACTGCTGTGACATCCAAAAAGCAACAGCCCTCTGCGTTACCGGCAAGGACTTGATGAAATAATCAAAAAGCACTGCGATTTTTCATAAAAGTTTTTCGCAATCATTTGAAATTTTGTGTTTCTTGTGATATAATAGCAGTACCACATTGTAAGGAGGAGCGCTTTATGAAAATCGCTATGTCAAACGACCACGCCGGCACATCAATGAAATATGAGATAAAATCCTATCTGGAAAGTCAGGGACACACCGTTGTGGACTTCGGCGCCTACGACGAGGAATCCTGCGATTTGTCGGATTTTGTGCTTCCTGCCGCTTTGGCGGTTGCCAAGGGAGAATGTGACAGGGGAATTTTTGTTGACGGCGTCGGCTACGGCAGCGCCATGATTGCCAACAAGGTAAACGGCATTTACGCCTGCGTTTGTCAGGATCCGTTTTGCGCGGCGCTTGCCCGCCAGCACAACGACGCCAACGTGCTGTGTCTCGGCGCGAAAATCATCGGCGGCATGATTGCGATGGAGATTGTCAAGACCTTCATGAAAACCGAACCGCTGACCGCCGAAAAATACGTGCGGCGCGTGAAAAAGGTGCAGAAAATCAACGACGAGCATTGCGTGCCCGTGAAATAACAAACGAATGAAGCCCGGAATTCAGCTTGACTGAATTCCGGGCTTTTTTTCATTATTATTATGGCTTTTCGGGCTCCGTGCCGTGCTCCCGGCAAAACGCCAGATAGCCGTCAACCGCCTCGCAAAACGCCTTTTCAAGCTGTTCCTCCCGCTCCGCTTCAAACAAGACCAGCGAGGAAATTTCTTCCGCTTTTCCGTAAAACACCCCGTCCTCGGCGCTGAAACGCACCTTGGCGGTGTAGCCCTTATATCTCAGCTGCGGCTTTTCCATAACAGAATCACTCCTTTGGCTGTTCTTCAATCCGGCGGTTTACGGTATGCCGGTATTTAATAAAAGACTTGCGGAATTTCAGAAATCTTTGATAAACCCGTTTTGTGTTACACTTAAAAATCCACACGGTCAACGGTGCCGTCCGAATAGGTAATCTCATAATAACCGTGTCCGGAGCCATCGCAATCGTAAACTGAAAACCATATTACCTTCCTGTTATCAATTCCAAACAGCCTTGCCGCCGCTGAGGGTAACCTCGGAGGTAAAGGTTGTTCTGACATTCCACGGATGACGGCTCATTTTGTAGGCATAATAGTCGGGGAAACCGTAGCCGGGGAGCTGCATGTCCGGGTCAAAGTAATACCATTGTCCGTCCATATACACCTCTGTCCAGCCGTGCGGGCTGCCGTTGCCGGTGCAGCCCACGCCAATACGCGAACGGTAACCGCAAATACGTGCAACGCAGGTGAAGCAGGCAGCATAGCGGAAGCAGTTGCCCTTTTTATTTTTGAACATGTCAATTGCCAGCGCGGGAATGTCTTTTTTTGACTTCGGATGGTCATAGAAGCGCGCGTAGGGGTAGTTGTCGGCGAGATATTTAAAGCAGGTTTTCATTCGTTCATCAAGGGTATTTCCCTTGCCGCAGCGCATGATAAATTCCGCCGCAAGGCGCATTTCCTCGCTGACGCAGCAAACGCCGCTGCCATCGGCGTAATAATATCCCTCGCCGCTTGTTCCCACAATACGGTTTTTCTGCAAAACGCCGTTTTGGTAATAATATTTCTTTCCGCCGTCAGTTTGATACCCGTTCAGCGCCTTGCCGTTGATAAAACGGCACACCGCAGACCACGCGCCGTAGGTTTCGGCGCCGCTTTCGTCAGCGTAAACGGCTCTTATCTGATAGCAGCAATCTGTTTTTGCGTTTTCCGCATGATCGGTATAGGCGGTGTCTTGGACGGTGAAGTATATAAAGCCGGAAGCGTTTTTGGCTTTTTTGGCAATTTGATATTGATTCGCGCCGGCAACAGCGCTCCAGCTAAGCGCTGTATCGACGGCGGAACCCTTCGGATTCGCCTGTCCGAGAAAGGTAATGCTGCTCACCTTTGAATAGGGACCGTTAACCTTGCCGGCGGCAGGACGCACCTGCACATGATACACCTTGCCGCTGAATGTACCGGTCACGGAAAAATAGGTATTCGCGGTCACTGCCGACGACCATTTCGCGTCTTCATGCGCCTTGTAGTAGACGGTATACTGCGTAGCGCCTTTAACGGCGTTCCAATCGGCACGGATACCGTTTGTCTTGTTTGTGAGCGTGACCGCGGGCTGCGCCATCATCCGCACGGATTTGACGGACGACCAAGCGCTGCTCACGGAGCCTCCGGCTTCGTTGTCACAGATTGCTCTGACTTGATAGTAATATTCGCAGTCAGCGGATAATCCGCTTTCGGCGTCGGTGGTATCGTGCGTGAATTTGTAGAGGAAGCCTGCGTCGTTTTTCTCTTTATAGGCGATTTCATAGAGATTTGCGCCCTCAACGGCGTTCCAACGGAGAACGGCGCTATTGCCCGATTGGGAAACCGTCACCGCGGGCTGACCGATAAAGGTCATGCTGCTCACCTTGGAATAAGGACCGTTTGCCTTAACGCCGACAGGGCGCACCTGCACGTAATACAGCGTGCCGGACGTCACATTGAGCAGCGGATAATAGGTGTTTGCCGTTGTCACGGACGACCACGCTGCGGCTGACGCGGTTTTGTAATACACGATATAGGATTTTGCACCGCCGACGGCGTTCCATTCCGCGCGGATACCGTTTGATTTGTTTTTCAGGGTAACCTTCGGCTGCTGCATGGTGACAACTGTTTTGGTTGTTGACCATGCGCCGTACACGGTGGGCTGTCCCTCTGCGGTATAAATAGCTCTGACCTGATAATAATAGGTGTCCGCCGCCACAATCTGGCTGTCGGTGTAGGCGGTCGCCGCAGTTTCGTAATAGGTGTAAACGCCTGCGCCGCGCTTCATTTTGGCAATTTGATAACGAGTTGCGTTCTCAACGCTGTTCCATTCCAGTGTGTTATCGCTGCCGTTATACGCCGCCCGTGTAACCGTTACGCGGGAAAGCGCTGTTACGGCGCTGCTCGCCGCGTTTCTTTCGTCTGTTTCACCCGCGCCAACCGCAAAGTCCTCTGCCGCGGCTGTTACAGCGGGAACACTTTCTCCGCCGTCAAAAGCCTCTTCTGCCGCGGCTGTTACAGCGGGAACGCTTTCTCCGCCGTCAAAAGCCTCTTCTG
>CAMVLW010000042.1 GCA_947168445.1 uncultured Clostridia bacterium
ACCTTTTATCAAAAACCTTATGGTTTTATCTCGCTTTACTGTAGGGTTTGGTCTTTGAGGTGTTGTCAAAATCTTGATTTTGGTAACAACACCCATGCACAGCTGACCAAACCGCAGGCGGTGAACCTAACGTATGGAACTCAATCCGCGGGTCGGTCAGCTGTGCATGGGTGAAATGAACCAAATTAAAATTTGGATTTCACCTCAAAGACCGACCCCTACAGAATGTTTTATAAAGTTTTTGCTTATGTGGGAAAGTTGAACTTATAACTTATAACTTATAACTTATAACTCACCACTTACCACTAGCCACTAGCCACTAACCACTAACCACTAACCACTCAAACATTCAACTCTCAACTCTAACAAAAATGACTGATATAAAATCTCTTACGCTGCCCGAATTGCAGAACCTTGTCGTTGAGGGCGGCTTTCCGAAATTCCGTGCTGCGCAAATCCGCGATTGGCTGGGTAAAGGCGCCGCGGATTTTGACGAAATGAAAAATCTGCCCGCCGCGCTGCGGGACTTCTTAAAAACAAGTTGTTACATTTCTGTTGCAACTATTGAAAAAAAACAAGTTTCAAGGTATGATAAAACAGTGAAGTACCTTTTTGCCTTTCGCGACGGCGAATGTGTGGAGTCGGTGCTCATGCGCTATCACCACGGCTATTCCATCTGCATTTCCACTCAAGTGGGCTGCAAGATGGGCTGCACCTTTTGCGCCACCGGGAAAAGCGGCTTTTCGCGCAGCCTGACCGCGTCCGAAATGCTCGCGCAGATTGAGGCGGCGCAGCGCGACGAACAAATCCGCATTTCCAACGTCGTGCTCATGGGCATGGGCGAGCCGCTCGATAATTTTGACAATGTGGTGCGGTTTCTCTCGCTTGCGGGCGACGAAAAAGGACTGAACATCGGCGCAAGGCACATCACGCTGTCCACCTGCGGCATTGTGCCGAGGATTTACGATTTGGCGGCGCTGAAGCTGCAAATCAACCTCGCCGTGTCGCTGCACGCGCCGAATGACGAAATCCGTTCGCGCACCATGCCGGTCGCAAAGGCGTATCCCATGGAGCGGCTGCTCAAAGCCTGCCGCGATTATTTTGAAGCGACAGGAAGGCGTGTGACCTTTGAATATTCGCTGATTCACGGCGTAAACGACAGCGACGCCTGCGCCCGCGAGCTGGGACAAAAGCTGCGCGGCACGCACAGCCACGTCAACCTGATTCCCGTCAACACGGTGGAGGGCACGGGCTACCAAAAAAGCGATCGGCAAAGACAGCAGTCTTTTGCAAATATCCTCGCCGCTTACGGCGTAACGGCAACCGTCCGGCGGACGCTGGGCAGCGACATTGACGCTTCCTGCGGTCAGCTGAGGCGCAAGCACATGAAGAAAGAAAACGAAGGAGGAATATAATGGAAGTTTTCAGTAAAAGCGACGTCGGTCTTGTCAGGACACAAAACCAGGACGACTTCCGTTTCGGAGTGATTTCTCCAAGCTGCGTATGGGCAGTGGTCTGCGACGGCATGGGCGGCGCCAACGGCGGCAATATCGCCAGCGCGACGGCTGTGGAATACATCAGTCAGAAAATCACCGATTTGTATAAAAGCGACATGACCAAGGAGCAAATCGGAGAACTGATGGCGGAGATCGTCGTCAACGCCAACGTGCGCATTTTTGAGCTTGCCTCCCGCGACCCGGAACTAGCGGGCATGGGCACTACCTGCGAATTTGTTTTTGTCAAGGACACCACCGTGCATGTGGTGCACGTCGGCGACAGCCGCACCTACGCGATTCGCGGCGGCAAAATCAAGCAGCTCACCGAGGATCATTCCGTGGTGCAGGAGATGGTGCGCAGAGGAGAACTGACCTATGAGCAGGCGCAGCACCACCCCAACAAGAATTTTATCACCCGCGCATTGGGCATCAAGCCCTCGGTGCGGCTTGACTACATTGAGGCAAACTTCATCTACGGCGACGTGCTGCTGATTTGCAGCGACGGTCTTTCCAATCATGTCACCACAGGCGATATGGTGAAGATTTGCCACGAAAACCGCGGCGATACGCTCGTTAACAAGCTGGTTGACTGCGCCAAGAACGGCGGCGGCACCGACAACATCACCGCCACGGTCATTTATTAACAGGAGGTCTTTTCATGGATAAATATCTCGGCAAAAGACTTGACGGACGCTATGAAATCCACGAGCTCATCGGCGTCGGCGGCATGGCGAATGTGTACCGCTGCACCGACACGCTCGACGACCGCGAGGTCGCCATCAAAATCTTAAAGGACGAATATCTCAACAATCAGGAGTTTATCCGCCGCTTCAAGAACGAATCCAAGGCAATCGCCATGCTCTCACACCCCAACATTGTCAAGGTGTATGACGTGAGCTTCGGCGACATGATTCAGTATATCGTCATGGAGTATATCGACGGCATCACCCTCAAGGAGTATATCGACCGCCAAGGGGTGATTGAGTGGAAGGACGTGCTCCATCTCATCATTCAGGTGCTCCGCGCGTTGCAGCACGCGCACGAAAGCGGCATTGTTCACCGCGACATCAAACCGCAGAACATCATGCTGCTTCAGGACGGCACCATCAAGGTGACGGACTTCGGCATTGCGCGTTTCTCCGACAAGGCGACCCGCACCATGACCGACCAGGCAATCGGCTCGGTGCATTACATCGCGCCGGAGCAGGCGAGAGGCGATGTGACCGACGGCAAAACCGACATCTATTCCGTCGGCGTTATGCTCTATGAAATGCTCACCGGCAAGCTGCCGTTCGAGGGCGATTCCGCTGTTTCGGTTGCGCTCATGCAGCTGCAGTCCACACCCAAGCGCCCGCGTGAGGTCAATCCCGCGATTCCCGTCGGCTTGGAGCAAATCACCATGCGCGCCATGGAAAAGCAGCCCGACAAGCGCTACACCTCCGCCGCGGAAATGCTCAGCGACATTGAGCGCTTCCGCCTGAATCCCTCGATTGTCTTTGACTACGGCACCTCCTTTGTGGACAATCAGCCGACCAAATATGTCAACCCCGTCAAAAAGAACCGCACCGAAGCGCCCGCGCGCTATGCGCAGGACGAGCGCAAAAAGCCTGTGGCCGAGGAACCCGACGTCAGCGAGGACGACGAGGTGAAGGAGCACGGCGCGGGCTTTGACATCTTCAAGGGCGTGCTGTTTGCCACCATCGCGGTGTGTCTGGTTTTCTTTGTGCTTGCGCTGGTGCGCGGCTTCAGCTCCAACCAGACCAAGGACGTTGACGTTCCCGAATTCACCGGCAGATCGCTGGTGGAGGTCAAGGAAAACAACCCCGAAAACTTCCAGTTTGAAATCAAGAGCAAATATGACGAAACCAAATCCCTCGGCACCGTTTTGGCGCAGGAGCCTGAGGCGGGCTCCATGAAGGTGAAGTCCGGCTCCGTTATCACCCTGACCATCAACAGCAACGAGGACGAAATCACCGTTCCGTTCTTCACCACCAACTACAAGCAGGCGGAGGCGGTCAAGGCGCTCAAGGACGCAAGCCTGATTCCCGAGGTGGTGCTGGTTGAGAACAACAAAACCGCCAAGGATTATGTCATTACCACCTTCCCGGCGGCAGGCGCAAAGGCGCCGATCGGCTCCACCGTTTACCTTTATGTGTCCAACGGCGAGCGCCCCGAAACCGTGGAAATCCCCGCTGTTATCGGCACCTCCCTCAGCGAAGCGCAGGAGCAGCTTTCGAACCTCGGCATGACCGTTGAGGTCAACTATGACGACGAGAGCAAGGAGCCGCGCGATACGGTTCTCGGTTCCTCTCCGCTGCCGCACGGCAAGATTGAAAAGGGCACGGTCGTCACTCTGACCGTAAGCTCCGGCGCGGGCGACAAGAGCACCGTTACCATTAACGTCGATTTGCCCGCCGGCGTGACCGATTCAATTGAAATGACCGTTATCGTTGACGGAGCGGTTGACAGCGCCCAGTCCAAGACCGTGATTCCCGCCTACGGCGCAACCGCCGCGCTGGAATTCAAGGGCAGCGGCTCCTCCTATGTGGTGGTGCAGCTTGGCGGTCAGGTATATCGCGAATACACGATTGACTACTCCACCGGCTCCATCAGCACCGTCACGCACGAGTATGTTGTGCCGACCGAGGCGCCGACCGAAGCGCCGACGGAATATAGCGAGCCGGAACCCGAACCCACTCAGGAGGAATCCTCGCAAACCGAATCTGAGGGGCAGCAATCCGAAGTGCAGTACAACAACTATGACTACTGATAACAAGCGGCAGCAGGGACTTTTGATGAAGTCCATCGGCGGATTTTACTACGTCCGCTGCGGCGAAACAGAATATGAATGTAAGGCAAGGGGGAGCTTCCGCAAAAAGGGAAGCTCTCCCATTGTGGGCGATAGGGTGATAATCAGTATTCCCGACGACGGCTTCTGCGCGATTGAGGAAATTTTGCCGCGCAAGAATAAGCTGAAACGTCCGGCGCTGGTGAATATCGACGCGCTGGTGATTGTCTGTTCCACCGTCGATCCGCGCCCGAATTACGCGGTGATTGACAAAATGACCGCCGCCGCGGTGAACAATCACATGGAGCCGGTGATTGTCGTTTCCAAAAACGACATCAAAAACGGCGACGAAACCGTCAACATCTACCGCCAAGCGGGGCTTGAAACCTTTCAGTGCTCGCCCGGCGACAACAGCGAGCTGCGCCGCCTTTCGGCGTTTTTGCGCGGCAAGGTCACGGCGTTTATCGGCAACAGCGGCGTGGGAAAATCAACCCTGCTCAACGCGCTGTTTCCCTCGCTGACCCTGCAAACGGGGCAAATCAGCGAAAAACTCGGACGCGGACGGCACACGACCCGCGTGGTAGAGCTGTTTGAGTTGGACGGCTGCTTTGTCGCGGACACACCCGGCTTTTCCACCGTCGATTTGCAGCGGTATGAAATGATTGACAAGGAGCAGCTGCAATACTGCTTTCCCGAATTTGAGCCGTATCTCGGTCAGTGTCAGTTTACCTCCTGCGCCCACACCTGCGAAAAGGGCTGCCGTGTGCTGCGGGCGCTTGCCGACGGCGAAATCGGGCAGACCCGCCACGACAGCTATGTGGCAATGTATAACGAAGTAAAGGACATCAAGCATTGGCAAATCAAGTAGTTCCGTCAAAAAAATGTATCATCATCGCAGGCGCTCCCAATCCTGACATTGACGTGATCCGCCAAGCGGCGGGGGAGAGCGCTTATGTGATTTGCGCCGACTGCGGCGTTGCCGCCGCGCAAAAGGCAGGCGTCAAGCCCGATTTGATTGTCGGTGATTTTGATTCCTTCACAGGCGAGCTGCCGCAGAACTGCGAAATCATCCGCCTTGTCCCCGAAAAGGACGACACCGACACCCTGCACTGCATTAATGTGGCGTTGGAACGCGGCTTTCGGGAGTTTGTGCTGCTTGCGGCGACAGGCGGCAGGCTCGACCATACCTTTGCCAACTGCTGTATGCTCGAATATCTCCGCGAGCACGGCGCAAGCGGAATGATTCTTTCAAAGAATGAAAAAATCACGGTGCTGACCGCGGGCAGCTATGATTTCAACGGCTGCAAGGGGCTGACCTTCTCGGTTTATCCCTTCGGCTGCGCGGCGGCAGCGCTTTCTTATCAGGGCGCGAAATACCCGCTGAACCACGGCACCCTGACCCACAGCGCCGCAATGGGAACCTCCAACATTTTCACGGAAAACCACGCGGCAATCACCGTTCACAGCGGACAGATTATTTTGATGATAAATGTTTAGAGTGATTAATTTAAAAGCAACCAAACCCCTTTCCCCAAGCGTATTATTGAAAAAAAGAGGAATTGTAACATGAAATCTTCACTGATTAAAAAGTGCGGCGCTGTCCTTTGCTCACTGGCAATCGTTATCAGCGCTGTTTTTGTTTCCGGGCTGAACGCCTTTGCTGCCGAGACCGACCCTGTGCCCCAAAGCGACTGGGAAATGACCGTGCCGCAAATTTACATCACCACCGAAAACGGCAACGGCACCACGCTGGAAAAAGAGGACGGCTATCAAAACGCCTCTGTTCAGATTCTCGGCACCGACGGCAGTGTGCTCTCGGACGCCTGCACCTTTAAGGTCAGGGGCAACACCACCGCCCTGAGTTGGATTACCAAAAAGGCGTTTACCTTTAAATTCGCCAAGAAAAAGGACGTGCTCGGCATGGGCAAGGGCAAAAAGTGGGCGCTGATTGCCAACGCCTTTGACCCCACGCTGCTGCGCAACTACACTGCCTTTGAGCTTGCGGATGAGTTGGGACTTGCCTATACCTCCAAGCGGCAGTTTGTCGAGTTGTGGGTCGACGGCTCCTTCCGCGGCTGCTACATGCTCTTTGAGCCTGTGCAGGCTGGCAGCGACCGCGTTGACATAGACATTGAAAGCAACGGCGGCAAAAAGGATTTTCTGATAGAATACGAAGCGTCCCGCGTTGAGGAAGATGTGACCTACTTCACCGTTGACGGTCTGCGCTTTATCGCAAGCGAGCCGGAGGAGCCGGATGACGAACAGCTTGCCTATATCAAGGGCGCCATGCAGGACGTCATCACGACGATCCGCAACGGCTCACGCGAGGAAATCGAGAGCAAGGTTGACATTCCTTCCTTCGCAAAGTTTTATGTGCTCAACGAGTATATGAAAACCTATGATTTCAACATGAGCTCCGTGTTTTTCTATTACAAGGACGGCAAGCTCTATGCCGGACCGCCGTGGGACTACGACATGTCCCTCGGCAACGAAACCGCTTCCTTTTCCTCGGTTGCGGCGGAGTCGGCAGACCCAACCGGCGTTTTTGCCGCGAATAAAAATATCTACAAATACCTCTGCAAGCACGCTTGGTTCAACGAGCAGGCAAGGCGCGTGTATCATCAGCACTTTGATTTTATCACGAGTATTGCCGCCGACGGCGGACTGCTCGATACAGCGCGCGAACAGTACGGCGACATTATCGCGCGCAACTATTCCACAGCGGGCTGGTATGTCGGCAGGTGGTGGATAAACTATCAGTTAAAGCCGCAGACTAGCTACAACGGCAATTTCAACGTGCTGAAAAGCTGGGCGCAGGAGCGCAGCGGCTGGATGCAGGACTATTACGGGTTGCCCTCGGCGCCGTTTGTGCTCGGTGATGCCGACGGCAACGGCAGGATTAACATCAATGACGTTACAACCATTCAGCGGCTGCTCGCCGAACAGCCGCTCGACGATTCCGAAGCCGTTGCGCTGCGCGGCGACGCAAACGCCGACGGCAGACTCACGGTAGAGGACGCCACCATTATTCAGCGCCGGATTGCGGATTATCCGACGCGCTATCTCATCGGAGAAACAACAGTCGCATAACTTTTTACGCGGAGCCGTGTCCTCACCGCTCCGCGTTTTGTCGTTTCGTGTCAAAATCTGTCGAATGGCGAAATCGTGTGCAATTGATAAAATAAGCTGGACACAGGCAAAACTTTGTGGTATAATTAAACAATATACTGGATAAATATGGGATTCTATAACAAAACTGTAATTATAATGACACCCTACCGCCTTGAATTGCCGGAACAGGTTGTGCTATAATTCTTTTGAATAAAAATGTATCAGAGTCATTTCAGAAGAATCCATTTTGGGATATAGAGAATATTGGAGTGAATACAATATGTCATTGTGTATGGGCTGCATGCAGGAAATCGGCAACAAAAAGATTTGTCCTTCCTGCGGATTTGATAACACAGAACAGCAGCAGGCGCCGTTTTTGCCCTATGGCACGGTGCTCGCCAACCGCTATATTGTCGGCGCGGGCGTTGACACCAACGGCGAAAGCACGCGCTATCTCGGCTTTGACAAGCAGACCGGCGACATTGTCATTGTCTGCGAGTTCCTTCCCATCGGCATGTTCAGCCGCGGCGAGGGCGAAACCGAAATCAAGGTCAATTATGAAAACCGCCTGACCTTCGACAAGCTGAAGGACGGTTTTCTCAATTATTACCGGATTCTTTCCGAGCTGCGGGAGCTTTCTGCGCTGATGAATGTGCACAACATTTTTGAGCAGAACAACACCGCCTATGTGATTGAGGAAAACGAGGATTTGATTCCCTTTGAGGAGTATATCGAGCGCAGCAGCGGCAGCCTGGAATGGGACATTGCGCGTCCGCTGTTTATGCCCGTCATTTCCGCGCTTGAAGCGCTGCATAAGCGCGGCGTGGGTCATTACGCGATTTCTCCCAAAAATATGTATATCACCGCACAGGGCAAGGTCAAAATCTCCGGCTTTGCCACCGAAAACGAGCGCAAGCGCGGCACACCGCTGAAATCGCAGCTTTTTTCCGGCGCGGCGGCGCCCGAGCAGTATGAGGATAACTTCCCGCTCGACGATATTACCGATATTTACGGCTTTTGCGCCACGCTGTTTTATGCCCTGACCGGCAGACTTCCCAAGAGCGCGCCTGAGCGCCTCAAGGACAGCCGCCTGCTCATGAGCACCAACACCGTCAAGCGCCTGCCGCCGCACGTTGTTTCCGCGTTGGCAAACGGCTTGCAGGTGGAGCGCGAAAACCGCATTACCGACTTTGACGAGCTGCGCTCGCAGCTTTCCGTGGCGCACACCGCCAAGGCAATTCAGGACGAAATCTCGCGCACCGCGAGCATGAACCTTTCCCAGACCACCGGGGAAAAGCAAAAGCGCCGCGGTATGTCGCACGCTTCCATTGTGATTATCTCGGCGGCGGTGACGGTTCTGGTGCTGGGCGTTATCGGCGTGTTCTGGCTCATGCAGAATCCGCTTTCCGGCATGTTCGGCGGCAACAACAGCGCCACCGTGCCTTCGACCCAGAGCACCGAATGGACGGGTCCCACCGTTCCGAACTATCTCGGCATGACCTACGAAGAAGCGGTTGAAGCGGCAAAGAGCGATTCTTCCATCAAGATTATGCGCGCTTATGCCGACGAATTCAGCAACGAATACAAGGAAGGCACCGTCATGGTGCAGGATCCGCCGGCGGGCTCCCGCGTGACGGTTGCCGACAGCGAAGCGGGCGTGACAATCGCTTTGACCATCAGCAAGGGCGCGCAGACGCGCGAACTGCCCGACGTTGAGGGCTTGACGCTGGAGCAGGCTTCCGCCGACATTGCCGCTCAGGGCTTGCTCGGCACCGCTGAGTATCAGTACAGCGACAAGTACGCCGAGGGCCGCGTGATCGGCTACAAGAACAAGAGCAAGGGCGAAACCGTGGAATACGGCACCACCCTGACGCTGCTTGTCAGCAAGGGCAAGGAGCCTGTGGCCGCTACCGAATAACGGTTGCGCGCAATTCGTCAGAATCCACAAATTTTTATGGCGTTATTTTACACGCAACATGGCTTTTTGTTGCATTTGCAATTGAAAACCTCTATGGCTTTGTGTAAAATATAACTATGGTTTGGGTTTTGAAGTTTTGTGTTTCCCTTCCGTTTTTAGGTAGTTTTTAGGAGTTTTGATAAAAGTTTCTCTGCCCTTTTTAGTTTTGATTTATTCCTTCTATAACCCAATTTACCCCCCGAAACAGCCGAGTTTTCTCGGCTGTTTCTATTTGTCCCGGAATTGGCAGAAATTGCGGTCGAATCCCAAAAAAAGCAATCCTTGTGGAGCATTTCAAAAAAATCATTTTTATATTTAGTCAATTTGCCTATGTAAAAAAATCGCGGAAGGTGGTATAATAAAAGTGTCGAAAACGGCGCTATTATGCGGTTTATAAAAGCAGAAAGAGGAGATTGACATGTTCAGCGTTGGTCAAACCGTGCTCTATGGTACGAACGGCGTTTGCAAAATCGAGGACATCACCGTCAAGACGGTCGGAAAGGTAAAAATGGAATATTATGTGCTCAAGCCGGTCGGCTCCGAGAGTTCCACGCTCTTTGTGCCCACCGCGAACGAAGCGCTGGTGAAGAAAATCCGTTTTGTGCTCTCCGAGGAAGAAATCCGCGACATTCTCGCTGACGGTAACGCCGGCGAACAGTGGATTGACAATAAAATCGAGCGCAGCGAACATTTTAAAGAGATTATCGCGCGCGGCGACAGCGCCGAGGTGGTCGGCATGATTCGCCTGATTCACCTGCATGCGCAGGAGCAGCTTGCCAAGGGAAAGCGGCTGCACATTTCCGACGAACGGTTTTTGAAGGAAGCCGAAAAAATGGTCTGCGGAGAGTTTGCTATGGTGCTCAACGTCAGCCACGACGACGTTATTGATTTGATTCTGCACAGAGAGAAAGAAAACGCTATCGCTTGATGGCGTTTTTTTTATTAAAGGTTTACTTCTTCCCGATTTCATAGTACAATAGAGAGGTACACGCAACCAACAAGGGAGGCAACTCTATGAAAAAAACAAAAAGCCTTGCTGCCGTTTTGCTCTCGCTGGCGCTTGTGTTTTCGCTCTGTGCCTGCACACAGCAGCAGACAAGCCGCTTGGAGCCAACGGCAATTGAAATTCCCACGCAAAAGGCGACTGAGCCGGTTGATCCTGTCACTTCGGTTATCAACAGCATGACGACCGAGGAAAAGGTCGGTCAGCTCTTTTTTGCCCGCTGTCCCGACGCGGACGCGGCGGGCGTTGTCAGCCGTTACCATCTCGGCGGGCTGATTCTTTTCGGACGCGACTTTGAAGGCAAAACCGCAGAGGAGGTCAAAAGCGATATTTCCTCTTATCAAAGCGCCGCCAAGCACGGCTTGCTGATTGGCGTTGATGAGGAGGGCGGCACCGTGGTGCGCGTCAGTGACAATCCCAACCTGCGCAGCGAAGCCTTTCCTTCTCCGAAAAACGCCTTTCTCAACGGCGGCTGGGAGGCGGTTGAGCAGACCGAAACCGAAAAAGCGCAGCTGCTCACGTCCCTCGGCATTAACGCGAACATGGCGCCGGTCTGCGACGTGACCTCCAACGAGGATAGCTTTATCTTTGACCGCTCCTTCAGCGGCGACCCCAACGAGGTCAGCGAGTTTGTCAAAAAGACCGTCGGCATTTACGGAGAAAACAAGCTCGGCTCGGTGATGAAGCACTTTCCGGGCTACGGCGACAACACCGACACCCATGAGGACATGGCATATGACAGCAAGCCCTATTCCGCCTTTCAGCAGTCGGACTTTCTGCCGTTTCAGGCGGGAATCGCCGCGGGAGCGGACGCGGTGATGGTCGCGCACAATATCGTTGCGTGCATGGACGCCGAGGTTCCCGCCTCGCTCTCGCCGAAGGTGCATGAAATTTTGCGCAGCGATTTGAATTTCAGCGGCGTGATTCTCACCGACGATTTGGCGATGGAGGCAATTCAAAAATACGCAGGAGCCGACGCCGCCGCAGTTGCCGCGGTCAAATGCGGCAACGACATGCTGCTTTGCTCCGACGTGGAAACGCAGTATCCCGCGGTGCTTGCCGCCGTGAAGAACGGCGGGATTACCGAGGAGCAGCTCAACGCGTCGGTCAGACGGATTCTGCAATGGAAAAGCAGGCTGGGCTTGCCGGAACAAGAATAAGAAATAACGAGGTTATAGAATGGATTACGCAAAAACTTTAGCACAGCAATTTGACATCAAAGAGGAGTACACGGCAAACATCATTGCGCTGCTCGACGACGGAAACACCATTCCGTTTATCGCGCGTTACCGCAAGGAAATGCACGGCTCCATGGACGACCAGCTGATTCGTGAATTCAGCGAAAAGCTGGAATATCTCCGCTCGCTTGACAAGCGCAGAGAGGAAATCCGCGCGCTGATTGAAGCGCAGGAAAAGCTCACCGATGAAGTCAGCGCGGCGCTTGACAAGGCGCAGACCCTCAGCGAGCTGGAGGACATTTACCGCCCGTTCCGTCCCAAGCGCAAAACCCGCGCGAGCGTGGCAAAGGAACGCGGTCTGGAGCCGCTTGCCCTCATGATTATCAAGCAGGAAAAGGGCTTTTCTCCGCAAAAGGCGGCGGAGGAATTCGTGGACGCGGAAAAGGAAGTCAACACGCCTGACGAAGCGATTCAGGGCGCAATGGATATTATCGCGGAGCAGGTGTCCGACAGCGCCGAAATCCGCAAGCGCCTGCGCACCCTCGCGCAGAAAAACGGCGTGCTCACCTCTGTTGCCGCCGACCCGGAAAAGGACAGCGTCTACACCATGTATTATGATTTCAGCGAGGCGGTCAAGAAAATCGCGGGTCACCGCGTGCTTGCCGTCAACCGCGGTGAAAAGGAGGGCTTTTTGAAGGTCAGCCTGACCCTCGACAGCGAACAGCCGCTCGGCGTGATTTACCGCCTGCTTGACCGCGGCACCAACCCGCTCTGCAGCGACCTTCTCCGCGCGGCGGGAGAGGACGCCTACACCCGCCTGATTTTTCCGTCTATCGAGCGCGAAATCCGCGCCGAGCTGACCGAGGCTGCTTCCGACAGCGCCATGAAGGTGTTTGCCACTAACCTCAAACAGCTGCTCATGCAGCCGCCTGTCAAGGGAAAAACCGTGCTCGGTCTTGACCCCGGCTACCGCACCGGCTGCAAGGTCGCCGTGGTGGACGACACCGGCAAGGTGCTCGACACGGCGGTGATTTATCCGACCCATTCCGAGCGCAAAATTGCCGAGAGCAAGCAAACGCTGCTGCGCCTGATTAATAAGCACAGCGTCGATATTATCTCTATCGGCAACGGCACAGCGAGCAAGGAAACCGAAATGTTTACCGCCGATTTGCTCAAGGAGCTTGACCGCAAGGTCTATTACATGGTCGTCAGCGAGGCGGGCGCTTCGGTGTATTCCGCTTCCAAGCTCGCCGCCACCGAGCTGCCGGAGCTGGATTTGACCCTGCGCAGCGCCGTTTCCATCGCGCGCCGCCTGCAGGATCCGCTCGCGGAGCTGGTAAAAATCGAGCCGAAGGCAATCGGCGTCGGTCAGTATCAGCACGATATGCCGCAGAAAAAGCTGGGCGAAACCCTCAACGGCGTTGTTGAGGACTGCGTCAACTCTGTCGGCGCGGATTTGAACACCGCTTCTCCCGCGCTGCTCGCCAGAGTGTCGGGACTCAACGCCACCGTTTGCAAGAATATCGTCGCCTACCGCGAGGAAAACGGCGCTTTTCATTCCCGTGCGGAATTAAAAAAGGTTCCCAAGCTGGGACCCAAGGCGTTTGAGCAGTGCGCCGGATTTTTGCGTGTTCCCGAAAGCAAGAATCCGCTCGACAACACCGGCGTTCACCCCGAAAGCTACAAGAGCGCCAAGGAACTTTTGACGCTCGTTGATTATTCTGATGAAGAAATAAAAGCGGCGAAATTTGCCGACCTGCCCGCCCGCGTAAAGGCGGCGGGAACCAAAAACCTTGCGGCAAAGCTGGAAATCGGCTTGCCCACGCTTGACGACATGGTGAAGGAGCTTTCCAAGCCCGGACGTGACCCGCGTGACGAAATGCCCGCTCCCATGCTGCGCAGCGACGTGCTCGACATCAAGGA
>CAMVLW010000043.1 GCA_947168445.1 uncultured Clostridia bacterium
GCGACAAACAAATAATTATATGATAAAAGAGCGTTTTGCCCAACAGCAGAACGCTCTTTAAATTTAACTCTCAACTCTCAACACTTACCGCTAAACCTCCTTGCTTTTTCCCGAAAACTATATTATAATATCATCAAAAGGATGTGTTACTATGAAAATCAAAAAGGATTTTATTCTCCGCAAGGTTGCGGATTCTTATGTTGTCGTGCCGGTGGGCAAGCTTACGCTCGATTTCAACGGCATTATCAATCTCAACGAAACCGGCGCGTTTCTGTTCGGCTTGCTGCAAGAGGGCGCCGAAAGGGAAGAACTGATTGAAAAAATGCTGGAGGAATACGACGTGACCCCCGAAAGGGCAGCGGCGGATATTGACATTTTTTTGCAAAAGGTGAAGGACGCTGATGTCCTTGAATAAGGAAACCACGCTCGACGCGGTGATTGAGCTCATCACCGAAAAGCTGCAATCGGGCGGCGCCGTCACCTTTACGCCGAACGGAACCAGTATGCTGCCCATGCTGCGCGACGGCGAGGACGTTGTTGTGCTGAAAAAGCCAGAGGGAAGGCTACACCTGTTTGATGTGCCGCTCTACCGCCGTGAGAACGGTCAGTATGTGCTGCACCGCGTGATTGATTTTGAACGCGACGGCTCCTATGTTCTCTGCGGCGACAACCAGTTTGCCAAGGAACGCGGTATTCAGGACAGCCAGGTTATCGCTGTCATGACCGCCTTTTACCGCAAGGGCAAGGCGTATTCCATGACCTCGCTGCGCTACCGCGCCTATGTCAATTTCTGGTACTACACCCGCCCGTTCCGCCGTATCTTTCGCGCCGGAAAATCACGCGCCGCAAGATTTATCAGTCAAAAGCCGAAAAAATAACGGACACAGCACAACGCCGTGTCCGTTTTCATTTGGTTAGGAAGCCGCAATTTTTACGCTTCGTTGAATTTGTCCGGAATAAAGTTGATTTTTGCCACCAGCTTTTTCAGCTTGGTGTATTTTCCGTTGAGAATCACGCTGAAAGCGTAAGCCGCCGTGGGAACCAGCAGGGGAATATAAGTTAAAATATACTGTGATTTTCCCTCGAACAGCAGGTGATAGCCGAACGCGCCGAGCAGCACCAACGGGAGCAGCACTGTTTGGATATTCGACTTTTTGCTGATGAACAGCAGATAAATGCCAATCGCAAACATGATGTAAAGAATCTGCATATAGAAGTTGAAATGCAGCTCTAAAAACTGTCCTGTGCTCTTGGAATAAACGGATTTTACCAAGCCCTCCATTTGCTCGCTGCCGAGGGTCGCGGTATGATACATTTCATTTTGTTCCTCGGTCGCGGTGTGTGATTTCACCTTGCTGACCCAAATGCTCTCAAAGGTCGGCTCGTTCCACTGGCTTAAAATCTTTTTGCCGAAGAAATCAAAGGAATAATCAAGGTTGGAGAGCTTCTCCATGCGCTTGTCAATGTCCTCCCACGCCTTTTTGTCAGCGTCGCTCAGGGAAGCGTCCGGGTTGCCGGAGAAAAGGGGAGTGAGGTAATAGTTGATGTAGTTGTCCTTTGCGATAGTGGTGTACCAGCCGGGTGCCATGTAGGATTCCTGCAAGCCCATGTCGAGGTAAAGCGTCTGCGAAACGCCTTCACAGAACACCGTGTCCGCGCGGTTCTCATAATGCGCAATCACCAGCGCGTTTGAGCCGAGCACCGCCGCAATCAGCGAAGCGGCAATCACCGCGCTCTGCCACTTTTTCTTTTTTACAATGTGAACAAGCAGCACCATCACAAACGCGACAAGATAAATCATGTTGTTGTATTTCACGAGCGTTGCCAGCACCAGCAGCACGCCGCCCGGAATCACCCAGCGGTACTGTCCTGTCTGGAAATACTTAATTAAAAGCAGGCTCGCCCATACCGCGCAGCACATGCCGATAATGTTGCCGTAAACGAAGGTGCAGAACAGCACCGGCTGCAAGCATGCCGCCAGCAGCAGAATCGCGATAAATTCCGCGCTTTTTTTCTTGAACAGCATTTTTGTCATTCTTGCCAGCGCAAAATACGTTGCGCCGACGCACAGCACGTTGATAATCTGAATGGGCATGGAACTCTCCGTGCCAAACATGCGGTAAATGATTTCGCTGAACGCCACAAAGCCGAGTTGGAAGGGGTAGAAGTGGAAGTAAGAAAAGCCGTTGTAGAACGCGCTGTTATAAAACTGCGTGTAATTTATCATCGGAGAATAGTCGCCCTTTGCCGCCTTTGTCGCCGCTTCAAAAATATTGTAGCTGTCCGCGGCGGGAACTGACTGCACGTTAATTACCCAAATCAGTCCCAGCAAAATCACAAACACCGCCAGCGCGATTTCCATGATTTGCAAATTTACCTTGGCAAAAAAGTCATAGAACCGCCGCATGGCGAACAGGAACATGACGAACAGCACCGTGAACAGCAGGTTCAGCGGCACAATATCGTTTTGAAAAAGAATGTGCTCGCTGACATATTTTTGCGGGTCAATCACGCTTGTCTGGAAAAAACTCATCACGGCGATATAGCCGAACGCGAGAAACACCAGCAGGCAGATGATATTCACGACCACATATTCCGTCATGCACCGATTTTTGACGGCGGTAACGGTTTTGGCAGCGGCTTGTCCCTTTGCCTTCGGTGCGGGAGACGCCGCCTTTTTGTTGTTTTTACTCATTTGATTACCTTCTAAAATTCTTCTTTGACCTTGCGCACAAACATCTTCTGGATTTCGTCCATCACGTCTGCGCCCTCAAACAGCGCCTTGTAAACCGCCGTGACAATCGGCAAATCCACGTCATGCTCCAGCCCCAGCTTGTAAAGCGCCTTTGAGGTCATCACGCCCTCGGCAAGCTTTTCAAAGCGCTTGCCCTGCACAAATTCCTCGCCGTATTTGCGGTTGTGGCTCCACGGGGAAAAGAGCGTCGCCTCATAGTCGCCCAAATGACACAAACCGAACGCGCTCATATAGTTGCCGCCGAGCGCCGCGATTAAGCGCGAAATCTCCTGTGTGCCGCGTGCCATCAGCGCACCCTTTAAGGAGGTGTAGTGCAGACCGTCGAGCATACCCGCCGCAAGACCGATGACGTTTTTTGCCGCCGCGCCGATTTCGCTGCCGATTAAGTCCTTGCCGATGTAAAAGCGAATCAGCTCGCTGGTGAATTCCGACACCAGCTTTTCCTTGACCTCGCGGTTGCTGCTGTCAATGACCATGCAGTTCGGGATTCCCTTCACATAATCCTGCGGATGTCCGGGACCGACCCAAACGGCAACCGGGGTTTTGCTTTCGTCAACAAACTCTCCGACAATTTCGCTGAGCCGCTTGCCGGTGGAGGCCTCCACGCCCTTCATGCACAGCACAACGGTTTTGCCGTCGAGCGGATAGCGCGAAATCTCCTGAAAATAAGAGCGGAGGTGCTGTGAAGAAATTGAAATCACAATCACCTCGGCGCGGCTCACCGCGTACTCCAAATCCGGGCTGACCTCAATGCTTTCGGGAAACACCAGATAGTCGTTGCGGTGCGTTTGTTCCAGTTGAATAAACTCAGGCGCGTCGGCAAGACCGCAGCTAAGCACCTCATGACCGATTTTGTCAAGGTACCACGCAATGCAGCTGCCCCATCTTCCGCAGCCCAAAACAGAAATTTTCATATTGCTTGCTCCTGTATATGTAACTTTCTGAAAATGAACATAAAAAGACCCGCCCGACCGTATGATTTAAATAATAACCTGCCTACGAAGAGAACAGGTGGGTGCCCTCCTTTGAACTTCAGGCTCCCTTCTTCCGAAAAGCGGGAGGTCTGCACACCGCTCAAAGAGCAAGGCTCCCGATTTAAGTGTTGTAGGGTTATTTAAAAATCATTCACGCATCGGGCAGGCATTCAGCGAACCCATAGAACAGATATATCCGTTCCGTGTATTTATATTTTACCCTCTTTTTTTCATTTAGTCAAGCCTTTTTGCAAACAGAATAAAAAATATATAAATAATAAAAATTTCCAAAAAAAACTGTTGACATTTTACAAACTATGTGTTATACTAACGTCAGACAATAAAGATGTGATGAAAAAGATTTCCTTTCTATGTGCTTGATTACTCCATAAAATTACCTAAAAACCGACGGTTAGTTCCCGTCGGTTTTTACGTTATGCCGTTTTTTGTTTCGCCTTTGCAATATTTATTGAAAATCCCGCCCAAAAGCGCTATAATTCCAGTAGACAAAGCTGTAAAGAAACAGGGGATACATCAATGAAATCTTTTGAAAAGCTGCCTGCCGCCTTTCAGTGCGGCGAGGTGCGTCCTTATTATGATATTCTCAGCAAAAAAACCGCCAGCCGCGTTGTCAAGCGCGTGTTCGACATTCTTGTGGCGCTGGTCATGCTGGTGCTGCTGCTCATTCCGATTTTGGTGATTGCCGTGATTGTCAAGGCGACCTCGCCGGGACATGTCTTTTTTCTTCAGGAGCGCGTCACCACCTACGGACGGCATTTTAAAATCATCAAATTCCGCACGATGGTGGAGAATGCCGAGGCGCTCGGCACGCAGGTCACCACCGACAGCGACAGCCGCGTAACCGGCATCGGACGCTTTTTGCGTAAATACCGCCTTGACGAGCTGCCGCAGGTGTTCAACGTCCTTGCGGGCAGCATGTCCTTTGTTGGCACCCGCCCGGAGGTTCCGCGTTATGTCGAGCAGTATCAAAACGAATATTACGCCACGCTGCTGCTCCCTGCGGGAATCACCTCGCTCGCGTCGATTATGTATAAGGACGAGGAAAAGCTCCTGTCCTCCGCCGAGGACGCCGACAAGGTGTATATTGAGCAGGTGCTCCCCGAAAAAATGAAGTACAATCTTGAATACACCAAAAACTTCGGTTTTTTCTCCGACATCAAGCTGATGTTCAAGACGGTGAAAGAAGTTGTTTCTTAATCAATTATTCATTTCTATTATTCTCTTGTATAAATTGAAAAAGTGTAGTATAATAACCATAGATATACATTTTTGTACGTCTATGGTTATTATTTTTAAACGGTGATGTTTATGAAGCTTCATCTGAAACGCGACGTTTCGGCCGGTGCAGTCTGTTATTATATCTTTGATGAATCCGGCAATGAAAAATTCCGTGCCGTTTCGGTCAAAACCAAGGTGACAAAGCGGTTGTATATGGTGGTTCTCAACCGTCAGGGCGAGCCTGTGGCAAAAATCCGCCGCCTGCCCATTGCCGCAACCAACACCTTTGTGCTGCGCGTCGGCAAAACGCACGTTACCTTTGTGATGGTGCCGACCAAAAACGGCGTCTATTCCTATTTTTACGGCAACAACTGGCACATCAACGGCGATGTTGCCGCCAAAAACTTCACCATTATCGACGTTGACAAAACTGTCATTCTCAGCCACCGCAGACACGCGGATTACTGCACGCTGGAAATTGCCGACAGGGACAACGAGCTTTACTGTATCGCCGCGTCCATCTGCGTCAATTCCATCAACACCATTGAAAAACCCGTCATGCAGGCGGCACAAATTTAATCTCCCGGAGGTAATTATGGACAATTTATTAAAGCTGTTAAGCCAAAATTCGCAATTTTCAACGGCGGAGCTCGCGGCAATGCTCGGCGAGCCCGAGGACTACATTCAGGCGCAGATTAAGGAATATGAAGCCAAGGGCATTATCAAGGGGTATCAGGCGGTTGTCGATTGGGAGGACATGGAGGACAGCTTTGTCGAGGCGCTCATTGAGTTAAAGGTTGCTCCCAAGCGCGAAACCGGCTTTGACGACATGGCAAAAATGTGCATGGCGTTTGACGAGGTGGAATCCGTCTATCTCATGGCGGGCGTCTATGACTTTGCGCTGATTGTGCGCGGACAGACCATGCAGGACATCGCCATGTTCGTTGCCAAAAAGCTGTCCACCATTGACGGCGTGCTCTCTACCGGCACGCACTTTATCATGCGCCGCTACAAGGACAGGGGCATGAATCTGACCGCCTTGGGCGTTGACACCGACGAGAGGAGCCAGTTCCTGTGATAGATTACAGCAAATACTTAAATTCGGGTATCCGGTCGCTCAGTCCGTCCGGTATCCGCAAATTCTTTGATATTGCAAACGAAATGGACAACGTGATTTCGCTGAGCATCGGCGAGCCCGACTTTCAAACACCGTGGCATATCCGCGACGAGGGCATCCGCAGTCTGGAAAAGGGAAAAACATGGTATTCTCCCAACCGTGGCTTTGCCGATTTGTTAAAGCAGATTTCCGCTTATTACGAAAGACGTTTTTCGCTTACATATAATCCTTCCACCCAAACGCTTGTCACCGTCGGCGGCAGCGAAGCGATTGATTTGGTGTTCCGCACCCTGATAGAAAAGGGCGACGAGGTCATTATTCCGCAGCCCGCCTTTGTGTGCTACAACCCGCTTTGCGTCATGGCAGGCGGTATCCCGGTGAACATCAACACCAAAAACGAGGATAACTTCCGTCTGAAGGCGGCGGATTTGGAGGCGGCAATCACCCCGAAAACCAAGCTGGTTGTGCTGCCCTTCCCGAACAACCCCACCGGCGCGATTATGGAGCGCCGTGATTTGGAGGAAATCGCCGGGGTGATTAAAAAGCACGATTTGATGGTGCTCTCCGACGAAATCTACTGCGAGCTGACCTACGGCGGCAGAAATCACGTTTCCGTTGCCTCAATCGACGGCATGTACGAGCGCACGATTGTCGTCAACGGCTTTTCAAAATCCTATGCCATGACCGGCTGGCGGCTCGGCTACGCGCTGGGACCCGCGCCGATTATCGAGCAGATGACCAAGCTGCACCAGTACGGCATTATGTCAGCGCCCACCACCGCCCAGTACGCGGCGATTGAAGCGCTCAAAAACGGTGACCGCGACGTCAAGCACATGCGCGACGAGTACGACATGCGCCGCAGACTGGTGGTTGACAGCTTCAACGACATGGGACTGAGCTGCTTTGAGCCCCTCGGCGCGTTCTATGTGTTCCCGTGTATCAAGTCCACCGGGCTCAGTTCCGAGGAGTTCTGCACACGCTTAATCAAGGAAAAGCACGTTGCCGTTGTGCCCGGCACCGCGTTCGGCGACTGCGGCGAAGGCTTTGTGCGCGTTTCCTATTCCTATTCGCTCAAGCACCTCAAAATCGCGCTCGAAAGAATCCGCGAGTTCTTAAAGGAGCTGTAAGATGGAAGTAAAGCTTAAGGCTCCCGCTAAAATCAACCTTTCGCTCGATGTTCTCGGCAAGCGCCCGGACGGATACCATGAACTTTCTACCGTCATGCAGACGGTGGATTTGTACGACGAAATCACCCTCACGCAAAACGACAGCGGCGCGGTGACGGTTTCCTGCGATTACGAGGGCGTTCCCTGCGACGACAGGAATATCTGCGCAAAGGCGGCGTACCGCTTTTTTGATTACTGTCGTCTGCCTGTGTCTGGCGTGCATATCGACATTCAAAAGACCATTCCCACACAGGCGGGCTTAGCCGGCGGCAGCAGCGACGGCGCCGCGGTGATTGTCGGTATGAATTATCTCTTCAACACCAAGCTTAGCCCCAAGGAAATGCTCGACATCGGTGAGCGCGTCGGCGCGGACGTTCCGTTTTGCATGGAAGGCGGCACCAAGCTGTGCACCGGCATCGGCGGCACCATGAAAAAGGTCCCCTCGCTTCACGGCGTGCAAATCGTCATCTGCAAGCCCGATACCGTCAGCGTTTCCACCGCCGAAGCCTATCAAAAGGTTGACGCGCTGGCAAAGCACCCCTGTTACACCGATGAAATGGTAAAGGCGCTCTACACCCGCGACATGTTCACGATTTGCGCCACCATCTTCAACGATTTTGAGCTGGCGCTGCAAATCCCCGAGGTCAATGAGATTAAGAAAATCATGCTCGGCTGCAAGGCGCGCGGCGCGGGCATGTCCGGCTCCGGCTCGGCGGTGTTCGCGATTTTTACCTCCGAACGAAAGGCAAAGCAGTGTGTGGAAGCCCTGAAAGCCGATTATCCCAAAACCTTTCTCTGCAAACCCATAAAAAACGGCTGTGCCGTTGAATAAACTGACAAAACCTGCCAATGATTCTTTTAAAGAAGAAAGGCAGGTTTTTTATATGAGATTATGGCTCAAATCCGCATGCGTGGCGTTTGTCCTGACCGTCATTTACTCCATGATTCCCTTCGGAGCGGCTTGCTCCGAGGTGTCGCATGACGTGTTCCGTCTGCACATTCTCGCCAATTCCGACAGCGAAGCCGACCAAGCTGTCAAGCTAAAGGTGCGCGATTGCGTGCTTGCTTACACCGAAAAGCTCTATCGGCAGGCAAAAAGCAAGGAGGAAGCCGAGCGGGTGACAGCGGAGCACTTGCAGGAAATTGCCGACGCTGCCGCTGCGACTCTCAGAGAAAACAACAGCCCCGACCCCGTGCGCGCCGAGCTTGTCAACATGTTTTTCACCACGCGGTACTATGAAAATTACACGCTTCCGTCCGGCAATTACGACGCCCTGCGCCTGACAATCGGCAAAGGGGAGGGGCACAACTGGTGGTGCGTGATGTTTCCGTCGCTCTGCGTTTCCGCTCCCGCCGAGCAGGACAGCCGCGCAAAAGAGGTGTTTAATGACAGCGAATACGACGTGGTGAGAAATGAAAAGCGGGAATACCGCTTTTTCATCATGGAGATGTTTGAAAAAATCCGCTCTGTTTTCGCGGAGAAGTAAGAATATGGCTGTATTTCAAAATTTGTAGTTAAAAATTTACAAAAATTCCGAAAACTGCGTGACAATTTGGTTTTATTGTGCTATAATAATCTTGTCTATTTTATTGAAAAGATTTCTGTAAAGGAGCATGTATATGAAAGCAAAATTATCACTCGGAAAAACTCTTTGCCTTGCGGCGGCTGCCGCGTTGTCCGTCACCGCGTTTGCAGGCTGCGGAGCGGGCGGAAACGCCGCTGCTTCGTCGTCCTCCAAGGGCTTTGACGCCGCGTTTGACTATGCCAAGTCGCAGGTATCAAGCTATTCCTCCATGCAGAGCCGCTATTCCGCCGTTTTCGCTGACGAGGCGTTCTCCAAGGCGAACGCAACCGCTATGCTGCTCGACGGCAAAACCGCTCAGGAGGATTTGGAAAAGGCTGCGCGTTATCTGTTCCTCGACAGCATTACCGTTTGCGACGAAACCGGCAAGGTAGTGGCAAGCTATCCCGAGGGAGAAGCGGGCAAGTCCATCAAGGAAATCAGCGACAAGGCGTACTTTAACCGCGTTGTCAAGGGCGTTGTCGTCAAGACCATGACCGACCCCGTTTTGCAGGACGACTGCACCTACACCGTCATGACCGGCGTTACCAGAGCGGACGGCTCCGGCGCGGTGGTTATCGGCTTCACCACCGACGAGTACACCAAGGTGAACGGCGCTGACGTTGCCAAATCCTGCGGCGTGAACACCGTTGTTCTCAAGGACGGCGCAGTTATCAGCGCAACGCTTGACGGCGTAAAGGCGGGCGACGTGCTCGACACCCTCGGCGTCAAGACCGACGACGTGACAAAGGGCTCCTTCGACATGAAGGTCGGCGACGCTTCCTATTCCTGCAAGGCTGCCACGATTGACAACTACATTGTTATCTGCGCAGAACCGAAGTAATTGAACGAAACATAAATCAAAACCTCCTGTGGCTGAACCGCAGGAGGTTTTTTCGATTTATTCATCAGAACGGCTTCGCGCCCTTGATAATGGTGCAGACATAATTGACCCAGCACAGCACATGCGCGCCGAGCGCCATAGAGCTGACCGTCAGCGCACCCATGCGCTTTTTTTCAATCAGTTCGTCAAGCTTGACAACGGAGAGGATAAACACCACGCCGATTGCAAAGTATGAGCCCCAGAAAAAGTTGCCGTGCCTGAGTCTTGCGCCTGTTTCGTAGAGCATAACCGTCATGGCGAGGTTAATCAGCATGTGCAGCCACGCAAAGCGGTAGAATTTGTCCGATTTCAAGTCCTTTATGCAGAACGCCAAAACCACCAGCGGGAACACAAACGAGAGCAGCAGCGGAATCTCCGGGTGCTTGACGACTGCCCGCAGCGCCGTCAAAAAGCCGATTTTCAGCTGAGAGCCGGCGGAATCCGCCTCATACAGCGCCGCCCGCTGATACAAGGTCAGGAAAAATCCCGGCAGCACCGTGGAGCCCATGATGACAAAATTGAGGAAATGCTTTCCTCTCACGCGGATAAAATCCACAATCAGCACAACCAAAATCGCGACCGCAAAGCCCACAATGAAATTCGGCTTAAACGCGGTGGCTGCGAGCATCATTCCCGCAAGTCCGACCCAGTCCTTCCACGACATGCGCTGTTCGGCGTAGGTTTTGAGAATCCTGAACAGAAACAGCACCGCCAGCAGCGCAAACGGCTTCATGCCGATATAGGTGGAATTGTGATAGATGTTGAAGTTGAGCATACCCTTGTAGCGGAAGTCTCCGAAATAGGGAACATACGCCATGGTAATCGGAAACACCATGTTGCACAGAAAGGCGTAAATCCAGACCACCCATTTGTTTTGCTTGGGCAAAAGATACTGTAAAAGCATTTTTGTCGCCAAAATACCGAACAGCAGCAGAATCACCAAGAACGCCGCTATCCAAACGCCGCCCATCGGCAGCCGGTCAAGCAATCCGAGCGTGAGGTACATCAGGCTGTAAAGGCTCTGACCACTCTGTCCGAATTTGATGTGCGCGTGCGTGTCGGACATATAAAATCCCGCAGCGCGGTTTTCCCAGTAATATTGTCGGTAAAAAATCAGCAAAAACACCGCCGTGTATGCCAGCGCAAACACAATCGTGGCAATCATGCAGGCGCGCGCCGTTTTTTGCCGTTGGCTGAGCTTATTCATAACAACTCCCTCTCCATGCGCAATATATATGAAAAATTATACATCACGCAGGGGCAAAAGTCAACCGATTGTCAGCTTCGGCAGGTACCATTTCAGCGCTTCCTCGGCACTCAGTCCCTTGGCGCACAGCGCGCGGATACCGCTCATGCTCACGCCGCGGCAGGATAAGCCGGGTTCATAGTCCCCGGCAAAGCAGTCCCAGGGAGAGGCGACCGCTTCCAGGTATTCCGCGTTTCCCTTTTCGGTAAAGCCGTTCGAGCATGCCGCGTAAGGCACCGCGACCGCCTTGCCCTGATAGGTTAATATTTCTTTATTCGAATGATAAACAGCGGCAACCTTTTCTTTTAATTCCTTGTTAGAATTATTCTCGCCGTTTTCAAAGGCTTCTCCCGCCGCAAAATTGGTTTTCGCCAAAATCACCGCCGCTTTTACCGTTTCGTCGTCGCTGTTTTCATCGCAAAGCGCCGCGGCGGCGGCAATCGCGGCGCTTTCGTCAGCCGTCCGCGGCGGGGCAGAGGGGGCGGTTTTGCCGCTTTTTATCACCAAAACCGGCGGAACCGCCGCCATTAACAGAAAAAACAGCGCTAACATACAAATTTTCGTTTTCATTTTTCCACAACTCCGTTATGTTTTTATCTTGACAACAGACCATTATTGCCTTAAAATAGTATATGTACGTAAACTGGGAGAAAGACTATTCCCATTAGTTAAGGAGATTCTTATGAAGGTAAAATATTCGCTAATTCCCTTCATTCCCGCAACGCTTGCAATGCTCTTTTTAAAGCTGATGAGCATTTTCGGCGTCGACAGCAACGGTCAGTTCCTGGGAATGAACAGCATGAACATCACCTATACCGTTATCGGTATCGCACTGGGACTTTTTGTGATTTGTATTCTGCTGAACCTGTTTGACCGAAAAACCGCGCCTGTTTATCCTGTCAGGAAAAACATGGCTGCCGGCGCGTTCTCTGTGTTTGCGGGCGTGTTGGTGATGGCAAGCTCCATCACAACCGCCTTTTCCGCCTTTGCGGAGCAGGGCAGCGACGACAACCGCCTGATGGCGGTCATCTGCGCCGTGTTTTCCGTTTTGGCGGGTCTGGCAATGATGGTGATGTCCAAGGTGCATTTCCAGGGCAAGAACATCAGCACCAACCTTTCCATTCTCTTCATTTTCCCCGCGCTGTGGGGCTGCGCCGAGCTTGTCAGCGAGTTTTTGCAGGCAACCAAGGCGAGCATTTCCGCAAGAGATTTAACCGGCTTGTTCTGCTATGTGTTCATTGCGCTCTTTATGTTCTCCGCCGCAATGGTGGCGTCGTCCATCAAGGGCAGAAACCCCGTCAAGGGCATGTTTATCTACGGTTTTCCGATGATTGCGCTGTGCGTGACCTTCGGCGTCTACGAGTTGGTGCGCGTCACCCGCGAGGGTATCGACAGAACGCTGGTGCTCAACGGCGTCATGCTGCTCGCGCTTGCGGCGTATGCGCTGTCCTTCCTGATTGAGTTGTTCGGCAATTCCTACACCAAGGATGGCATTGAAATTGTCAACGAGCTGACCGACGAAGCGGAAGAGCCCGCCGCCGAAAAAGCGGTTGAAAAAGCCGCAGCGCCTGCTGCGGAAAAAAAAACAGAACCCGCTGACGCGGTAATCGCCGCCGCTCCCGCTGCGGCAGCGCCCGCCGCGGAGCCGGTGCACAGAGAATACGACGATTTGGTTTTTTCCGACCGTCCGAGAAATTCCGACCCCAACGTCGCCTATGCGGATGATTACTATTCCACCGCAAAGGGCATGGACGATTTTATTATCGGCTATAATTATGACGCCGATGAAGCGCCCGCGCAGCAGCCTGCCGAGGTTGAGTCGCCGCTTGAAAATGCAAAAGCGCTGAAAAAACAGGAAAAGGCGGAGAAAAAAGCCGCAAAAAAGGCGCAGAAGCAGCAGGAGGCGGAAGCCAGAAAAGCGCAAAAGCAGCAGGAAGCCGAGCAAAAGCGCTCGTTAAGACAGCAGGAGCTTGAAGCAAAAAAGGCGCAGAAAAAGGCGGAAGAGGACGAAGAAGACCCCATGATTAAGGCGCTGGAGCAGAAGCGTCACCCCGTTCAGGCATACGCGCCCAAAACGGAAACGCCCGAAGAAAAGCCTGCGGAAAAGCCTGTTGAGGTCAAGGCGCCCAAGGCGGAGCGTCCCGCGCCGGTGAAAAAATCTCCCGAAGCGGTGCTCAACGAGAATCTGAACCAGCAGAATCAGCAAAAGAAAAAGACGCCCCGCGTCAGCGAGTCCGACAACATGGAGCGCCTTTCCGAGGAACTTCGCAAGGCTGCGGAGAGCAGAAGACAGGCGGAAAACGCCGCGGTGAACGCAGCAGCGGTTTCTCCGATTCAGCAGGAGGTCACGCGCCGCGCTGAGGAAGAAAAGCAGGCGGAGGAGCTCCGCCGTGCCGAGGAAGCCCGCCGTGCCGAGGAGGCGCGCAAGGCATTAGAGGAAGCCCGCCGCGCCGAGGAGGCGCGCAAGGCAGCCGAGGAAGCCCGCCGCGCCGAGGAAG
>CAMVLW010000044.1 GCA_947168445.1 uncultured Clostridia bacterium
ATTCAACCACCTCGAAAAATTTCATACTATTAAGCATATGCAAAGGGAGCCGGAATAATGCTGAATTCGGAATTCGGAATTCGGAATTATGTGAGCGGAGAGGAAAACATAGATTTCCGCCGCTCAACTCTCAACTCAAAAAAAAGACGGCAGAAAGGTTTCCTCTCTGCCGTCTTATAACTTATTACTTATTACTTATTACTTATTAAAACTTATTTCTTCTGGGAATTGCTGATGTTTGCGCGGGTTTTCTTAATCTCGCCAAGCTGGGAATTCAGACTTTCCTCGGCGCGTTTCATAATGCTGTCAACATAGACATTGGCGGCTTTTCTGATTTCGGCGGACTTTGCCTTTGCGTCGTCCACGATTTCCTTTGCCTTTGCCTGCGCTTCTCTGACGATTTCGCTCTGGTTGAGCATCACCTTTTTGCGCTCCTCTGCCGCGCGGATAATATTCTCGCTCTCGCGGTTTGCCTCAGCGATAATCTGCTTTCTGTCGGCAACAATGTTCTTTGCCTGTCTTACCTCAGCGGGCATGGCGTCCTGAATCTGGTCAATAATATCAAACGCCTCGTCGCTGCTGATTAGCACCTTGCCGCCGGAAAACGGCATGGACTTTGCGTCGTTGAACAAATCCTGCAGCTGAACAATTAAATCTTCTACCTTCATAAGTTTCCACTCCTGTTTCTGATTAATATCGGTAACCCGCCCCCGCGGGCTATTATTCCCTTGTTTTACCCTTGTTTTCTCAGCTTTGCCACGATTCTGCCGTGGACGCAAGCCGGAACAAAATTGCTGATGTCGCCGCCCATTGAGCAGATTTCGCGCACCATGCTCGAACTGAGAAAGGTGGAATCCGCGTCGGCGGTGAGAAAGATGGTTTCAAGACCGGGATTGAGTTTTTTGTTGGCAATCGCCATCTGGAACTCATACTCAAAGTCCGAAACAGCGCGCAGCCCTTTGACAATGGTTGAAATACCGCTTGTTTTGCAATATTCCGCGAGCAAGCCCTCAAAGCTGACGACGTCCACATTGGGAAGGTCGGCAACCGCCTCCCGGAGCAGCTCCATGCGCTCCTCGGTGGAGAAGGTGGGGCGTTTGGACGAATTCACCAGCACGGCAACCGCCACGCGGTCAAACATTTTGGAAGCGCGGGTGATAATATCGAGATGTCCGAGCGTGACGGGGTCAAAGCTGCCCGGGCAGATAACTGTTTGGTTCATGACAAATAATCCTTGTGCCTAAAAGTTGTGATTTTGATTTTTCCGTAGCGGTACTGCCTGTCGAGAACAAAGCTGCCGTATTGCGCTTCAAGCGCTTCGTCAAGCGGACTCTCGGCAATCAGCACGCCGGTGTCGCTCATTGCCTGCGCCGCAAGCGGCAGCGCTTCCTGCAAGGCGCCTGTGCGGTAGGGCGGGTCGAGAAACACAATGTCAAACCGCCGGCTGTTCATGGCGAGAAAGCCGCGGAAATCCGCCTGAAACACCTTTGCGTTCCCTTCAAGCCCGGTTGTTTTTAAATTGCGCTTAACGGTTTCTATGGATTTTTTCGCGCTGTCAACAAAGACAGCTTCCTTTGCGCCGCGGCTGAGCGCTTCGATTCCCATTTGTCCCGAACCCGCGAACAGGTCGAGAAAGCGCCTGTCCTCGGTTTGGAACTGAATAATGGAAAAAACCGCTTCTTTAATTCTGTCGGTGGTGGGGCGGACGTCCTCCCCCTCAAGGGTTTCCAGCCGTCTGCCGCGCGCCGAGCCTGTAATTACTCGCATATTTTCGTTCCTTATCACGCTAATAGAAATAGTATAGCATAGTCCGCATGATTTTACAAGGCTTTTTAAGGCTTTTTAATTAATTGACAATGATTATCCATTATCCATCGTTTCCTCCGGGTGGAAGTAGCGGTAAACCGCGCGGGCGCTGTCCTTGGTCATTTTGGGAGCGGCTTCAAGCTCCTGCAAATCGGCTTTTGAAATGTTGTCAATCGTGCGGAAGTATTTGAGCAAAGACTTTGCGCGCACCTCGCCCACGCCCTCAATGCCGGTCAGCGAGCTGCGGAAGGTCGCGTTTTTGCGGCGGGTGTGGTGATAGCCGATGGCAAAGCGGTGCACCTCGTCCTGCATTTTGCTGAGAAAGGCAAAAAGAGAACGCTTGGAGCTGATGGCAATTTCGCCGCCGTCGCCCGTAATGGCGCGGGTGCGGTGCTTGTCGTCCTTGACAAGACCGAACAGCGGCACGTGAATGTCCATGCGGTCAAACACCGCGCGCACCGCCGCAACCTGTCCCCTGCCGCCGTCGAGCAGAATCAAGTCGGGCAGCTTGCCAAAGCCCTCGTCGGCTTTCTCCGCCTTGTAATATTCCTCAAAGCGGCGCGTGAGCGTTTCCGCCATGGAAGCGTAGTCGTCCTGACCCTCAAAGCCCTTGATTTTAAATTTTTTGTAGGCGGATTTGAGCGGTCTGCCGTTTTTATAGACCACCATGCCCGCCACGTTTTCGGTGCCCGCAAGGTTGGAGATGTCGTAGCACTCGATATATTCGGGCAGCTTCTCCATGCCGAGGGTCTGCCGCAGCTCCTCCAACACGCTGAATTCGCGCACCGTCGCGCCCTTTTGCTGGGCGAGGGCTTCGGCGGCGTTGGAGCGGCACATTGCCACCAGCTGCGCCTGCTCGCCGCGCTGAGGTACCGTGACGTTCACCTTGCTGCCGCGCTTTTCGCTCAGCCAGCGCTGCATGTCGTCAATGCCGTCAAAGCGGTTGTCGAGCGCGAGATTCTTCGGAATATCGCTGCGAAGGGTGTAGTAGCTGATTAAAAACTCCTCGGTGTCGCCCGCGCTGTCGCCGCTGTCGAAAATAAAGCTTTCGCGGTCAAACAGCCGTCCGCCCTCAAAGCGGAACACCTGAAAGCAGGTTTTGCCGTCGTTGGAAAAGGACGCGATGACGTCCTCGTCAAGCACCTTGTTGGCGACGACCTTTTGCTTGTCGCCCATTTTTTTGACCGCGGCAATTTTGTCGCGTATCCGCGCGGCGCGCTCAAATTCGAGATTCTCCGCCGCTTCCTCCATTTGCGCGGTAAGCTGCCTGATGGAATTGCTCGACCCGCCCTTGAGAAAGTCGAGCGCTTGGTTCAGGCTCTCCTGATAGTCAGCGAGCTTCACCCTGCCGGTGCAGGGCGCCATGCACTGCTTGATGTGGTAATTCAGGCACGGTCTGCCCTTGCGGAAATCGCGCGGAAACTGACGGTTACAGGTGGGCAGCATAAAGATTTTGTTTGCCTCCTCAACGGCGCTCTTGACATAAAAGCTGCTTTTATAGGGACCGATGTAGGCGGCGCCGTCGTCCGCCTTTTGCAGCACATAGCTAAGCTTGCCCCAGTCGCCGGGGCTCACGCGGATGTAGCTGTAGCCCTTGTCGTCCTTGAGTAGAATATTATATTTTGGGGTGTGCTGCTTAATCAGGCTGCATTCGAGAATCAGCGCCTCAAACTCGCTGTCGGTGATGATGTACTCAAAGTCGTCAACATTGTCCACCATACGCCGCACCTTTTCGGGGTGGTTGTTCTGAGAGCCGAAGTATTGGCTGACGCGGTTTTTCAGCGCCTTTGCCTTGCCGATATAAATAATCGTGCCGTCGGCGCCGTGCATAATATAAACGCCCGGCAAAAGCGGCAGCGCCATCGCCTTTTTGCGCAGGACTGACATTTTAGGATTCATAATTCACCTTTGCAGAGTTAAGAGTTAAGAGTTGAGAGTTGAATGAAATACACGAATGTTCTGGCGCGCCGGCAGCGGCTCGGCCGCAAAAAAATTGGGCGGATTGCTCCGCCCGAAAACGCTATGCTTTTAGCTGCATTTATTCAGCAAAACCGGATTCTACCAGTTCGGCAAGACCTTCAACCGCATCGGTTTCGTCCGCGCCGTCAGCGATAATCTTGATAGTGGTTCCGCCGATAATGCCGAGGGACAATACGCCCAGAAGGCTCTTAGCGTTAACGCGGCGTTCTTCCTTCTCTACCCAGATAGTTGCCTTGAACTCGTTCGCCTTCTGAATGAAGAATGTTGCGGGACGAGCATGCAGACCTGCTTTGTTTTGAACTAATACTTCCTTAACATACATTTTAAATACCCTCTTCTCTAAAACATAGATGGATTTTGGTTTAACCTCGATAACATTATAATCATTTTTTCCCTCGAGGTCAATATGCTGGATTTAATTTCGTGTGATGTTTCACCCGACGTAGAATTTAAAGACCGTTTATTGTGCAAATTTACAATGAATTCAGTCGAATTATCTGTATATCATCTAACATATCGCAAATTTTTATAGGTTTTTTTGTAATTTTCCCTAACAATTCTCAACAAATGCCTGAGCGCGATTTAAGACTCCAACAGGTCGGGGCGCTTTTTGCGGGTGACCTCAAGGCTCATTTCGCGCCGCCATTTGTCTATGTTTTGGTGGTGACCGCTGAGCAGCACCTGAGGCACCTCCATGCCGCGCCATTCGGCGGGCTTGGTGTACTGGGGATATTCGAGCAAGCCGTTAAAGTGGCTCTCCTCGGTAAAGCACTCGTTATTTGTCAGCACGCCCGGCACCATGCGGCAGAGCGCGTCGGCAAAGACCATTGCGGGAATTTCGCCGCCGGTGAGCACATAGTCGCCGATGGAGATTTCCTCGTCAATAAAGCTGTCGAGCAGCCGCTGGTCAACGCCCTCATAATGACCGCAGAGAATACAGATGTTCTCCTGTTCCGCCGCCAGCTCGCGCAGCCGCTGCTGACGGAGCGTTTTGCCCTGCGGCGACATATAGATAAAATGCGGGCGCTTTCCGGTTTCTTCGCAAATCGCTTCAAAGCACAGCGCAATCGGCTCCGCCTTCATGAGCATACCCATACCGCCGCCGTAGGGAGAATCGTCCACGCGGCGGTGCTTGTCAAAGGCAAAATCGCGCAGCTGGTGGGTGTGGATTTCCACCGCGCCGCTCTTTTGCGCCCTGCCGATAATGCTGTCTCCGAGCACCGGCGCGAACATTTCGGGAAACAGGGTGATAATGTCAATCCGCATCGTCAAAAATTCCTTTCATGGGAGAAAGCAGCACATAGCCGTCCTCCACATTGATTTCGCGCACGACCTCGTCAATCACGGGCGCTAGGTATTGTTTGCCGCCGCGCGTGATTTCATACACATCATTTGCCCCGGTGCGCAGCACGTCGGTAAGGGTGCCGAGCACCTCGTTGGTATTGACGTCGCGCACCTCCAAGCCGATTAAGTCCTGCACAAAATGCACGCCCTCGTCAAGCTGAATCTCGTCGCGGTTGATGTAGACAATTTTGCCGCGCAGCCGCTCGGCTGCCTCCACCGTGTCAACGCCCTCGATTTTGCAGAGGGTGATGTTCTTGTGCGGGCGGGATTTCACCTTGACAAAGGTCTCGCCCTTATCGTCCAGATAAAGCGTCTTGAACGCCGCCAAAAACGCCGGCGAATCGCACCAAGGGTCAATCCGAACCTCGCCCTTTATGCCGTGTGTACCGACAATCTTGCCGCTGTCGAGAAATTGTTTTTTCATATGCTCACTTCCGTTTCCAATCAAAATTCAACTCTTAACTCTAAACTCTTAACTCTATTTCAGCTCCACAATCGTCACGCCGTCCTCGCCTTCGCCGAAGGTGCCGAGGCGCTGGGACTTGACGGCTTTGTGATGACGGAGGTGCTGGTTGATTTCGCGGCGGAGCACGCCGGTGCCCTTGCCGTGGATAATCGTTAATTTGCTCACGCCGGAGAGCATCGCGTTGTCGATTGCTTTTTCGACAATGGCAATCGCTTCAATCGCGGTTTGACCGCGCACGTCTACCTCGGTTTCGGGGCGGACGTCCATGCGGCTCGGCACGCTGCGGGTGGCGGCGAATTTCGGGACGTTGGGCTTTAGCTTGGATTTGAGCAGGCGCAGGTTTTTCACGTCCACGCGCGTTTTGATGATACCCGCCTGCACCAGCACCAAGCCGTCCTTGTTGGGCGGCGCCAAAACGGTGGCGTTTTTGTCAATGTCATAAATCAGCACCTCGTCGCCGACCTTCAGCGGACGCGGCAGCTTGTATTCTTCATCAGGGGTGTTTTTGAGCTTCACCGGGTCGGCGTGGGCTTCCATCTTGTCAATGTCGCGGCGCAGCTTGGAGCGGGTGTCGGCGGAGAGTTCCTTTTCCCTGCGCGCCTTTTCAAGTTCCTCCACCAGCGCGTCCGCCTGTGCGCGGGTACGGGAGATAATGCGCCGGGCTTCCTGCTGTGCGCGCTCGATTTCACGCTCGGCGTCGGCTTTGGCGCGTTTGAGTTCGTTTTCCGCCTTTTGCTTTTCGGTGTTTGCCTTAGCGGTCAGGCGGTTGGCGTTTTCAACCTGCTTTTCAAGGCTCTGGCGCTGCCGCTCCAGCTTTTCAACCACGTCCTCAAACTGACGGCTTTCGCTGCTGACAAGCTGCTGCGCACGATCCACCACCGCGCCGTCCAGTCCGAGCCGCTTGGAAATCGCAAAGGCGTTGCTCTTGCCGGGAACGCCGATCAGCAGGCGGTAGGTCGGCTTTAGGGTTGCCACGTCAAACTCGCAGCTGCCGTTTTCAACGCCCTCGGTGCGCAGCGCGAATTCCTTTAACTCCGCGTAGTGGGTGGTGGAGGCGATTTTCGCGTGCTTTTCGCGCAGCTTTTCGAGAATCGCAATCGCAAGCGCCGCACCCTCAACCGGGTCGGTGCCCGCGCCGAGCTCGTCGATCAAGCAGAGCGAGCCCGCGTTTGCCAGCTTCAAAATCCGGATAATATTCGTCATGTGTGCCGAGAAGGTGGACAGCGACTGCTCAATGCTCTGCTCGTCGCCGATGTCCACCAGCACGCGGCGGAAAATGCTCAGCTCGCTGTTGTCCGCGCAGGGCGTAAGCAGCCCGCACATCGCCATCAGAGTAAGCAGACCGAGCGTTTTGAGGGTGACGGTCTTGCCGCCGGTGTTCGGACCCGTAATCACCAGCGTGTCAAATTCGCCGCCGAGGTGAATGTCAACCGGCACGACCTTGTCCTTCGGAATCAAGGGGTGACGCGCCTGCTTGAGATTGACTCTGCCCCTTTCGTTGATAACGGGCATACCGGCGCGCATGGAATAGGCGAGGTCGGCTTTGGCGAAAATCAGGCTGAGCTGCACAAGGCTTTGATAGCTGCGGATAATCGTGTCGGCAAAGTCGCCCGCATTGGCGGACAGCTCAAAGAGAATCCGCTCGATTTCCTCTTCCTCTTTATTTTTCAGAATCTTGATGTCATTGTTTGCCTGCACCACGCCCATCGGCTCGATAAACACGGTCTGTCCGCTCGCGGAGGTGTCGTGCACCAAGCCCGGCACGCTGTTGCGGCACTCGGCGCGCACCGGGACAACATATCTGCCGTCGCGCTGGGTCACGATGGTGTCCTGCAAGTATTTGATATATTTGGAGCTGTGGATAATCTTGTCGAGCACCTCGCGCGCCTTTGACGAAGCCGTGCGCATTTTACGGCGGATATCCGAGAGCGCGGGGCTTGCCTTGTCGGAGATTTCCTCCTCGCTGATAATCGCGGAGGTGATTTTTTCTTCGAGATATTTATTCGAAATCAGCCCGCTGAAATAGCTGTCAAGCGTGGTTTCCACCGACGAACAGCGCGACTGCCATTCCCTGACGGTGCGGATAATGCGCAGCGTGTCGGCGATTTTGAGCAGTTCTCCCGCCGTCAGACAGCCGCCTGCCTCGGCACGGCGCAGATTGCCCGCGCAATTCGTCGCCCCGCCGAAGGAAGGCGCGCCGAACCGCCCGCTGAGCATCACCGCGTCGTCGGTTTGCCGCAGCAGGTGCTGCACCTTTTTGATGTCGTTTTGCGGCTCTAAGCCAAGCGCAAGCTCACGCGCGTCCGGCAGCGCGCACAGCGCGGCAAGGCGTTCGAGGATTTTGTCGAGTTCCAGTGTTTTGTAATATCTGTTCATTATGTAATTACCTTGTAAAATTTCAGTGTTTTGAATTCCTTTTCAAAGCGGTACTGCAAATACGCCTCGCTCGCCTGATTGAGCAGCCGCAAGCCTTCGTCGCTGAGCGAGAACGAAAACAGCTTGTTGTCGTCGGCATAGACCGTGTGGCGCAGCGCGGTCAGCGCCGCTTCGGTGAGCGGAACCGCGCCGTTGGCGGCGTTTTGATGGCAGCGGTCACATTCAATTGCGCCCTCTCTTGGGAAAAAGTACATGACGGGCGCGGTATAAACGCCGCATTCGCGGCACATGATTAAATCGGGAAGATAGCCCGCCATAGCCGCGAGCCGCATTTCCAGACACGGCTTGACAAGCTCCTCAACGCGCTTGCCCTCGTCAATGAGATACAGCGCGTTGAGAATCAGGCTGAGGTATTTTCCGGCGGGCTTTTCACGCGGGCAAACCGTGAGCGCCAACTCGCAGAAATACTGCGCGAGACACATTTTTTTAACGTCGCCGCGCAGCTTTGAAAAAATGCGAATTGTGCGCGCGTCGCTGACGGAATAGCTGTCCTTGCCGGGGTGAAAGGTCAGCGTGGAATAGCTGAGCAGCGCGGTTGCGGCGCTTTTGCCGTTTTTCAGGTTCTTCGCGCCGCGCGCAAACGCCTTCACCACGCCGTGTGATTTTGTCAGAACATGCAGCAGCTTGTCCTGTTCACCGATATTCTGTTCCTTGATAATCAAGCCCTCTGTCCGGAATTTCATCGGTTTCCTCCCTGCGGACGGTATCCGCGCCGGTGTTCTCCATCTCCTTCGCCCGCTTGTAGGCGAGGTAATCGAGAACGCTGCCCGACGTCAAAAACAACCGCCAGCGGTTCATTTCGTCCATCATCACAACACCTCCGTAGAATAGTGTTGCGTGTTTGGACGGCGTTATGTTTGGAATTTTTTAGAGTTGCGTGTTGAGCGTTGAGTCTTAACAACTAATCAGGACTTCAAACTCTCCCGCGCCGACGCTGACGTATTCCTTGCAGACGGCAAAAAGCTCGCCCTTGCTGTTGAGGAAAAACGTGCAGGCGCGCACCGCTTCGTCGCCGGTGGTGCGTTCAAGCTGGTAGTAATAATCATCCGGGAAGTTCTCCGCCTGATATTTTGCGTAGTAGTCGCTTTCAAGCGCTTTTTTCAAATCGCGGTAGGTCTGCTCCGCGTCGCGCCGCAAATACGCGAGCAAGCCGTCGTTGTCAAGCTGCTCGCCCGTGGCGGTGTTGTAATTATACACGCCGTAGGTAATCGCGTGGCTCTGCTCCTCGCGCTGAATCACCAGCGTCACCACGTCGTCGTTGACATTTGCCTGATAGGAAATGCCGGCAAGCGCGGGCGCGGCGTTTTTTGATTCCTGCTCGGCTGCCGCCGAAAAGTCCGCCGCATAGCGTTCCTCAATCAGATGGTTGACGGTGTGCGCGTCCTTGGTGTTAAAGGTAAGCTGCGGCAGCTGATAGGTCACCTCATGCCGCGCGCCGCTTTTGTCGGTGTAGCTAAAGGTTTCGTTTCTGCCCGCCGAAACGCCGCTGCCGGGGTCGGGAGCGGTGGGAGCCGTTGCGGGAGCGGCAGTTGCGGCGGCAGTGGTTTCCTGCACCGCAGGCGGAGCGGACTGACACGCGCCGAGCAAGAGCGCCGTCAGCAACAGCAGCGCCAAAATTTTAAAGTGCTTCATTTTTGAAAAGTATCTCCTCAAAATTCATCGGTTTCAGCCCCAAGCCGTTGAGCAGCGCCAGACACGCCTCATAAATATCATAGCGGCGCAGCATACCGGGGTCGTGCGCGTCATAGCCGAGCACCACCTGATTGCCGACCTCGGCGGCGATTTTCCAAAAGCGCGGGTCGGGATAATTGCGGCTGTTAAGATAGCCGAGCATGTTGAATTCCAGCGGAATCCGCTTTTCCCTGCAATAACGGCACAGGGTTCTCATCTGTTCGTAATAAAAGGCGTCGCCGCCCTGATAATTCACAATGTCGGGGTGCGCGATATAGGTGAACGCGCCGGTGTCAAGTCCTTCCCTGACCTGCTCCACATAGCGCGTAAGAAAGCGGTCGCCGCGCTGACATTTGGAGGAATAAAAGGAATCCTCGTCATATTCGTTGCCGACAAAATGCTGTCCCATAATCATGTAGTCAAGCTGAAGCGGCGCAACGAGCTCGCGCAGGGCGTCGAACGCCAGCGGATAATACTCCGCTTCAAAGCCGAGCAATATTTTGATGTCGCTTGCATATTCCTTTTGCAGGGCGCGAACACTTTCGGCATACTCCGCCGCCTCTTCGGGAAACATGCGGAAGGTGCTGTAGTAATCGTCAACAGGAAACACCTGCGGGCTGTGGTCGGAAAAGCCGAGCACGTCAAAGCCCTCGGCAATAGCGGTTTCCACCATTTCTCTGTCGCTGCCCTGCGCGTGGCGGCAGCGGGTGGTGTGGGTGTGCAAATTGTATTTTATCGCTTTCAAATAACTAACCTCTTTTCGTTCTCTCTATTATACTACGCTTTGGAATGTATTGCAAATGTTTTCGAAAAAGAGTATAATATCAATGGATAATTGAAAACGGAGAATGGACAATTATCAATTTTTGAGAGCGGAGCGATTAACATGAGCAAAAAAGACTTGGCGGTGCAGTATAAGCACAGCGGAATGAACTGCGCGCAGGCGGTTGTGGCTGCCTACGCGGAGGATTTGGGCATTGATTCGGAAACGGCAAAGGCGCTCGGCGCGGGCTTCGGCGCGGGCATGGGCACAATGGGCGGCACCTGCGGCGCGTTGTGCGGCGCGCAGATGGTGCTCGGCATGAAAAACAAGGGCAAGCCCGTCATGCGGCAGGCGCGCTCGCTTTACGACGCCTTTCTCAATCAGTGCGGCGCGACCGTCTGCGCGGAAATCAAGGGCGTCACAACGGGCAGAATGCTCTGCTCCTGCGACCAATGCGTGGCAAACGCCGCGGCGCTGGTGGAAGCGTTATGAGCGTGAATCAATTTTCCCGAACAGAATTATTACTCGGCGCGGACGCGGTTGAAAGGCTGAAAGGCTGCCGCGTGGCGGTGTTCGGCGTGGGCGGCGTAGGCGGCTTTGCGGTGGAAGCGCTGGCGCGTTCGGGCGTGGGCGCGCTTGATTTAATCGACAACGACACCGTCGCGCTGAGCAACCTCAACCGTCAAATCATCGCGCTTCATTCCACAATCGGCAAATTCAAGGTGGACGTTGCCGCCGAGCGGGTGCGCGACATCAATCCCGCCTGCGAGGTAAAAGCGCACCGCGTTTTTTACCTGCCCGAAACCGAGGGTCAGTTTGACTTTTCGCAGTACGATTATGTGATTGACGCGATTGACACCGTGAAGGGCAAGCTGGCGCTCGTGGAAAACGCAAAAGCCGCGGGCGTTCCGGTTATCTGCTCGATGGGCGCGGGCAACAAGCTCGACCCCACCGCGTTTGAGGTGGCGGATATTTACAAAACCTCTGTCTGCCCCCTTGCGCGGGTAATGCGCTATGAATGCCGCAAGCGCGGAATCAAAAAGCTCAAGGTGGTCTATTCCAAGGAGCCGCCCGCCGCGTTAAAGCAGGAGAGCGAGGAAGAAACCGTCCGCCGCAGCACGCCCGGCTCGACGGCGTTTGTGCCGTCGGTGGCAGGACTGATTCTCGCGGGCGAGGTTATCAAGGATTTAACGAAGGGAGCCCGCGAATGACTTATCTGATTCCCGTTGTTTTGATTCTGCTCCTTCCCTTTGTGCTGGGCTTTTCGGCGCTCGCGCTGGTGCGAAAGCTGCGCAAAAAGCCGATGAAGCGGCACACCTGCATTTTGCTCAGTCTGGCGCTGAGTCTGCTGCTGAGCGGCGGCGCCGCGCTGATTTATCTGAACATTCACTATTCCGCCGGCAAAACGGCGGTGCAGGCAATGGCCTCCTCCGGCAGCGTTACCGTGACGGAAACAGACAGCGCCGTTTTCTTTGACGGTGCCGGAGAGGACACGGCGCTGGTTTTCTATCCCGGCGCAAAGGTGGACGCCGAGGCGTACGCGCCGCTGCTCCGCAAAATTGCCGAGGGCGGTGTGGACTGCTTTGCGCTGAAGGTGCCGTTTCGCATGGCGTTCTTCAACCTCAACGCCGCCGACAGCGTCATCAATCAATACAGCTATCAGCACTACCTTTTGGCGGGGCACTCGCTCGGCGGGGTCGCGGCGTCAAGCTACGCGGCGAATCACGCTGACAAGGCGGACGGCTTGGTGCTGCTCGCAAGCTATCCCACACAGCCGCTCGGCGATTCCGTTTCGCTGCTCACCGTTTACGGCAGCAACGACGGCGTGCTGAACAAGTCCGCCTATGAGGACGCGAAAAAGAACTTCCCGAAGGACAGCGTTGAACTGGTGATTGAGGGCGGCAACCACGCGAACTTTGCCGATTACGGCGCGCAGGACGGCGACAAAAAAGCGGACATTTCCGCAGAGCAACAGCAAGAACAAACCGCCGAAGCCATTTTGAGTTTGAGCGGCAAGTTGTAAGTGGTAAGTGGTTAGTGGTTAGTGGTTAGTGGTTAGTGGTTAGTGGTTAGTGAGTTATAAGTTATAAGTGATAAGTGATAAGAAAAGCAGTGAGGAAAGGTTTATGTTCCTAACTGCTTTTTGTATATTATGTTGTAGGGGCGTGCATTGCACGCCCGCGGATAGGAAACCGTCCGTTTCCGCGGTGGAAACGGTTTGATAGGAAAACGCGGCTCGGGCGAGCAATGCTCGCCCCTACGAACAAACCTATGTTTCTCTTATCCCTTATAACTAACTCAACTTTCCCACTTAGTTACTGCCTGAAAAAGATACCAACGATACAGTTATTGCAAAAGCCTTCTCCTCGGGGGCAATGTCAACAACTTAACAAGATATTTCTATTTGTGTACTAGCTTGTTTCATCAAAAACAATATAAAACGTCCTGTAGGGGTCGGTCTTGACCGACCCGCGGGTTGAGTTCCATACGTTAGGTTCACCGCCTGCGGTTTGGTCAAGACCAAACCCTACAGTAAAGCGAGATAAAACCATAAGGTTTTTGATAAAGGGTAAAGTTTTAGTAGAAACAAACTAATACACCATTAAGGAAAGTTTTTCCTTAAGTTGTTGACATTGCTCCCGAGGGGAAGGCTTTTTGGTGCTAATTCAAATGTTTTACTTATGCGTGAAAGTTGAATAAGAACAAAAAAGCAGTTAGGAACAAAACCTTTCCTAACTGCTTTACTTATAACTTATAACTAACCACTAACAACTAACCACTAACCACTAACCACTAACCACTCGCCACTTCACTGCGTTTCTTCGATAAAATACACACGCGCGGCAAAATCCGCGAAAACGCGCACCTTGTCGTTGAAGCCGGTGCCGCCGAACGCGGGACTGAGGGCGACGCCGGTGTGCATCAGCACCTCGCCGGTCG
>CAMVLW010000045.1 GCA_947168445.1 uncultured Clostridia bacterium
AGATTAAAATGATTACGCCGCTCGTTGAGATGGACGGCGACGAAATGACCAGAATCATCTGGCAGCAAATCAAAGATATTCTCATCACTCCCTACGTTGACCTCAAAACCGAGTATTATGACCTCGGACTGGTTAAGCGCAACGAAACCGACGACCAAATCACCGTTGACAGCGCCAACGCCACCAAAAAGTACGGCGTTGCGGTCAAGTGCGCGACCATCACCCCCAACGCGGCGAGAATGACCGAATACAACCTCAAGAGCATGTGGAAGTCCCCGAACGGCACGATCCGCGCGATTCTCGACGGCACCGTGTTCCGCAGCCCGATTCTTGTCAAGGGCATTACTCCCTACATTCCCACCTGGAAAAAGCCGATTTGCATTGCGCGTCACGCCTACGGCGACGTTTACAAGAACACCGAAATGCGCGTCGAAGCCGGCAGCAAGGCGGAGCTTTGCGTCACCAAGCCCGACGGCACCGAGGAGCGCAGCACCATCTTTGACTTCACCACCGACGGCGTGATTCAGGGTATGCACAACCTCGACAAGAGCATTGCGTCCTTTGCGCGCAGCTGCTTTAACTACGCGCTCGACCAAAAGCTTGACGTGTGGTTTGCCACCAAGGATACCATCAGCAAGATTTACGACCACCGCTTTAAGGACATTTTCGCGGAGATTTTCGCGAATGAATACAAGGACAAGTTTGATGAAGCGGGCATTGAGTTCTTCTACACCCTGATTGACGACGCGGTTGCGCGTGTCATCCGCAGCGAAGGCGGCTTTATGTGGGCGTGCAAGAACTACGACGGCGACGTCATGAGCGATATGATTGCCACCGCGTTCGGCTCTTTGGCAATGATGACAAGCGTTCTGGTGTCTCCCGACGGCATTTATGAGTATGAAGCGGCGCACGGCACGGTGCAGCGCCACTATTACAAGCACTTAAAGGGCGAGGAAACCTCGACGAACTCCGTTGCGACCATCTTTGCATGGACAGGCGCGCTCAGAAAGCGCGGCGAGTTGGACAAGCTTCCCGAACTGATGAACTTTGCCGACAAGCTGGAAGCGGCAACCATTCAGACCATTGAGGACGGCGTGATGACCGGCGACCTCTATCTGATTTCCACGCTGCCCAACAAGCAGAAGGTCAACACCGAAGCGTTCCTCAGAGCAATCGACGAGCGCTTGGCGGCTTCCCTGGCATAACGTAAATAAGAATGAAGTGGCAAGTGGTTTTTGCGTTTTTCATTGCGGAAAACGCAGTCACTTGCCGCTGTTTGTGATTGAAAAACTAAAGGAGAGCAGTGTGTCATGTCAAAAAATGACAGCATTTCCATGTCGGTAATCCGCCGCCTGCCGCGTTATTACCGCTTTTTATCCGAGCTTGACGAGCAGGGCGTCGAGCGCATTTCTTCCACACGGCTTGCGGAGATTATGCGAGCCACCGCCTCACAGGTGCGGCAGGATTTAAACTGCTTCGGCGGATTCGGACAGCAGGGCTACGGCTACAGCGTCAGTCAGCTCAGGCGGGAAATTCAGCATATTCTCGGTCTTGACAACCAATACAAGGCGATTCTGATCGGTGCGGGCAACTTCGGTACCGCCGTGGCGCTTCACCTCAATTTCGGCAACCTCGGCTTTGAGCTGATCGGCTGCTTTGAAACCGACAAAAACAAGGTGGGCGAAACGCTGGGCAACATCTTAGTGCGCAGCGAGGAGGAAATGGAGCGCTTTTGCGAAAACAACCATGTGGACGCCGCGTTTCTTTTCATTCCGCGCCAAAACGTGGAGAGCACGCTGGACAGACTCTACCGCATGGGAATCAAAAACTACTGGAATTTCAGCCATTACGACATCACCGCAAGATATCCCGACGCCGTGGTGGAAAACGTGCACCTCAGCGACAATTTAATGACTCTCTGCTATCGCATGACGAATAAAAGTGATTAAGAGTTTAGAGTTTAGAGTTGAATTCTAACGGAAGTGAAACCATGCAAAATGAAAAGATAACCTATATATCCGCAAAAAATAAATGGTTCCGTTTTAATTTTAAGGAACTGTGGGAATACCGCGACTTGATTTTGCTGTTTGTCAAGCGCAACATCACCACCTCTTACAAGCAGACGATTCTCGGTCCGGTTTGGATTGTCATCAATCCGCTGCTGTCAACGGTGGTGTTCACCGTCATTTTTAACGTCATTGCGGGCGTTTCCACCGACGGTATCCCGCCGTTTTTGTTTTATATGTCCGGCAATGTGCTGTGGGGCTTTTTTTCAAGCTGTCTCGGCAAGGGCTCAAGCACCTTCCTCTCAAATGCGCGGCTGTTCGGAAAGGTCTATTTTCCGCGGCTCGCCCAGCCGATTGCCGACATGATGTGCAGCTTCATCAACTACCTGATTCAAATGACGGTTTATGTGATTCTGGTGGTTGTGTTCGCGCTGCTGACGCCGTCGGTTCAGCCGAACCTCTACCTGTTTTTGGTGCCGGTGCTGGTGCTGCAAACCGGCTTGCTCGGCATGGGAACGGGTCTGGTGATTTCTTCTGTCACCACCAAATACCGCGACCTCAATTTCCTCGTCAGCTTCGGCGTTTCGCTGTGGATGTATATCACCCCGGTGGTGTATCCCGTGTCGCGGATTCCCGGTTATCTGCGCCCGGTGATGATGATTAACCCTGTCGCGCCGATTGTGGAAATCTACCGCCACGCCTTTCTCGGCTGCGGCAGCTTTGAGCTGTTTTACTGGCTCATCAGCCTTGCCGTGACGGTGCTGGTGCTGTTTTTCGGAATTCTTGTGTTCAACAAGGTAGAAAAGAACTTTATTGATACGGTGTAAGCATGGATAAAAATTGCGTAATCAAAACGGAGCATTTGCAAAAGGAATACAAGCTGGGCGTCATCGGTTCCGGCACGCTGCGCGCCGATTTGCAGAGTTGGTTTGCCAAAAAGCGCGGCTTGGAGGATCCCAACCGCCGCATCGGCAGCAAGCAGTATGAAAAGGGCGAGCTGTTTTTGGCGCTCGACGATTTTAATATCGACATTTACCGCGGCGAGCGCGTCGGCATTATCGGCGCAAACGGCGCGGGCAAGTCAACGCTGCTCAAGCTGCTGTCGCGCATCACCTCTCCCACAAACGGCAATATCGCCTATCGCGGACGGATCGCGAGTATGCTGGAGGTCGGCACCGGCTTTCACGCCGAACTGACCGGCAGAGAGAACATCTATCTCAACGGCGCGATTCTCGGCATGAACCGCGCGGAGGTTGACAAAAAAATTGACGAAATCATCGCCTTCTCCGAGTGCGAGCAGTTTATCGACACGCCCGTCAAGCGCTATTCGTCGGGTATGTTTGTCAAGCTGGCGTTCTCCGTTGCCGCCCATCTTGACGCGGAAATCATGATTATGGACGAGGTGCTCGCGGTCGGTGACATGAAGTTTCAGAAAAAGTGCATTTCCAAAATGCGCGAGCTTGCCGTTGACCACAACCGCACGGTGCTCTATGTGTCGCACAACATGAGCACCATTCAGGATTTGTGCACCCGCTGCGTGGTGCTTGACCACGGCAAAAAGGTCTATGACGGCGACGTTGACGAGGCGATTAAGCTGTATATGGGCGGCGACAACGACGAGTTTTTTTCCTACGAATACACTGACGACAAACACAAAAACCCTGTCAGGCGGCACGACCTGAACTTAACGAACGTCAAATACAACGGCAGAACCACCAACCTGTTCTATGACAACGAACAGATGAGCTTGGAGCTTGCATGGGAAAATCTTGCGGACATTCCCTCGCTCTCACTGCGCCTTGAGGTGCAGGACAGCCGCCGCATGCCCGTTACCTCTTATTTAATCGAGGATTTTTACAGCGGCAAAAAAGGGGAGACCCATTCGCAGAAATTCACCTTCGACATTTCCAAGCTTGCCAGCGGACGCTACACCGTGCGCTATGTGTTCTTCAACAAGCGCGACGAATCGCTGCCCTACGAGGACATCGAGGACGCAGCGGGACTTGCGTTCCGCAGACACATGAGTGAAACCAACAAACGCCCGTGGAACCGTGCGTGGGGAAGCGTCCGTTTGGGAAATTTGCTGAAGCTGGATAAATAAGTATGAGAGTGTTAATTGCTGATTTGGTGACAGAACTGAATCCCGTCTATGAGGACAGCAAACGGCTGGTGGTTCCGTTTGTCTATGAAGGCGAGCGCGAAACCGATATTGTTTTAAAGGTGTCGGAGGAATATCTCGACGACTTGTGCCGCCGTGCGGCTCCCGGCGTGACGCGCAGCCAGCTGGAAAACTTTGCGTTCAGCACCGCCTTCAACCGCCGCGCGATTCCCTTCGGAACCATGCTGGTACATTCCTCGGCGCTGATTTATGACGGCGGCGCCTATCTGTTCTCGGCGGATTCGGGCGTCGGAAAATCCTTTCACACCCGCCTGTGGCTGCAAGCCTTCGGCGGCGCCGTGCACATCATGAACGACGACAAGCCGGTGGTGCGGCTCTATGACGGCAAAGCTGTGGCATACGGAACGCCCTTTGACGGCGGCAGCGGCATTGCGCTCAACGAGTCCTTTCCGCTGCGGGCAATCGTCTTTATCGAGAGGGGAGAGCAAAACAGCGTGCGCGTTCCCTCAAACCGCGAGGTCTTGCAAAAGCTCTACTTCCAGACCGCGCACATCGTCAGCGCAAAAACCGCCGAGAGTATGCTCGAAAACTTTGACAAGCTGCTCTCGCTCACAAAGTTCTACGTGCTGACCTGCAACATGGACATTTCGGCGGCAAAGACCGCGTTTGACGCGATCATTCGGAATGAATAAAAATATCCGGCTCAATCCAAAACGGGTTGAGCCGGTTGTGTTTCTTCCTTATTTTAAAAACCAAATATTTTTTGTGTCCACCGTGAATTCTTTGCCGTTGAGATAATTCAGAATACCCGCGTCGGCGGTGAAGTCAAAGCGCAGCTTGTAGCTGTAAAGCGCCTGATAGCGCATGTCGTCGCCCTTTGCGCCGTATTTGCTGTCGCCCGCGAGCGGGTGTCCGGCAAAGGAAAGGTGGGCGCGAATCTGGTGGGTTCTGCCGGTCAGCAGCTCCACCTCGGCAATGGCATATTTGCCCTTTTGCCCGATAATCTGAACCTTTGTTTTCATTTCCTTGCCGCCCTCAACCGGGTGCGCAAACACCCTCACGCGGTTTTTGCTCTCGTCCTTTATCATGTAGGCGGTCAGCAAAGCCTCGCGGCGCTTGGGCATACCGTGCAGCAGGCAGAGATAAAACTTGCTCAGCTCGCGCGTTTTCATTTTTTGGTTGAGAATCCGCAGCGCCTCGGCGTTCTTCGCGGCAATCACAATGCCGCCGGTGTTGCGGTCAATGCGGTTGACAAGCGCCGGGGAAAAGGCGTTTTCCTTTTCGGGGTCATATTCTCCCTTGTCATAAAGATAGTGCTGCACCCTTGCCACCAGCGAGTCAAAGTGATAGCTTTTGTCCTGGTGCACAATCACGCCCGGCTTTTTGTCGAGCAGCAAAAGGTTTTCGTCCTCATACACAATGTCAAGCTTTGCGGGCGCTTTCAAAAATTCATAGTGCTTTTCCTGCGCCGCTTCAAAGAATTCGTCCTTGATGTAAAGGGTCAGCACATCACCCTCGCGCAGCATTTCCTCCGGCACGCATTTTTTGCCGTTGCGCTTGACGCATTTTTTGCGGATATACATATACACCATCGCCTTCGGCATGGTCTTAAAGCGCTTTTGCATAAACTTGTCCAGCCGCTGGTTGGCGTCGTTTTTTTGAATCTCAATCGTTTTCATCTTATCACCAACCCTATCATAATATAAAATCACGGAAATTTCAAGCACACAATCGCTTTTGGCGTATATGATGATAAAGGGTGATGAAATGAAGTGCCACAAAAACAAGATAAAATCAGCGGTTTGCTTCGGTCTGGGGCTGTTGATTGCGACGCTTCTGCCCGCCAAATGGACCCTTGTCGTCGCGTCAGTCGCGCTGGTAGCGGTCAGTATTTCATGTTTTCGGAGGTAAATGATGAAAGTTGTACTTATTGATAATCCAAAATTCATTTCGGGAATTTTGAGAAAGCTGTTTGGTATTAAAAAGCTGAAACAGCCGGTTTAACAAAGTAAAAATAACCAAATTTCATTATGTTGAGATGTGCATTGTGCCAAAAACGCTGCACATCTCATTTTTTTATTGAGTTTTTTTCGAATTCACGATATAATAAAATTGGTAATTTATATTGGCTTAATTAGCGCAATATGTTTAGGAGGTAATTAACGATGAAAAACACCAAAAAGCTGATAAGCATCTTGCTCGTTGCACTGTTGCTTATCACAACTGTAGTGACCGCAGGCGTTTCGGTAAGTGCGGCTTCGGGAGCTTTGGCGAGTTACTACTCAACCAACGGCACCGGTTACGGTAAAGAGAAAACGATTTCGGTTGATGGCTCGCTTTCCGACTGGGACAGCTCTATGCTGATTGCGCAGGGCACCGCCAACGACGACCCGCGCGTATACCGTCCCAATTCCATGTACGAGGTTCCTGTTGACCTTTATGCTCTTTACGGCGCATATGACGACAGCAACCTTTACCTCATGTGGGAGATGACCAATGTTCAGGACGTTGTCGCTCCCAACGACAACTATCCGCTCTCTCAGGGCACTCTCTTTCTTACGCAGGAATTTCCGTTCTTTATCGTGATTGACACCGGCAAGTCATCCGATGCTATCGGAAACAGCGGACAGCTCCAGACAGGCGGAACGCTCTGGAACTCCGGACTTACCATTGAGAACAGCTTTAACAGAATTATTTCCATCAACACTAAGGGCGGAAACGGTCCGTTTGTTTACAGCGGCAATGCTTCCGGCGTGAACGCCAAGGAGATTTATGACAGAAGCAGCTCCAAGGTTAAGATGGGCTTTGGTCAGGGCATTCTCAGCAGCAAGGTGAACGGAATCAACGGCGCTTACGGCGAGAACAACAACCGCGTGGTAGGCGATATGTGTAACGAATCCGCCGCATGGGTCGATTTCAACACCAAGGGTCATCAATCCGGCTCAATGGATTTCTTCTATGAGGTTTCTATTCCGTACAGTGAGCTCGGAATCACCAAGAGCGACGTCACCTCTAACGGAATAGGCGCGATGGTTATTGCAACAATGGGCAAGTCCGCTCTGGACAGCCTTCCCTACGACCTTTCCATGAACGACAACGCCGATAAGGACGACGCTGCCGGCTCACAGGAAAACAACAGCTTTGAAAAGAGCGACGAGGATAACGTTACCGCAAGCTTTGCGAGAATCGGCAAGCAGGGCGACACTCCCGTTCCCGTTACCCAGCCGACCACGCCTACCACACCCACCACTCCCACAACACCCACACAGCCCACAACGCCCGATCCGGTTTCCGACACGCTGACCGTGAATTCCACTTCCAACTACTTCTCCGGCAACACGGTTTCCAACCTCAAGGTCGGCGACACCGTGACCGTAAAGTATGAACTCACTTCCAATTTCGGCGTAGCGAGCGCCCAGTGGAACCTCAGCTATGACGCTTCCAAGCTCAGACTGAAAACCGCAGCCGACAGCCTTTGCACCTGCGGCGGCACCGTGAACGCTTCCGGCAATCCCATCTACGGCAACTTTACCGACGCGCAGAGCCTCTACAGCTTCAGCGGCGGCAAGACCTTTGTCAACGCGGAATTTGAGGTTATCGGCACCGGCAGCACTCAGGTCGCGCTGACGGTTGAGGAGCTCAATATCGGCTACAAGAGCAACGGCAGCCTTATTTTGGCTTCTCCTGTTGAAAACAGCGTGAAGAAGGACATTTCCTCTGTTTCCGGCTTCTACGGCGCTTCCATCACACCTACCTCTACCGTGACAAGCGGCGGAGAGGTTATCTCCGGCGATTTGATTGTCACCGCAAAATCCAACTACTTCCTCTCCAACGAGCAGGTGTTTGATACCGGCAAGAAGATTTCCGTTGCCTACAAGCTCAAATCCAACTTCGGTATGGTCAACACCCAGTGGAGAATGACCTACGACAGCAGCAAGCTGCAGTATGAGAGCGCTTACATGCCCAAGTGCAACAACGCGACCTACAAGGCGTCCACCGGCGCGGTCAACTGCATTTACAGCGGACTGTCGCCCATCCCCTACAACACAATGGATGATTTTGTTGTCTTTAACTTCAAGGCGATCGGCACCGGCGAAACTGCCGTCAATCTGGACGTTCAGTTCCTGAGCGTCGGCTACGTCAGCGGCAGTCAGACCAAAGAGGCGTATGTGGTGAAGGACAGCACCAAGCAGAACATCACCGGCGTTTCCGGCTTCAGCAAATTCTCCGCTTCCACCGGCTCCGAGGTTTATGAGAACAGCATCCTGCGCGGCGACGTTGACCAGAACGGCGTTGTCAACATCAACGACGCAACAATGATTCAGCGCTACCTTGCCGAGTTCATCACCCTCAGTTCCGCGCAAATGCGCGCTGCGGACGCGGACAACGACGGCAGAGTGAGCATCAAGGATGTTCTCACCATCCAGAGATATACGGCGGGCATGATTTCCAAGCTTGCCGACTGATTCCGGTACATATTTCAACGTATATGCTCCCGCACCGTTTTGGTGCGGGAGTTTTTTGCATATTCGCCGCCGCTCCTTCATATCTATTAACAGAACAAAAAAGAAGGAGAGAAAATCATGGAGCTTCATCAGGATAACCGGGCGTTTTGCACGCCGCTGACGGTGCTGAACACCGTTGCCGAACAATTGGCGGACGTTGACCTAACGCTGCCCGATTACTGCCCCGATATTGAAAAAATCTTGAAATGCGCGCTCACCCCCAAAATTCAGTCGAAAGCCCTCTCCGGCGGTCAGCTGCAAATTGACGGCGTGTGCGTTGTCAGCGTTCTCTATGTGGAAAGCGGCAAAAAGACCATTCGCTGCTGCGAACATTCCGTCACCTTTTCGCAGAGCTTCACCGTCAGAGATGAGGGAGAAAACGACATTGTGCTGACAAAAACCAAGTCGGAGTATATCAATTGCCGGGCGCTCAGTCCGCGGCGCATGGTGATTCACGGGGCGTTTTCGCTTTATGCCAAGGTGATTGCCGTGCAGAAAAACGAGCTGTACGCACCGCCGAAGGAGCAAAATCTGGAAATCCTCACGCAGAATATGCGCCTTGCCGACCTCAAATCCAACTGTCAGGAGCAGTTCACCGTCAGCGAGGAAATCTCCGTTGCCGACAAGCCGCCTGTGGAAGCCGTGCTCTATTCCAAGGTGACAGCGGGCGTGACAGACGCAAAGGCGGTCAGCGGCAAGCTGATGCTCAACGGCGAAATCGGCGTGCGGCTGTTCTATCTGACAAATCTTGAAACAGGGGAGACCGCCAAGCTGGACTACCTTCTGCCGTTCAGCCAGATTATCGACTGCGCCGGCATGGGCGACGACACTGACAACCTGATTTGCTGCGAGGTGCTGTCCTATGACATCCGCCTGAAAAATGATGTGCTGTCCGACAAGCCCGCCATTGCCTTTGACGCCGCGCTGTGTGTGTCGGCACAGGGCTATTTGTCCGCTGCCGAGCAGGTGGTGACCGACGCCTTTTCAACGGAATTTGCCGCCGCGCCGCAGCTTTGTCCGTTAAAAAGCGTCGCGCAGGCGCGGGCGGTCAGCGACACCTTCATGGAAAAGCTCACCGCTAAAATCGACAACGCCAAAATCAGCAAGGTGCTCGATATTTACGCCGATTTTGTCACCCTTGACGCGGCGCCCGCCGAAGGAGGGCTGACGGCAAAGGGAAAAATCAACCTTTGTATCCTCGCGCTCAACGAGGAAAACTTCCCGGTGTTTGTCGAGCGAAGCTGCGAATACGAGCGCCCGCTGCCTTCTGCCGAGGGCTGCAACCTCATGCTCTTTGACTGCGCGCGCGTGCTCAGTATCAGCTACCGCCTGTCCGACGAAAACAGCATTGACATTCGCTGCGAGCTGAAAATCGAGGGCGGCGCGCTGCAATCCGAAACAACCGACGCGGTTTGCGGCGTAGAGATTTTTGAGGACAGACCCGTTTCCCGCGACGGCTGCGCGCTGGTGCTCTATTTTGCCTCGGCAGGAGAAAAGCTGTGGGAAATCGCAAAGGCGCACAGCACCAAGCCCGCGCTGCTGCTGAGTGAAAACGCGCCGGTGGAAGCGGTGCTCGACAGCGACAAAATGCTGCTGATTCCCAAGCTGTAAGGAGGGAGAACAATGGAAGAGAGAAACGTATATCAGGACATTTCGCGCCGCACGGACGGCGACGTTTACATCGGCGTGGTCGGTCCCGTCAGAACCGGCAAATCCACCTTTATCAAGCGCTTTATGGACGCGCTGGTGCTGCCGAATATTCACGACGAGAACGTCTATAACCGCACGCTCGACGAGCTGCCGCAGTCCGCCGCGGGCAAAACCATCATGACAACCGAGCCGAAGTTTATCCCGGAGGAAAGCGTCGAGGTGGATTTGGGCAACAAAACCACCTTCAAGGTGCGCATGATTGACTGCGTGGGATATATCGTTGACAGCGCGCTCGGTCACACCGAGGACGACGGTCCGCGCATGGTCAAAACGCCGTGGGCGCAGGAGGCGATTCCCTTTGAGCAGGCGGCGGAAATCGGAACCCGCAAGGTGATTACCGACCACAGCACCGTCGGGCTGGTAATCACTACCGACGGCAGCATCAGCGACCTGCCGCGTGAGGATTACCTCGAAAGCGAAGCGCGTGTAATCAACGAGTTAAAGGCGATTAACAAGCCCTTTATCGTGCTGCTCAATTCCGCCAATCCCGCGTCAAAGGCGGCAAAGCAGATGGCGGAGGAGCTTTCCGCGCGGCATCAGGTGCCTGTGCTGCCCGTAAGCTGCATGGAGCTCAGCGAAAACGAAATCAAGATGATTCTCGCCCAGCTGCTCTTTGAGTTCCCGGTGCGCGAAATCCGGCTCGACATTCCCAAGTGGGTTGTCACGCTGCGCCGCGACCACTGGCTGAAATCGGCGGTTTTTGAGGCTATCCGCAGCGCGGCGGAGCCGGTGGAGAAAATCCGCGAAATCCAACAGGCGGCAGCGCAGCTTAGCGAGGGCGAGCATATTTCCGAAGCAGAGCTTGCCGGGCTTGACTTGGGCAGCGGCACGGCAACCGTCAAACTGCGGCTGCACCCGGAGCTGTTTTACCGCGTGCTCTCCGAGGAAACCGGGCTGGACATTGCCGACGAGTGCGCGCTGATGAACTGCGTCAGCACGCTCTCGCAAAAGCAGCGGGAGTTTGACAAAATCGCGCAGGCGTATGAGCAGGTGCGCGACACCGGCTACGGCATTGTCATGCCCGCGATTGACGAGCTGACGCTTGACGAACCGAAAATCATCAAGCAAAGCGGCAAATACGGCATTAAGCTAAAGGCGAGCGCGCCGTCCATTCACATGATGCGCGTCGAAACCGAAACCGAGGTCACGCCGATTGTCGGCAGCGAGCAGCAGTCGGAGGAGCTGGTAAGCTATCTCTTAAAGGAATTTGAGGAGAGCCCCGAACGTATTTGGGAGAGCAACATCTTCGGCAAGTCCGTGCACGAGCTTGTCAACGAGGGCCTGCACAACAAGCTCAGCCGTATGCCCGCCGACGCGCGGAAGAAAATCGCGAGAACCATTGAGCGCGTGATTAACGACGGCTGCAACGGCTTGATTTGCATTATCCTGTAATGATAATAACAGAGAAAAAGCAGAGGGAATCCCTCTGCTTTTTGTTTATCTTGACGAAAAAAATCCTGAATCACTTTTGATATTGCAAAAACCGCGGAAAGGAAGTATAATATTATATGTATGCGAATTTCTTTGCTTGGAGGTCTTAATATGGTTCTATCGGGCTATCAAACGGCAGCGCAAATCGCGGCGGAGTTAAGCCTGTCCGAAAAGTCAATCGCGGCGGCAAAGGTCATTCTGACCGGCTTTGTCGTGGTGTTTGCCATGCTGTTTTTGCTGATTCTGATTATCAAAATTTACAGCGCGGTCATTGCCGGCGCACAAAGGGCTGCGGACAACCGCGCCAAAAGAAAAGAGAGAGTGATGGAGCCTGTCGATGCAGACAGCGGCGTTCATATCATCAAAAAGCCCGCTTATGTCACGCCTCCGGCGGTGGACGACGACATTCCCGAAGAAATTGTCGCTGTGATTGCGGCGGCTGTGGCGGCGACCATGCCTTCTGCGGCACAGCCCCGTATCAAGAGTATCAAAAAGGCGAACGGCGGACGTTCTGCTTGGGCGAATGCAGGTATTCTCGACAATACGCGCCCGTTTTAAATCATTACAGAAAGGAACGTGTAGCTGTTTATGGAAATTATCAACGGCTTTCTTGACGCGATTCGCGGCATTTTCGAAAGCTCAGGACTCGTCAGCCTGAACTGGCAAAACTACATCATGATTGCGGTGTCCATCTTTTTGCTGTATCTCGCAATCAAAAAGCAGTATGAGCCGCTGCTGCTCCTGCCGATTGCCTTCGGTATGCTGCTTGTTAACCTCTATCCCGAAATTATGGCGGCTCCCGCGACGGAGCTTGTAAAAATGAGCGGGGCAGACGACCCTGCCGCGGCGGGGCATGCCACGCAAATGATAAACGGCGTGTGGTATTATGAAAACCCGCAGTACGGCGGCTTGCTCTACTATCTCTATCAGGGCGTCAAGCTGGGTATCTACCCGCCCTTGATTTTCCTCGGTATCGGCTGCATGACCGACTTCGGTCCGCTGATTTCCAACCCCAAGAGCCTGATTCTCGGCGCCGCGGCACAGATTGGTATCTTCGTCACCTTCACCGGCGCGATTTTCCTCGGCTTTTCCGAGGCGCAGTCCGGCGCAATCGCCATTATCGGCGGTGCCGACGGTCCCACCGCGATTTTCGTTACCACCAAGCTTGCGCCTGAGCTGCTCGGCTCCATCGCGATTGCGGCGTATTCCTACATGGCGCTGGTGCCGATTATCCAGCCGCCGATTATGAAAGCGCTCACTACCAAAAAAGAGCGCGCGGTTGTTATGGAACAGCTGCGCCCGGTCTCCAAGCTGGAAAAAAT
>CAMVLW010000046.1 GCA_947168445.1 uncultured Clostridia bacterium
CAAATAATTATTAATTATGATATAAATAAACATCCCTTTTTTGGAGCATAACCCGTCCAAAAATCCGCTGATATTCTAATAAAAACTCCGCAACACCGGAGTATGGCGTTGCGGAGTTTTGTGTTATCTTTGTTTAGCGCCGCAATTATTATATTTCAAATAATCACTTGACAAACGCCCGAAACAGAGTATAATGCAGTTTAACCACAGAAAAATTCTCTGATGATTTGAGGTACAAATGATTTACTATATTTCCGATATGCACTTTGGGCATAACAATGTCATGCGGTATGACAAGCGCCCGTTTGATACTGTCGCGCAGATGGACGAAGCGCTGATAAAGAATTGGAACGCGCGAGTTTCCGGTGAGGATACGGTGTATGTTCTCGGCGACGCGTTTTTCAAGGGCGAGGAACGAAGCCTTGAAATTCTCCGCAGGCTGAACGGCAAAAAGCATTTAATCAAGGGAAATCACGACCGTGTAAAAGGGCGGCTTGGGCAGGAATGGGAATCCGTCGCCGACTACGCGGAAATCACAGACGGCGGAATCTTTGTGGTGTTGAGCCACTACCCCATGCTGTTCTATAACCGCCAGCACTACGGCGCGGTCATGCTGTACGGTCATGTGCACAACACACGCGAGTGGGAGCTTATTGAAAAATGGAAACAGGAGCTGCGGCAAACGGAAATTCCGGCGCAAATCATCAACGTCGGATGTATGATGGATTACATGAATTACGCGCCGAGGACGCTGGAGGAATTGCTCGCAGCCAATCCCTCGACAGATAAAACGGAGGAATCAAAATGAACTTAAAACGCATAAGTGTGAAGCTGTCGTGGATGCTGCGGCACTGTCAAGATCCGCTGTATATCGACCTGAACGGAGGCTGGGCTGATGTTGAGGAAATCATCACAGCGCTTAACGAGCGGTATCCCGAATTTGACCGCGAGATGTTGGAGCAGATTGTTGCCGAGGACAAAAAAGGGCGGTATTCCTTTGATGAAAGCGGCGCAAAAATCCGCGCCAATCAAGGACATTCCATTCCGGGCGTGGTGATAGAAATGGAATCGCCCGAACCGCCGGAGTTTTTGTATCACGGCACCGCCGCCCAATTTCTCGACGCGATTATGCGGGAGGGCTTGAAGCCGATGACGCGGCAATTTGTGCATATCTCTCCCGATTACGAAACAGCCGTCAAGGTTGGAAGCAGGCACGGCAAGCCGGTTGTGCTGCAAATCCGCGCAAGAGATTTTAAGAACGACGGCAACGAACTCTGCCTCTCCTCAAACGGCGTGTGGCAGGCAAAGGCTGTGCCGCCGGAATATTTTACTGTCTATACGAAATAGCTGACTGCGGCAGGCTGCGCAAAGCGAAAGCGTTTTGCGAAAGCGCCGCAGACCCGCCGTTTCACAATGATGTAAAAAAGCGTGTAAGCAGAAGTGAAGCTGCTTACACGCATTTTTTGTTTTATTTTTGCAAATATAGTTTTTCGGCAAAAAAACAAGCCGCCTTTCACGGCGGCTTGTTCAATTCATCAGCCTTTTCCCTGCTCCACTTCCTCAATCTCGTCCTGAGAGGCTTCCTTCAGCGAGTAGGTGTCAAACGCGGCTTCGCGCGGGAGCTGGATTTCGATTCTGTCCATTTTTTGCAGCAGACAGTCGCCCTCGGTGAAGCACACCTCGAACACATGCCCGCCGAGCGTTCTGTCCTCCGACAAAAAGTGCATGTGCCAGCCCGCGGCGTTGATTCCGTCCATATAATCGGGATAATACACGCACACCAGCGTTCCGCGGATTTTCTCAAAGCAAAAGTCCTTTTGGGTTTTGGAAAGAATGTCCTTCAGCGAAACATGCTGCGAACGGTAGGGCGCTCCGGCACGGGCGTGAACGGTGTGAAACAAGCCGTCAATCCGCGCGATATGGATACTGTTCAAGCCGAAGTCCTCTTCGATTTTCAGGGTCAGTTCCTGTTTGATGGCGGCGATATCCGGCATTTCTCCGATAGTGAATTCTCTGCCGCCCTTCACCGACCCGGCAACCGCAAAGGGCACGCCCGCCGTTTCCTCCGAGCGCACAATGCTGCCGTCCTGTCTTGCCTGATAGCAAACGCCGTCGAGAATAATCATCTCGCCGTCCACATGCTCAAAGGTGCCGAGTCCTGTGTCGCCGTGCTCCATCAACTCGCGCACGGTCACCACCGGGCGGGTATAGCCGAGTGCCAGCGCCTGTAATGTCGAAGCCTGATAAATTTTATTCGATTTCATTTTGCGGTTCCTTCCTTAGCGGTTATTTTTCGTTGGTTTCCACCTTTTTGATTGCGTCGCTGACGTCCTTTGCCAGTTCCATTCCCTGAAATTCGGAATTATCCGACAGATACATGTCAAAATCGCGGGTTGCGTCAAACTCCGCCTCGGCGGAAGAAAAGGCTAATTCCAGAATGTGACCGCCCTTTGTTTTGTCGTCCGAGATAAAATGGAAGTGCCAGCCCGGCGTGTTGAGCCCGCCCATATAATCGGGGCAATACAGCGCCACAATGGTGCCCTTGATGTTTTCATAATTAAACTCTCTCTGGTCGGTTGCCAGCGCTTTGTCAAGGCTCTTGTAGGGCTTTTCCTGCTTCAGCTCGCTGCGCACGTTCATTTTTTCAAAGGTGCCGTTGATTTTCACCATATAAAACAGGTTTTTGCCGTTTTCGTTGACGGTCTTTGTGAGGGCTTCCTTGAGGCTGTTGATGTCGTTCATCTGCGAGAGCGGGGCGGTTAAATCCTTGTCAAAAAAGGTCACGTTGGAAAACGGAACGGTTTCGTTGTCGTCCGCTTCCTTCACCGTGCCGTCGCCGAGCGCCTGATACACCTTGCCGTCGAGCACAATCATCTCGCCGTTCACACCCTCAAAGGTGCCGATACCCGTGTCGCCGTGCTTTTTGAGTTCGCTCACCTTAATAATGCCGTCGTAGTAGCCCTGCGTCAGCGACTGCAAAAGCGCCACCTGATACACCGTTTCGCGGTTATCCGCAGCCGCCTTGCCTGCGTCGGGCTGCTGAGCGGCGCACGCCGTCAGCGGAAGCGTCATTGCCGCCGCCAAAAGAATTGCCTTGATTTTCTTCATGTCAAACTCATTCCTCTCATTTATTATGTTGCGGCTGTCGCCGCAGTCTTTAGCACAATAATATCATATTCCAAGAAAACAGTCAACAAAACAAGGACAGGTTTTTTGCGTATTCCTCGCTTTCCTTGAGATAGTCGTTTTCCTTGGTTTTAACGGAAAACTGACCCGCCGACGGTCTGCCCAGCAGGTCGTCCATCGCTTGGATTTTTGTCAGATAATCCCTGTCGCCCATGTGCGTCACCACATAGAAAACGTCTGACGGCAGGCTGTCGCGATACTTCTTGATGAAGGCTCTGCCCACGGCGCAGGGTCCCTCGACCCACACCGGCATACCGATAAGCACGCGGTCATACGCCTTTAAATCAACGCCGTTTTGCAGCTTCATCCGCGGCAGCGTGTTGTTGACGGTGGCAAAGCAGGCGCCGATATAGCCGAAAACCCCGCTTCTGTCCCTGCCGTCGGAATATTCCGCAAGGTCCGCGCCGAGAACGGCGGCAAGCCGCTCCATCACCTCTTTGGTTTTGTTCGTCCGGGTGTAGTATAAGCAAAGTGTTTTCATCATAATCTCCTTATTCGTCCTTGGGCAGCTTCGGCACCTTGATTTTTTTGAAAAACAAGCCGAGCCCCCTTAGGATATGTCCGTTGGTGAGCTCCACAAACGCCTGCGCGTAGTTATACGGCACGGTTTTGCCGGAGGTCATTGTCAGCGAGCGCGGCGAGTTGGTTTCAAGAATTCTCCGCATAAACTGCGCGCCCTTGATTTTGTTGTCCTTTTCGGCGCCGTCGGGCAGCTTGTTTGCCGCCGCCTCCATTTTCTTCGGCGTGTTCATGGCAAAGTTAAAAATTCTGCGCCCGATAAAGGTCTGCCGCAAATCCGTAAAGCGGGATTCCATTGTGACGGGGAATTTCGGCGGTTCCTCGGGAACGGTGCAGGCGTCGGAATAAACCTTGCTGTCCGCAGGCTCGGGAACCAGTTCAACGGTTTTGCTCTCGCCGGGATTCAGGCTGATTTTTTGAAACGCCCGCAGTTCGCCGTCAATGAACAGCTGCGCCACCTCCGAGCCGGAGCGGTCGCCTGTGTTGGTGATGGTTTCGCGGTAAACGCCGTCCGTTTCCTTCCAGCCGGAATGCGCAAAGGTGGTGTAGCTGAGTCCGAAGCCGAACGGACAGCGCACGGGGATATGGCGCTTGTTAAAGTAACGGTAGCCGACCCCGGTGCCCTCGGCGTAGACCTCGGTGATTTTCTTACCGAAATCCGCCGCGCCCGGCACGTCCTCATAGCGCAGCGCCCATGTTTCCGCCAGCTTGCCGGAGGGATTTTTTTCTCCGAAAAGCAGCTGAGCCGCCGCTGTGCCGCCGTTTTGACCCGGCAGATACATATTGAGCACCGCGTCAACCCTGTCAAAGAACGGCAGTTCAACCGGGGAGCCGCCGAACAGGACGACAACCACCCTTTTGCCGCTGTCACACAGGCTGTCAATCTGACGGAGCTGGTTCTGCGGCAGGCGCATATTTTCGCGGTCACAGCCCTCGGACTCATATTCGTCGGTCAGTCCCGCAAAAACCAAAACCTTGTCGCAGGCTTCAAGCGGATAATTTTTGATTCCGCGCTCGCGGAAGGCGTCCGCCGCGGTTGTCACCATCGTCGGGTTAATCTGGGAGCTTCCCGCGCCCTGATAGCGCATGTTTTCAAACAATTCCCCGGTGATGTGCAGTTTTTCGCCGCCGCTCAGGGGAAGCGCGCCGTTGTTTTTCATCAGCACTGCACATTCGGCGGCAAGCTCCGCCGCCAGCGCATGGTGCGCCTGCCAATCCACGGGAGCAGGGTCGGCGGGCTGCACGTACTTGTCAATCCATTTCAAAATATTGCGGCACGCCTTGTCCAAGTCCTCTTTTGGGAGCGAGCCGTCCGCGATTCCGTCGAGAATCCACCGTCGGCAAACGGCGGTGTCGCCGGGCATTTCCAAATCAAGTCCCGCCTTTACGCCCGCCACGCGGTCGTGCACAGCGCCCCAGTCGGTCATCACAACGCCGTCAAAGCCCCATTCACCGCGCAAAACATCCGTAAGCAGCCACTTGTTTTCGGAGCAGAACACGCCGTTGATTTGGTTGTAGGCGCACATCAGCGCGGCGGGCTTCGCCTTTTTGACAACATACTCAAAGGGCTTTAGATACAGCCGGCGGACGGTGTTTTCCGACGCGACGGAGTTGCCCATAAAGCGGTAGTTTTCGCTGTTGTTCATGGCAAAGTGCTTGAGGCACACGCCGACGCCCTGCGCCTGCACGCCCTCTGTTTCCGCCGCCGCCATGACGCCCGCAAACAGCGGGTCCTCGCTGAAATATTCAAAATTTCTGCCGCACAGGGGATTGCGCTTGATGTTCACGCCGGGACCCAGCAGGGTGTGAACGCCGTAGTGACGGCACTCTCGCCCGATTGCCTCGCCCATTCTGCGGGTCACGTCCGGGTTCCAGCTTGAAGCGGTTGCCGCCGCCGTGGGAAACGCCGTTGCCTGCTCCGAATGGCTCACACCGTCGCTGCTGCCGCCGATTTGCTTGCGCACGCCGTGCGGTCCGTCCGACATGCACAGGCTCGGGATTTTCAGGCGCGGAACCGGGTTGGTATACATAAAATCCGTGCCCGAAACCAGCGCCGCCTTTTCCTCCGCCGTCATTTCCCTGATGATTTTTTCAATGTCCATGATGTATCCCCCGTTATGCTTTATATGTCTATGATACCCTTTTCCGCAGTAATCGTCAAGACGAAATTTGCCGCTTGTTTTCTATGGACAACCGCCGCAAAATTTGGTATGATGTTATTTGAAAGGAGAAAACCACATGGAACTGATTCAGAGCTTTTCTGTTGACCACACAAAAATTATCCCCGGCATTTTCACCAGCCGCGTTGACACGGTGGGCACGGGAACGGTGACGACCTATGACGTCCGCCTGAAAAAGCCGAACCGCGAGCCGGTGATTGATGTGGCTGCCATGCACTCGCTGGAGCACATTATCGCCACCTTTCTGCGCAACGACCCCGACTGGAAGGACGAGATTATCTACTGGGGTCCGATGGGCTGTCTGACAGGCTTTTACCTGATTCTCAAGGGCAGCCGCCCGCCCCGCGAGATTTTCGGTTTGCTGTTCAGCGCCTTTAAAGCCGTTGAAAACGCAGAGGAGGTTCCCGGCGCAGCGCCGGTGAACTGCGGGCATTACCTCATGCACAACCTCGGCATGGCAAAATGGTACGCGGCGGAATTCGCGGCATATCTGGAAGCAAACGCGGACAATCCCGCCATCTTTGAATATCCCAAGGCAGAGCGCCTTGTCACCGGCGACGGCAGGCATTTCTTCGATTCCTGAGCCGCGCGAAGAAAAAACAAGCAAAAGGCGGAGAGCAAGCCTCTCCGCCTCAATTTTCATTTGTCAATTGACTTAGCCCTCGCAAAATGTTATAATTTTAACGAAAAAAATAACGGAGGTTCATTTATGACAACTGCCGATTCTTTACAAGTCCGCTATTTCAGCGGCTATATCCGCAATTACCGGCGCCTTTGCGACGCGCTTCATATTACGCCGCTCAGCCGCGAACAGCGCGAGGAGGAAATTTTAAAGCAGGGCTTTGCCAAATGGGGCACAAGCCTGCCCGAACACCTTTACGGCGCGTTTGCGTTTGCGCTCTTTGACAGCGACGCGCAAAGACTCTATGTGTTCCGCGACCAGGTGGGTCAAAAGCAGATGTTCTACACCGTGGCGCAGGGCGAGCTGCTCTGCTCCGGCGACATCAACGCGCTTGCCGCCGACCCGCGGGTGGAGAAAAAGCTTAACATGCGCATGCTGCAGCAATACTTATTCTACGGCTATCCCATCGGTGAGGAAACCTTTTACGAAAACATTTTCAAGCTGCGCCCCGGTCACTATCTTGAATGGGACGGCGAAGGCGTTAAGCTGACGCGCTATTTCAAGCCCGAATTCGCGCCCGACAGAACCAAAACCGCCGACGAATGGGCAAAGGAAGTCGAGGCGGTCGTGGAGGAGATTCTCGGCGAGGAACGCGCCGACAGTGCTCTGCCCTACAAGGAAAGTTTCCTCTCGGGCGGCGTGGACTCGTCCTATCTTTTGGCGGCGGGCGACGCGCAGGCGGCAAACACCGTGGGCTATGAGGAATCGGGCTTTGACGAATCCGCTCTCGCGCGCGAAACAGCGGAATATCTCGGCAAGGGCTTCAACGTGAAGATGATTTCGCCCGGCGAATACTTCGCGCGAATCCCCGAGGTCATGGACAAGATGGGTCAGCCGCTCGGCGACGCCTCGGCGGTGGCATTCTCGCTGGGCTGTGCGGCAGTCGAAAAGCACGCCAAGGTGGTCTATTCCGGCGAGGGCATTGACGAATTTTTCGGCGGCTACAACGCCCACAAGCGCGAGCTGCCGTCCGACTGGACATACCTGACCTGCTCGCACATCATGTCCGAGGAGGTTGTCAAGTCGCTGATGAAGGACTTTGACCCGGCGGTCAAGGCGGTTGACCCCGTTGCGCCGCTTTGGGCGGAGGTACAGGGACAGCACCCGCTGTCGCAAAAGCTGACCATTGACATTTCGCTGTGGCTGGAAGGCGACATCTACCTCAACACCGACCGCACAAGCACCGCCTGCGGCATTGAACTGCACACGCCGTTCAGCGATTTGCGCCTGTTCAACGTGGCGCGGCAGATTCCCCCGGAATATCAGTTTGAGGGCGAGCAGAACAAGATGGTGTTCCGCAAGGCGGCAAGCAGCAAGCTGCCCTATGAGGCGGCGTTCCGCAAAAAGGTGGGCTTTCCCGTGCCTGTGCGCAAGTGGCTCTCGGACGAACGCTTCCGCAAGCAAATCGCGGACAAGCTGTTCGGCGGGCGCTCGCAGAAATTCTTCAACCAGGATGTGTTAAAGGACATGTGGCAGCGCTACCTCGACGGCGAAGCCCTGCTCTGGAACCGCATTTATGCGATTTATGCGTTCCTGCTGTGGGAGGAAATGAAGTTTTAAAATTTACAGACATGTATTTGGCGGAGGGCTTCGGCTTTCCGCCCTTTTTGTGCTGAGAGTGGAGTGTGGAAAGTGGAATGTGGAATGTCAGTTTTTCAGATAAATTTCACCACTCCGCGCGGTTTTGCCGTTAAAAGTTTAACGATTTTTTGTGCATGTTTCATATTTCTAACAGGTTTGCTTTGTGTAAATTATCCAAGTTCCCATTCCGCGCTCAAAAAGACTACGCACATTGCATAAATTCTCTTTGCGAAATTTGGGCATGTTTACGAATGGGTGCCAAAATTTCAGCTATAATGCACAAGCCACTTGACTTCTTTTTGTTCATGTTGTATAATCCCAAATTGTGAGGCGACAAACGCCCAAACAAACATTCATGCAAATCACAAAATCAAAAGGTTTTTTGAGGGAGAGAAAAAACATGACAAAACATAATTCTGTGAAAAAAATGATTTCTATCGTTACTGTATTGAGCATTCTCGTATGCGCGTTCTTTATGTTCACCGGCACGACCGCAAGCGCGGCAACCGGCACCGTAAAGATGTATTCCACCGAGACCTACTTCTGCAAGTACGGTATCACCGGCACTTATGTGTATGTGCAGACCAAGGATAACGCCGCGAACCAGCAGGTAACTGTTCACTACAACTACCTCAAGGGTCAGGAGTGGAGAGACAGCGACGCTGAATACTTCACCACCCTGAGCGACGGCTCCAAGCTTTGGAAGGCTTACATCACCAGCTACAACACCGAATACGCGATTAAGTATGTTGCGGACGGCGTGACCACCTGGGACAACAACAACGGCAAGAACTACAAGAGCGAAGCGCTCGGCACCGCTCCCATCACCGTAAACAGAAGCGGCTTGATTTACCTGCCCAACCAGACCATTTATGCTACGCTGCAGAACTATGCGTATCACAAGGACGTTAAGGTGAGATACACCGTTGACAACTGGGCTTCCTACAAGGACATTCCCATGCACTATGTAAGCACCAACGAAAACGGCACCGAGAACTGGACTGCCAACATCCAAGAAAACACCTTTGATACCACCGGCTTTGCGTACTGCGTATCCTACACCGTAAACGGCACCACCTTCTGGGCAAACAACTTTAATCAGAACTACAACGCTCTCTACAGAGTATATCCCTAAACAACCGTTGCCGCTATCGGCAAAAAGGGTAAGAACAATAAAAACAAACCTGTCACGGCTGACAAGCTATGGCAGGTTTGTTTTATCCTATTTTATTAGAATGTTGCAGGGGCAACCCCAAAATGTAAGCCTTCCGTAAAATAAAATTCCGAACTCCGAATTAAAACCCGCGTTCCGAATTCCGAACTCCGAATCAAAACCCGCGTTCCGACGCGCCGTTACACCGATTTATGTACCAAACCGACCTGTCCAAAGGCGCACTGGGTGCAGCGTCACGCTGCTAGTTTTGTTTGCGGACGATTTTGTATTCGTCATATAATTGAAACCAATGGCAGGTTTTCACGTTTTGGGTGAGGAACTTTTCCATTTCGTCCTCGTCAAGATTCACGTCGCAGTAATCGCCGAACTCCTCGTCGGCAACATAATGCGCGCACTGTTCGCACATGTCCATATTATCCCTCTTTCGCGTACTTATCGTACTGAAACGGCTCGTAGCTTTCAAGCTGCATAAACATTTCGGAAAGGTTATTCGCCACGGAATAGAGCTTGTGCACCTCGGACGACATGAATTTTTCGTCCACGGACTGCTCCATCATGGCGAGCATGGGGTCATAAAAGCCCTTTGTGTTCAGAATGATAACCGGCTTTTGGTGTCTGCCAAGCTGTTTGAGGGTGAGCACCTCAAAAAATTCCTCCAGCGTGCCGATTCCGCCGGGGCAGATGATAAACGCGTCGGCTTTTTCTTCCATCAGGTGCTTGCGCTCACGCATGCTTTTGGTGAGAATCAACTCGCCGTAGTCCGTGACAAGCACGTTTCTGTCCACAAAAAAGTCGGGGCTGATACCAATCAACTCGCCGTTTTTGAACATCACGCCGCGCGCCACGGCGCCCATAATGCCGTATCTGCCCGCGCCGTAAATCACGCGGTAGCCCCAGCTTGCAAGGTAGCAGCCCAAATCATAGGCTGTGTCCAAAAACTCCCGGTCGATACTTTCACTGGAAGAGCCGAACACGCAAATATTTTTTATCTCCTTCATCGCAAAGACCTCTGCTATTCATAATTTCTCACAAGCGAAACCACCTTGCCGAGCAAGATGACCTCGTCCACAATAATCGGGTCAAAGGCGTCGTTTTCGGGCTGCAGGCGGAAGTGACCGTCCTCCTTGTAAAAGCGTTTGACAGTGGCGGAATCCTCCACCAGCGCCACGACGATTTCGCCGTTTTCGGCAACAGGCGTGCGGTTGACAATCACAATGTCGCCGTCAAAAATGCCCGCCTTAATCATGCTTTCGCCCTGAATCCGCAGGGCAAACAGCTCGCGTCCTCTGGCAAGGCGTTCCGTCACCGGCACATAGCACTCCACGTCCTCAATAGCGACAATCGGATTGCCGGCGGCAACCTTGCCCAGCACAGGAATACTGATTCCCTTGTCCTCGCCGGTGATTTGAATACAGCGGTTCACGCCGTGCTCGCGGGTGATGAAGCCCTTTTCCTCCAGCGATTTGAGATGGTGGTGCACCGTGGAGGTTGAGCTCAGCCCCACCTCGTCACAAATTTCACGCACCGACGGAACACGCCCGTCCGCGGAACATTTTTTGAGATAATCCAAAATTTTCAGCTGACTTTTGCTCAACGGTTTCATAGCGACACCTGCCCTTATGTTCTTATGCCTATTATAGCACAACGATTCGCAAAAATCAAACATTTGTTCAAAATATTTTTAAAAAAAGAAAAAGTTTTTTGAAAAGTTCAACGGACTTTCAGCCTAACTTCACACAGTTTTCAAAAAGATAGTGTTTAATATAACTGTACTCAAAAGACGGAACCGCAACCGTCGAGTATATTGTTCTACCCTCCTCAATACAGGCTGACACAGAAGCTTGTATTTGTACCCCTCATTTTTTACAGACAAAACAAAGTGCCGTGTACCAATAGGTATGCGGCATTTTGTTTTGGTATTCCCGCAAGGGTGCTTATAACTTATAACTTATAACTTGCCACTTGCCGCTAACTACTCACTCAATCCAGTCCAGCGTGTCAATCGCTTCAATTTCGCGCATATCATAGGACGGCTTGTGCTGTGCGGTGCTTTGCTTGGGCTTCGGGCGGTCGTCGTACAAGCCGCTTGTCACCTTGGCAATGGTGTCGGGTCTGAGCAGCCAGCGGAGTGTGCAGCCGTTCCATCTGCCGCTTCTGCCGGACAGAAAGGAGGATGCCTCTACCCGCTTGAAGTAGGCTTCAAAATCCACCTGCGGTGACTGATTGACAAGCCGCACCTCCTCGTCTGTCAACTCGCTGACAGCCGGAAGGCTGACACAAATCAAATTATAAAGCGACAAAACGTCAGCAGCAGCAAAGGCGTCGGCTCCGGCTGACGCCTTATCTTTATCTTTATGTTTATCTTTATCTTTATGTTTATCTTTATATTTATCTTTATATTGGCCGGATTCGCTAAGCGTGGCTTGGCGTTCGCCAGCGTTCGCTAATTTGGCAGCCTTTGCCAAGCCGCCCTTTTTGCCGTTTTCGCGGTTTGCCTTGCAGCGCTTTTCGTAGAGCGCAAAGTCCTTTTCCATTTGCTGCGACATTGAATCAAACAGCATGTTCACCATGCCGCTGTCGCTTTCGCCCGCTTCTCCTGTTTCCGCAAAGCGGTAGAGCAGCTTCCAGAGCTGTCCGGCTTCGCTGTCGGTCAGGTGCTTGAGCATGACATGGTTATTCAAATAGCAGACAAATCCCTTTGGTTTTTTCGTTGTTTCATTCACAAAAAACACTCCCTTCACTATACCCGCGTTTTTTGCGAAAAATTGCATAATCTTGCATTAGTGAAGGGAAAATTTTTAATACTACTCTCTGATAAAGTCTTTTATCAGAGAGTAGTATAAGGCTGACACATTGCTGTGCCAGCCTTTTGCTTTGTTTTGATGAAATTATTCGG
>CAMVLW010000047.1 GCA_947168445.1 uncultured Clostridia bacterium
TGATAGAGCAGCACAGCCATGAACGCGGAAACAGCCGCAACCGACGCGCAGAGAATGACAAGACTAAGCGCTGCGGGCGGCTCCGCCCGTTTGGCTGCCGCGATTGTTCCAACGCTGTTCATAGCGGTTGTTGTATCGTTATTCATTACAGCGTGCGACGCGGCGGTGCTTTTTGTTGTGTTTGATGACGCGCCTTGTTTCGTGGGGAAAATTTCGGCTTTTGCGGCTGCGTTGTCCGCGGAACCTTCAACCGACACCGCACCCGCCGTGCACCTGCCGACATTCATCTGCCGCACACCGGAATCCACACAGTCGGACACGGCATAATGAACCTCCGCGCAGCCCTCGCAAAGCGTTTTGAAGGTCAGCGTTAAGACAGGCGCTCCCGTTTCGGCGTCCGCTCCCGCCGGGCAGAGAAAAGAAAGCTTCACGGTGCCGCCGCTGTCATTGGCAGCCACCACCGAGCCTGACGGAGCGCTCGCCTGACGGAATTCCAGCATACCTGTATCGTAGCAAAAAGAAAAAAGCGCCGCACTTAGCGGCGTATCCCCGGAAGCGTGCAGCTCCAGGTCAGTCAAACGGTTCTTTTGACATGTCACACTGTCAAGAGAAAAGGAAACCTCGGAAGCAGCGGAGCAGGGAAAAGCCGAAAGCGGAATCAAACACAAAGCGAGAAAAACCACCAGCCGTTTCATCACACACCGCCCTTCTTTTAGAGTAATTCAATCATACTATAGTTTTTGCAAAATTGCAAGAAGGAGTTGTAAATTTTTTGCTATTTTGATTCTTTTGCGGTGTTGATGGACGCAATCAAAATGCGCTTGATTTCAATACAATCGTGCAGCAGTGAATGAGCCTCGGGCTCGTCCAGATAATCGGACTTTTGAAGAATAAGCAGCCAGTATTCGGTTTCGGCAGTTTCCTTTAACGCGATGTGCAGCTTTGCGATAAAATCAGCCTTGCTGTTTCCGTATTGTGCTTCATTTATATTCGCGCCAATCGAAGTTCCGCTTCGCAAAATCTGCTTTGATAAAACAGCTTCGTGTTTTGTTTTGGTAAGATGACGGTGAAGTTTTACAATTCGAGCGCCAAAGTCTATTGATTTAGTTATTAAAATGTTTTCTTTCATTGTTCGCCACCGCTTGAAAGGAGAAGATTCATGGAGGAAATAATAATTTAACAGTTTTTCAGTTTTCAGTTTTCAGTATTCATTAAAATCCTGTCGTGCATGACTGAAAAATGAAGACTTAAAACTGAAGAATGAATAATACAAAGAAAAAACCTGCCGAAAGAATCGACAGGATTTTTTCTTTGGCGGAGAGAAGGTAACTTCGGCTTTCCGTGATGTTCTGCGCCGTTTTATGCGGCGTGTTCAGCGCCAAAGAGGCATCTACGCTCTCCCTAAAAACAGTCCGCCGGACTGTTTTTACCTCGCTGCGCTCGGCACGGTCGCCTTCGAATCCCCTGATAGTTAACTGACAAAAAATAAAAAGCAGAAGTACTGTTTGTACCTCTGCTTTTCTTTGGCGGAGAGAAGGGGATTCGAACCCCTGGTACGGTGATTACCGTACACATGATTTCCAATCATGCTCCTTCGGCCAGCTCGGACATCTCTCCGTTTCGTCAACGCTCATTATTATAACAAATTTTTTTGAAAAAATCAAGCCCTCTTTTGACATTCTTTGAAAAAAATATTACGCGGCTTTGCGCAATTGAATATTTATGCGGAAAATCTTGCATTTCGTGTGTAAAAATACTTGATTTTTCCGGTTTAGTCTGCTATATTATTAATTAACTGAAAAAAGGAGATGTATTAAACATGAAAAAGATTCTGGCGGCGTTCCTCGCGGGCGCTGTAATGTGCACCTCTGCGGTGGCTCTTGCGGGCTGCGGCGGCAGCGGCGAGAAAAAATCCACCGAGAGCACCGCTTCTTCTTCCACCGAGAGCAAGGCGGAGGAGAGCAAGGCTTCCAAAGGCGAGCTGCACATGGCGACCAACGCGTTTTTTGAACCTTATGAGTATTATGACAACGACAAGATTGTGGGTATCGACGCTGAAATCGCGCAGGCTATCTGCGACAAGCTCGGCTACACGCTTGTGATTGACGATATGGACTTTGATTCCATCATCACCGCGGTTTCCTCCGGCAAGGCTGACTTCGGCATGGCGGGCATGACCGTTACCGAGGAAAGAAAGCAGTCCATCGACTTTACCGACACCTACACCAACGCGGTTCAGGTGATTATTGTCAAGGACGGCAGCGACAAGGTAAAGAACGCTGACGACCTCGAAAAGGCAGCCATCGGCGTTCAGATGGGCACCACCGGCGACATCTATGTTTCCGACTTCAAGGACGCGACCATCGAGCGCTACAACAAGGGCGCCGACGCGGTTCTGGCGCTTTCCCAGGGCAAGGTTGACGCGGTTGTTATCGACAACGAGCCCGCAAAGGCGTTTGTCGCGCAGAACGAGGGTCTGAAAATCCTCGACGAGCCCTTTGAGAACGAGGAATATGCTATCTGCGTTGCCAAGGGCAGCGACCTGACCGAGAAAATCAACGGCGCGCTCAAGGAGCTTAAGGCTGAGGGCAAGGTTGACGAGATTATCAAAAAGTATATCAAGGCGTAATAGCAGAGGATAAGGCTAACGGGCAGGTTTTGCGTCTGCCCGTTGCTTTTCGTTTACGGTAAGGAAATCAGTTTATGCAGTTATTTCATTCAATCGCGCTGTCCGCGGAGGTCAACGGCTTTCAAAAGTTTTTCTCCGAATTGACGGACAGCTTTGACAAAACCTTTATCTATCAGGACCGCTGGCAATTTTTCCTCGACGGCTTGCTGGCGACGCTGCGGATTGCGTTTTTCGCGGCGCTGCTCGGTATTCTGCTCGGCTTTTTGATTGCCGCCGTGCGCTCCACGCACGACATGCGCGTTGCCGGCCGCAAGAGCCGCGGCTTCGGCGACGTTTTGCTGAAAATTCTCAACGCGCTGTGCAATATCTACATCACGGTCATTCGCGGCACGCCTGCGGTGATTCAGCTGATGATTATGTATTTCATCATTTTTGCCAATTCCCGCAACAAGGAGCTGGCAGCCGTGCTGTCCTTCGGTATCAACTCCGGCGCGTATGTGGCGGAAATTGTCCGTTCGGGCATCATGTCCATTGACAAGGGACAGTTTGAGGCGAGCCGTTCGCTGGGCTTTAACTACAGCAGCACCATGTTTCACATCATTCTGCCGCAGGCGTTCAAGAACATTCTGCCTGCGCTGGGCAACGAGTTTATCGTGCTGATTAAGGAAACCTCCGTTGCGGCGTATGTCGGCATTTCCGAGCTCACCTATGTCGGCAACCTGATTCGCTCGCGCACCTATGAGGCGTTTTTCCCGCTGATTGCGGTGGCGCTGATTTATCTGGCAATCGTGATGATTCTGACGTTCCTGCTCAAAAAGCTGGAAAGGAGGCTGCGTAACAGTGACCACTAACCAAGATGTACTGATTAAGGTGGAGGGACTGCAAAAGTCCTTCGGCGATCTGCATGTGTTAAAGGGCATTGACGCCGAGATTAAAAAGGGCGACGTAATGGTTGTTGTCGGCGCGTCCGGCTCCGGCAAATCCACTTTTTTGCGCTGCCTGAACCGCTTGGAGGAGCCAACCGGCGGCAGAATTACCTTTGAGGGCGTGGATATCACCGACCGCTCCGTTGACATCAATAAGCACCGCCAAAAGATGGGCATGGTGTTTCAGCAGTTCAACCTGTTTCCGCACAAAACCGTGCTGCAAAACATGACGCTCGCGCCAATCAAGCTTCTGAAAAAGAAAAGAAAAGAGGCGGAGCAAACCGCCATGGAGCTGCTGGAGCGCGTCGGCTTGGCTGACAAGGCAAACGCCTATCCCGGACAGCTTTCCGGCGGACAAAAGCAGCGCGTCGCGATTGTTCGCGCGCTTGCCATGAATCCCGACGTCATGCTCTTTGACGAGCCCACCTCCGCGCTTGACCCCGAAATGGTCGGCGAGGTGCTCGAGGTCATGAAAAAGCTCGCTAAGGAAGGCATGACAATGGTTGTCGTCACCCACGAAATGGGCTTTGCCCGCGAGGTCGGAACCAGCGTTGTCTTTGTTGACGAGGGCGTCATTGTCGAGCAAAGCGCCCCCGAGGAATTCTTCGGAAACCCCAAAAGCCCAAGACTGAAAGACTTTTTGTCAAAGGTATTATAATGATTCAAAAAGAGGTTTGCTGCGGCAGACCTCTTTTTTTTAAGTGGTAAGTGGTTAGTGGTTAGTGGTTAGTGGTGAGTGGTAAGTGGTGAGTTATAAGTTATAAGTTATAAGTTATAAGAGAGAGAGGATTGTAGGGGCGAGCATTGCTCGCCCGCGGATAGGAAGCCGTTCATTTCCGCGGCAAAAATGGTTTGATAGGAAAACGCGGTTCGGGCGAACAGCTAACGCATGGGTGTTGTTACCCAAATCAAAGATTTGGACAACACCTCAACATGGGTTCGCCCCTACAATCACCTGCAAAAAAACAGTCGGGAAATCAAACCTTTCCTGACCGCTATCTTATAACTTATAACTTATAACTTATAACTCACTAACCACTAACCACTTACCACTTAACTCTACACTCTCATATTATGTCCCATTTTTCTTAAAACGCCTTTACTTTATTGGCAAGATATAGTATAATATTATCAACTATAAACAATGAGGTGTTATATATGCAACCAAAATATAAGAGAGTATTATTAAAGCTGTCCGGCGAGTCGCTCGCGGGCGCGGCAAAGCACGGAATTGATTTTGACACCGTGCTCAAAATCTGCGAGCCGGTCAAGAAGTGCGTGGACGCGGGCGTGCAGGTCGGCATTGTTGTCGGCGGCGGCAACTTTTGGCGCGGCAGAGCGTCGGGTGAAATGGACAGAACCCGCGCGGACCACATGGGTATGCTGGCGACAACCATCAACGCGCTGGGCGTTTGCGACGCGCTGGAGCAGTTCGGTTTGGACGTCAGAGTCATGACCGCTATCTCCATGCAGGAGGTCGCTGAGCCCTATATCCGCAACAAGGCAATGGCGCACCTCAACAAGGGCAGAGTTGTCATCTTCGGCTGCGGCACCGGCAACCCCTTCTTCAGCACCGACACCGCCGCCGCGCTGCGTGCGGTTGAGATTGAAGCGGACATCATTATGAAGGCGACCATGGTTGACGGCGTGTATGACAGCGACCCCAAGCTGAATCCCGGCGCAAAAAAGTACGATACCATCACCTTCCGCGAGGTGCTCAACAAGAATCTGGCGGTAATGGACAGCACCGCGTCGGCGCTGTGCAAGGACAACGATTTGCCGATTCTGGTGTTCAGCATTGACGACCCCGAAAACATCTACAGAGCGGTTTGCGGCGAGAACGTCGGCACCGTTGTCACCAACGAAGCGGAATAAACGCATGAAGCACTCACTTTTATCATAGATTTAGGAGGTAAAAATTAACATGAAAGAGCAGTTGAAAAAAGCAGAAGAAAGAATGGGCAGAAGATATGACCACATGTGCCGGGAATTTGCCGAAATCCGTGCGGGCAGAGCGAATCCCGCCGTGCTCGACAAGGTAAAGGTCGATTACTACGGAGCGCCCACTCCCGTTAACCAGCTGGCGGCGGTTTCCGTCACCGAGGCGCGCACCCTCACCATTCAGCCGTGGGACGCCTCTATTCTCAGACAAATCGAAAAGGCAATCCAGAAGTCCGACATCGGCATCAACCCCATGAACGACGGCAAGCTGATTCGTCTGGTGTTCCCGCCGCTCACCGAGGACAGACGTAAGGAAATCACCAAGGACGTTCAGAAAATCGCCGAGGACACCAAGGTGCAGGTGCGCAACGTGCGCCGCGACGCCATTGAAAAGCTCAAAGCCATGAAAAAGGCGGGCGAGCTGACCGAGGACGACCTCAAGAACGGCGAGAAGAAAACCCAGGATTTGACTGACAAATTCGTCAAGAAAATCGACGCGGCATCCGCTGCAAAGCAGAAGGAAATTCTGGAGCTGTAAGATGGCGCTGTTTAAACGGAAACAAGACCCCACACCGTCCGCGCTGCCCGAGGACATTGTTCTTCCGCAGCATGTCGGCATTATTATGGACGGCAACGGACGCTGGGCAAAAAAGCGCGGCTTGCCGCGCAAGGCGGGGCACAGGGAAGGCGCGCAGACCTTCCGCAAAATCACCCGCTACGCCTCTCAAAGAGGTATCCGCTACCTGACCGTCTACGCGTTTTCCACCGAAAACTGGAAACGCCCCGAGGACGAGGTCGGCGCGCTGATGGGACTGTTCAAGTCCTATTTGGAGGAGGCGCTGACCGACTTTAAGGACGACGACATTGTGGTGCGCTTTATCGGCGACAAAAGCGGCTTTTCGCCCGAACTGCAGGCGCTGATGACGGAGAACGAGGAAAGCTCCGCCGCGCGCGGGGGCATGGTGCTGAATATCGCCATGAACTACGGCAGCCGCGACGAAATGGTGCGCGCCGTAAAGAATATCTGCGCGGATGTGCAGAGCGGCAGGCTTGATAAGGAGCAAATCGACGAGCGCACGGTGTCGGATTATCTCTACACCGCCGGCCAGCCCGACCCCGATTTGATTATCCGTCCGAGCGGCGAATACCGCATTTCCAACTTCATGCTGTGGCAGTCCGCCTACACGGAATTTGTCATCATGAACAAGCTGTGGCCTGACTTTCAAAAGGAAGATTTTGACGAGGCGCTGCGCATCTATTCTCAGCGCAACCGGCGCTACGGCGGCGTTTGACGCTGCAATTGTTTGTATATTTGAGGAGAAACTGTTATGAAATCATTAAAACCCCGCCTGCTCACGGCGGCAATCGGAATTCCCGCGGTGCTTTTGATTTTGATTCTTTCGGAATTCTGGAACCCGCTGCTGGGGATTGTGGCGGGACTTGCAACCGCGGTGATGACGGGCGAATTTTTGTATGCCAAGAGGCTGCTCGGCTGTATTCCGCTGGCGGTTGTGTGCATGGCTTATTCGTTCCTTATGCCGGTTTTTGTGCTGCACGGCTCCGTTGCCTACATCATCACCTATCTGTTTTTGCTGGCGGCGTTCTGCGTCTGTCTTTTCTACTACAAAAAGCTGCATTTTATGAACCTCGCCTACGCGCTGTTCGGCACGGTTCTGATTACGTTCGGCATGACCGCCGTTCCGATTGCGTGCTGCTCCAACGGCGTGAGCGTCAGCTTTTATTTTGTTGCGATTTTTCTGCTTCCGTGGATGGCGGACGGCGGCGCTTACTTTATCGGCAGCTTTTTCGGCAAGCATAAGCTCGCGCCCAACATCAGCCCCAAAAAGACCGTCGAGGGCGTGCTCGGCGGCGTGGTGGCGTGCGTTGCAGCCGCGCTTGTAATGGGACTTTTGTTCCAGTTTGTGTTCCTGCGCGATTCCGTGCGCGTCAACTTCTTTGCGCTGATTGTGCTGGCGCTGCTCGATTCCGTTATTTCCATTTTGGGCGACCTCAGCTTTTCGCTGATTAAGCGCAACCTGAAAATCAAGGATTACGGCTCGATTTTCCCCGGTCACGGCGGTATGCTTGACCGCTGCGACAGCATTATCTTCACCGCTCCCTTGGTGGTGGCGCTGAGCCAAATGCTTCCTCTTTTGACTGTTATGGTGTAATGATGACAAAAACAATTTCTATTCTCGGTTCAACCGGCTCTATCGGCACCCAGACGCTGGACGTTGCCGACAAGCTGGGGTTACAGGTTTCGGCGCTGACAGCGGCGAAAAATATCCTGCTCTTAGAGCAGCAGGTGCGCAAATACCGTCCCGCGCTCGCGGTGGTGTTTGACGAACAAAAAGCAAAGGAACTGCAAATAGCGCTTGCCGACACCGATACAAAGGTGCTCAGCGGCATGGACGGCTTGATTGAGGCGGCGCAGCAGCCGCAGGCGGATTTGGTGCTCAACTCCGTTGTCGGCATGGTGGGCTTGCAGCCGACCATTGCGGCGGCGCAGGCAAAAAAGGACATCGCGCTCGCCAACAAGGAAACGCTTGTTGCGGGCGGCGATTTGGTGACGGACGCCGTCAGGAAAAACGGCGTGAAGCTGCTGCCCGTTGACAGCGAGCACTCGGCAATTTTCCAGTGCTTGCAGGGTATGCCCGACAAAAAGGTGCTCAAAAAGCTGATTCTCACCGCCTCCGGCGGACCGTTCTTCGGCAGAACGCTTGACGAGTTAAGGAACGTCACCGTGGAACAGGCGCTCAACCATCCCAACTGGAGCATGGGCGCGAAAATTACGATTGACTCCGCCACCATGATGAACAAGGGCTTGGAGATTATCGAAGCCGGCAGACTGTTTGAGGTCGGCGGCGAGGATATTGACGTGGTGGTGCACCGCGAGAGCATTATCCACTCGCTGGTGGAATTCACCGACAATTCGGTGCTCGCCCAGCTCGGCGTGCCCGACATGCGAATCCCGATTCAGTACGCGATTACCTATCCCATGCGCTGTGAAAGCCCCGTGCGGGAACTCAATCTCGCGCAAATCGGCAGGCTTACCTTCTTTGAGCCGGACTACGACACCTTTATGTGTCTGCGCGCGTGCAAAAAAGCGTTTGCCATGGGCGGCGCGGCAACAGCGATTGCCAACGGCGCCAACGAAGAAGCCAACGCGCTGTTCCGTCAGGGAAAAATCAAGTTTCTCGACATCGGAGAGCTTGTGATGGGCGCGGTGGATTCGATTCAAAACTTCACCCCCTCCTGCGTCCGGGATATTTTAGATGTTGACGCGCAGGCAAGGGCATATGTAACCGAAAAAGTAAAATAATGATTTTGACGGCGGCGCTTATGCCGCCGTCGTTAAGGGGAACAACAGGGTTATCAAGCGGCAAATCAACTAATACTACTCTCTAATAAAATCCTTTAACATCTGCCGTGTAAAATTTCGCAGAACTGCGTTGTCGTCCTCGGAATCCGTCAGGATTCCTGCGTCCTCCGCCTTGTTCTGCAAAATTTTCCATCGACATCTGTTTTAAAGTATTTTATCAGAGACTAGTATTAATACTAAACGGAGGAATTCTTTTGCAGGTATTAACCACGATTGCGCTGATTATCATCGGCGTGCTTCTTTTTGAATTTATCATTTTCGCGCACGAGTTCGGTCACTTTATCACCGCAAAGCGTTCGGGCGTGCAGGTCAATGAATTCGCGCTCGGCATGGGTCCGAAGCTTTTCAGCTTTAAAAAGGGCGAAACAACCTATTCGCTGCGGCTGTTTCCCATCGGCGGCTTTTGCGCGATGGAGGGCGAGGATCAGGAGAGCGAAAACCCGCGTGCCTTTAACAACGCCAAGCTGTGGAAGCGCATGATTATCATTGTCGCGGGCGCGGTGATGAATATTCTCGTCGGCTTTTTGCTGATGTTTATCGTCACGGTCAGCCAGAGCGAATACTATTCCACAACCGTTACCGCCTTTACGCCCAACGCCTTCACCGCCATCACCGGAATCAAGGTGGGGGACAAAATCACCTCCGTCGGCGGCTATTCCGTTTTGAATTCGCGTGATTTGACGCTCGGAATTCAGCTTTTGCCCTGTGAGCAGGTGGACGGCGATTCTCTTGAGGTGTTCAAGGAGGACTGCCTTTGGGAAGCGCGCAACCACATCTATACCATGATTGACAACAAGCTGATTGACGAGGACATGGCGGGTACGCTCTATTATGAGGTGCTCAGCGCCGAGTCCGGAAAAGTCAACGCGGCAAAAACCAAGGAAGAAGCGACAAGAGCCTATCAGGATTTGATTGATACCTTCTACAAAACCGCTAACGCGGAAAAGCCGAAGGATTTTGAATATCCCGCGTTTAAGGTACCCGAAAAGCGCGTGCGCTACACCGGCGACGTCAGGGTGGAGCGCGGAAACGATTCCGTCCTGCTCAAGGACGTTCACTTTTACACCTATAAAAACGACAAGGACGAACCCGCCGTCGCCATGGACTTTTATGTGGAGCCGATGGAAAAGAACTTCGGCACGGTCATGAGCGAAACCTTCACCGGCACCCTCAGTCTGGCGAGAAGCGTTTGGAAATCCTTTGCCATGCTGGTGCAGGGCAGGTTCTCTATCAGCGACATGTCCGGTCCTGTCGGTATCACCAAGGCGGTGTCCGACGTTGCCGCTGTGGGCTTGCAGTCAAGCTTTGGCGACGCGGTGCTCAATATCGTCATGATTATGGCGCTGATTACCGTCAACCTCGGCATTGTCAACATGCTGCCGTTCCCGGCGCTTGACGGAGGACGCTTTGTGTTCCTTATTGTCGAGGCAATTATCCGCCGCCCGATTCCCCGCAAGGTGGAATATATCGTCAACGGCGTGGGCTTGGCGTTATTGATACTACTCATCATATTTATCTCAGGAAACGATATTTTCAAGCTGATTACCGGAAACTTTCCGTCGGTCGGCTAGTGCGGAGGCTTTGCTATGGGCAGTAAAAATTTGGTAAAAGCAGGCAATATCTTAATCGGCGGCGGCGCTCCCGTGTCGATTCAGTCCATGCTCAACGTCCCCTCAACCGACATTGAGGGCAGCGTGCGGCAGGCAAAGCAGCTGGAGGACGCGGGCTGTCAGGTTATCCGTGCCGCGATTCCCGACATGGACGCTGTCAAGCTGATTCCCGCGTTAAAGGAAGCCGTCAGCGTTCCCGTTGTCGCGGACATTCATTTTAATTACAAGCTGGCGCTGGAGGCTTGCGCGGCGGGTGTGGACAAAATCCGCATCAATCCCGGCAACATCGGCTCCGACGACCGCGTCAAGGCGGTTGCCGACGCCTGCAAAAGCCGCGGGATTCCGATTCGTATCGGCGTCAATTCCGGCTCGCTCGAAAAGGAGATTTTGGCGAAATACGGACATCCCACGCCGCAGGCGCTTTGCGACAGCGCGCTCTATCACGCGTCGCTGCTCGAAAAATTTGATTTTAACGACATTGTGCTCTCCATGAAGAGCTCCACCGTGTCCACCATGATTCAGGCATATGAGCTTGCCGCCGAGCAGTGCGACTATCCGCTGCATCTCGGCGTGACCGAAGCCGGCACCGAGCGCATGGGAATCATCAAATCCGCCGCGGGTATCGGCTCGCTGCTCATGCACGGCATCGGAGACACCATCCGCGTTTCCCTGACCGCCGACCCGGTGCGCGAGGTTTACGCGGCGCAGGATATTTTAAAGGCGCTCGATTTGCAGCAGGGCGGCGTGCAGTTTGTTTCATGCCCCACCTGCGGCAGAACCCGCATTGATTTGGTAAAAATCGCGGGCGAGGTTGAGGAGCGGCTGCGCGGCTGTAAGAAGAATATCAAGGTTGCCGTCATGGGCTGCGTTGTCAACGGACCCGGAGAGGCGAGAGAAGCCGACATCGGCATTGCGGGCGGCGACGGCTGCGGTCTGGTGTTCAAAAAAGGCGAGGTCATCGCCAAGGTTTCCGAGGACAGGCTGGTTGACGCGCTGATGGCGGAAATTGAAAAAATGGATTAAT
>CAMVLW010000048.1 GCA_947168445.1 uncultured Clostridia bacterium
GACGGCGGGTCATAACGAAGCTATTTATTAATGTAAGAATAACGGAGCGGTTTGCCTGCCGCTCCGTTTGCTGTTACTGCGGGTTGTTCGTGTCAGTGGTTTCACCCTCGGCAAGCGTGGGAACGGTTTCCTCTCCCTCGTTGCCGATAATGCCGTCGCCGTCGGAAATCTGACCGTTCTCCATCATTCTGTCCGCTTCGCTCATTGCGGCAGACACCGCCGCCGTTACGCCCTCGCCGACGTCCTCGGCGGCTTCACCCATATTGGAAGCGACGCCCGAAACAACCGAGCCTGCCGTCGACGCGGCGTTTTCCGCCTTTTGACCGCAGCCCGCGAGAGAACCCAGCAGCATTGCGGCAAAAAAGCCGAAGCATAATAATTTTTTCATATATATTCTTCCTAACATAAAAAAAATGGTGCCGTATCAAACGACACCGTTAGTTTTTGCAATTTATTCGGAATTATTCACGTTTTCAACCAAATGAACATGCGGGTAAGGAATGGTGATTCCGTTTTCGTCAAAGGCGTTTTTCACGTCCTCCTCCATGCGGAAAAGCGCGGGATAGTAATCCTCCTCCTTGACCCAGACCATCGCGAACACCTCAACGCCGCTGTCGAGGTGGTTGGAGATGTAAACCTTCGGCTCCGGGTCTCCGATAATTTCGGGGATATTGGCAATCACGGCATAGACAACGCTCTTGACCTTGGTGAGATTGTCCTCGTAGCTGACGGAAAATTTGATGTCGATTCGCCGCGTGCCGCGCACAGAGCAGTTGACGACGTTGTTGGTGGTCAGGCGCGAATTGGGAATTTGCACCGTTCGGTTGTCAAAGGTGTGAATCTGCGTATAAAAAATGCGGATACTGTCGATATAACCCTCGTAGCCTTCAAACTGAATCAAGTCGCCCGCCGTAAAGGGCTTGGTGAAGATGATAATCACGCCGCTGACAAAGCTTCTGAGCGTGTCCTGAAGCGCAAGACCCGCGGTGATAGCGGCGGCGCCGAGCGCGGTCAGCAGCGAGCCGACGTCAACATGCGCGGTTCCGAGCGCGGTGATTGCCACCAAGCCGTAGAGCGCGACCTTGATTAAGGAAAACAGGAAGGTTTTGACCGTGTGCTCGCCGCGGGATTTCACCATCACTCGCTTAATGGGAATCAGCAGCAGGCGCACGACCACCACGCCGATTACCAGCACAATCGCAAATGCCAGAAAGTTCATTCCAAACGTCTTGAGCGTTTCTGAAAAATTGTTCATAGGCTTCTCCTAGTCGGAAATGATTTTTTCTGAGACAAGCTCGCCGTTTTTCCACATTCTGACAACGGTGTTGCCGTCCTCGTCGAACGACAGGCTCTTGCCGTTGCGCACGCCGTCAACATAGGAGCAAACGTCAAGGAAGTTGCCGTCGCTGTCAAAGCGCGCGCCGAAGCCGTCGGGCTTGTTTGAATTCCACTTGCCGACGTGCAGGGTGCCGTCGCTCAGGCGGTAGCCGACGCCTCGTCCGCTGCGTCTGCCGTTTTCCCAATCACCGATATAGTTGGGGCTGCCCTCCTTATAATAGCACACGCCGAAGCCGTTGCGCTTGTCGTCGGCATAGTCGCCGTCGTAGGAGGTCAGTCCGTCCGGCGTGACGGTTCTGCCGCGTCCGCTGCGTCTGCCGTCCCCGTCAAGTTCGCCGTAATAGAGATAGATACCGTTTTTCGTGGTGATAACAGAGGTCGCGTCCGGCTCGTCGGCATTGGCGATTTCCACCTGCTCCTCACGGTCGTCGTCCTCCGGCTCCGGCTCGGGCTCCTTTTCGGGTTCGGCGGGCACAGGCTCGGCGGGCTGTTCCTCAGCCGCCGCAGGCTCGCCGGGCGTTTCTTCGGGTGCCTGCTCTCCGGGCTCGGCATGACTCGCCAGTTCTCCGAAGATATTTTTATTGGTTTTCTGCGCTTCAAAAAGAATCTGCGCAATTTTGTCATATGCCGAATAAGCTGCGGGCTCCTCCTCTTCCGCTGCGGGAGCGGGAATTTCACGTTTCGCTTCAAAGTCGTCCGCGCTCAGATAGGGCGCGTCCTCCAAGCCGAGCAAATCATTGCTGTCCGCCGCGAGAAAGGCTTCGCGCGAAAAACGGAAGCCGCCGGTTTTGTCAGGCTCGGCAACCGCCGCACTCCCGTCGGGCTTGAAGGCGCTGTCGTACCAAATCATGCCGGAATTGGAATAAATCAGCGCGGCACAGCGGCGCTTCGGCGGTTTGAGAGAGGGAAACAAATCCGTTGACTCAATGCCTGTCGCGGTAAAGCGCTGCAGGCGCAGCGTGACAAGCCCGTCGTGTCTGGACGGAAAAACAGACGCCGCCATTTGATTTTCAAGCGCCCGGTCATAATACTCCGTGCGCAGCCAGTAGTGGTTGCAGTCAAAATACTGCCGCTTGAACACAATGCCGTTTTCGCTGTAGGACATCACGCAATAGCTGCCGTCGGCAGCGCGCTTGACGGTCTGGACAGGACGGTTTTCAAAGGTGATTTTCCACGACACCGGCTCGCCCTTTTTCATGGAATAGGAAAGGCTGTGAGGGCGGTTGTCAATGGTGACTTCGGTTTTTTCCACCTGCGGCGAACACTTTGCGTTAAAATAATTTGCGCGCACGCCCGCCAGCGCGTCGTTTTTGAAATCCAGTTTTTCAAATTCCGAAACCAGCACGGAATAAAGAATTAAATCCTTGGATAGTTTTTTCAGCTTTGACAGCATAGATATAATTCCCTTCGAGAATAATAATGCGAAAGATTTCTAAAAATCACGGGCGAACCCCGTCCGCCCGCAATTGTTGAAGTTATATTTATAATTAGATAGAAATGGACATGGCAACCTTGTAGAGCTGCTTGTCAAACACGCGCTCCATATCCAGCGCCTCGTTGATGTCGAGGTTGGTGATTTTGCCGTCGCGCATAACGACAACGCGGTTTCCGAGTCCCTTGTCGAGCAGCGAAACAGCCTCGTAACCCATCTGGCTCGCCACCACTCTGTCGCGCAGTGTCGGCGAACCGCCGCGCTGCACGTGACCCAAAACGGTTGCTCTGGCTTCAATGCCAAGGCGCTTTTCAATGTATTTCGCCAAATCGCGCACGCCGCCTACGCCCTCTGCGACAACGATAATGAAGTGCTTTTTGCCGGTTTTCTGGGTGTTGACGATTCTGGCGATAACGTCTCGCTCAATGTTGAACTCGATTTCGGGAACCAAAATCGCGGTGGCGCCGGTTGCGATACCGGTCTGCAGGGCGATGTCGCCGCAGCGTCTGCCCATGACCTCAACAATGGAGCAGCGGTCGTGAGACTGCGCGGTGTCGCGGATACGGTCAACCATTTCAAGCGCGGTGTTCATGGCGGTGTCAAAGCCGACGGTGTATTCGGAGCAGGCAATATCGTTGTCAATCGTGCCGGGAACACCGATACAGTTGATACCCTGCGCCGTGAGCGCTCTTGCGCCGCGGAAGGAACCGTCGCCGCCGATAACGACAACGCCCTCAATGCCCTTTTCACGGCAGAACGCCGCCGCGCGCTTTTGACCCTCAAGTGTTTTAAATTCCTCGCTGCGGGCGGTGTAGAGCATGGTGCCGCCGTTGCCGATAATATCGGAAACCGAGCGGAGATTCATCTCCTCAACCTCGCCGTTGAGCAAGCCGTTATAGCCGCGGTAAATACCGAAAACGCGCATTCCTCTGTTGATACCGGCACGCACAACCGCTCTGACAGCCGCGTTCATACCGGGCGCGTCACCGCCGCTGGTTAATACTGCTATTGTTTTCTGTGACATATAAACCCCTCCATAGGAACAATTACTTTGATATGCGTTATAATTATAATACAAACGCGGTTTGTTGACAAGGGATTTTTGAAATTTTACGAAAAAATATTACAAAATTTTCAATTTTCAAAAGCCCTTTGTTATTGACATTTCCCTTTTGCCGTATTATTATGATGATGAGAAATGAGAATTATTCTCACTATTTTTCTGATTCTAAGGAGTTATTATGACAAAACTATATCTGGCAATTCCGTGCTATAACGAAGAGGAAGTGCTTTGGGATTCCGCCGAAAAGCTGCTCAATAAGTTTTATGACATGATGGGCGAGGGAAAAATTTCCTCCGACAGCAAAATTGTTTTTATCGACGACGGTTCAAGGGACAAAACCTGGAGCATTATCCGCGATTTACATAACCAAAACGACATTTTTCAGGGCATTAAGCTCAGCCGCAACAGAGGTCACCAAAACGCGCTTTTGGCGGGCTTGATGACCCTGAAGGACAAGGCGGACGCGGTGATTTCGATTGACGCTGATTTGCAGGACGACATCAACGTGTTTGACGAGATGGTGGCGCATTATGAAGCGGGCTGCGACGTGGTGTACGGCGTTCGCTCCAAGCGCGAGACAGACACCTTTTTTAAGCGCTTCACCGCCGAGGGCTTTTACAAAATCCTCAACCACATGGGCGCAAAGGTGATTTTCAATCACGCGGATTTCCGCCTGATGAGCCGCCGCGCGCTGGAGGCGTTCTCACTTTACAGAGAAACCAACATCTTTTTGCGCGGCATGGTGCCGCTGATTGGCTACAAGTCGGCAATCGTAAAATATGAGCGCGCCGAGCGGCTCGCGGGCGAAAGCAAGTATCCGCTCAAAAAAATGCTGGCGCTCGCGTGGGAGGGCGTGACCTCTCTGAGTATTCAGCCGATTCGCATGATTACGTGGCTGGGTCTGATTATCTTTTTAATCAGTTTGATTATGATTATTTATTCCGTTATCAGCTTTTTTGTCGGCGCGACGGTCAGCGGCTGGGCAAGCACCCTTTGCTCCATCTGGGCGCTGGGCGGTCTGCAGCTGCTCGCTATCGGCATTATCGGTGAATATATCGGCAAAATCTACCTTGAAACCAAGCGCCGCCCGCGGTATATTGTGGAGCAGTATTTGCATTAGAGTTGAATGTTTAGAGTTTAGAGTTTAGAGTTGAGAGTTGAGAGTTGAATTTTTCAGCGTCCTGCTAATTGCAGGGCGCTGTTTTTTTACAAAAAACCGATAATTCTTTATTTTTCATTGACTTTAGCGGGATTTTGTTATAAAATTAACATGAAAAAATGTGTTAAAAGAGGTGTATATATACATGGAAACTTCCATACTCAACAGACTTAACCGCACAAGCGTGAAGTATGCCGACAAGGTGATGTTCAAGGACGAGCACAGCCAAATCACCTTCGGTGAATTCAACGCTTTGACAAAATCCGTCGGCACCTTCCTTGCGCGCAAGGTTCCCTGCGGCGCTCCCGTGGCGGTCATGAGCGGCAGACATGTGCTGACCCCCTCCTGCTTCCTCGGCGCTGTCCGTGCGGGCTGCTTCTACGCGCCCATTGACGGCGACATGCCCCGGACAAGACTTAACCAGATTCTCGGCGTTATCAAGGCGGACTACATGCTGGTTGACAAGGCGCATTTGGAAACCGCACAGGCGCTTGATTTCCACGGCGAGATTATCGTTTTCGAGGATATTCGCGACACCGAGCCCGACGAGGCGCTTTTGGAAGAGCGCAGCGCAACGCTGACCCTCACCTCTCCCCTTTACGTCATCTTCACCTCCGGCTCCACCGGCGTGCCCAAGGGCGTTATTACCTCACACCAGTCGCTGATGTGCTACATCGACGCGGTGGCAAAGGTGCTCTCGATTGACGACACCGACACCCTCGGCAACCAGTCGCCGCTCGACTACATTGCCGCTGTCAGAGATATTTATCTTCCCATCAGCTTCGGCGCGAACACCTACATTGTTCCCAAGAACGAGTTTGCGGTTCCCACCGCGCTGTTTGACACCCTCAACCGCGAGAAAATCACCGCGCTGTGCTGGAGCGTCGCGGGCGTTGAGCTGCCGGCAAAGCTGGGCGCGTTTGACGTGAGCAAGCCCGAATACCTTAAAAAGCTGTGCTTCTCCGGCTCCGTTATGCCCTGCAAGTATCTGAAAATCTGGCAGGAGCATTTGCCTGACGTTCTCTATGTCAACCAGTACGGCCCCACCGAGGCAACCGCCTCCTGCACCTATTATGTGGTGAAGGAAAAGGTGAACGACGACACCGTGCTGCCTATCGGCAAGCCCTATGACAACTACCGCGTTATGCTGCTCAACGAGGACAACACCCCCACTCCTCAGGGCGAAACCGGCGAAATCTGCGTCAGCGGTCCGATTCTCGCGCTGGGCTATTACGGCAATCCCGAACAGACCGAAAAGTCCTTTATGCAGAACCCGCTCAACGACAACTACCGTGAACTGATTTACAAGACAGGCGACCTCGGTCACATCGGCGAGGACGGCACCCTGTACTTCCACGGCAGAAAGGACCGCCAAATCAAACACCTCGGTCACCGCATTGAGCTGGGCGAGATTGAAGAAACCGCCAAAAAGGTTGACGGCGTGCTCGACTGCTGCGCGCTCTATCACAAGGACAAGGCGACGCTCTATCTGTTCTACACGGGTGAAGCGACCTCCAAGGACATTGTGCTCTATTTCAGACAAAACATGCCCGCCTTCATGGTTCCGAGAAAGCTTGTGAACCTCGAAGCGCTGCCCACCCTGCCCAACGGCAAGCTGGACATGCAGGCGCTCAAGGCGCAGTTTAAATAAGCCATAAGCAAAATTCAAAATATATTATTTTATTTAAAGGAGAAATTTATCATGGATGAATTAATGCAAATCTTACAGGAACTCAGACCCGACGTTGACTTTGAAAAAGAAACCGCGCTGGTTACCAACGGCGTGCTCGATTCCTTTGACATCGTAGCGCTTGTCGGTGAACTCAACGACGCGTTCGACATTGAAATCAAGCCCAACAACCTCGTTCCCGAAAACTTCAACTCCGCAAAGGCAATGTGGAACCTCATCGAGAAGCTGCAGGACGAATAAGATGAACGAACAACTGTTAAGAGAGTTTTCCGCGCAGCTTGCAACGCCGTCCTATGTCTTTGACCTCGACGAGTTCGAAAAGCGCGCAAAGCTTGTCAAGCATTATTTCGGAGAGAAAACCGGCATTTGCTTTTCCATTAAGGCGAATCCGTTTTTGCTCGGCAGACTGCCTGACATCTTCGACAAAATTGAGGTTTGCTCCCCCGGTGAGTTGACCATCTGCGAAAAAACAGGCGTTGACACCAAGAAGATTATCTTTTCCGGCGTCAACAAAACCCTCAAGGACGTTCAGCGCGCCGCTGACGACGAGGTCGGCACCTTTACCGCCGAGAGCCTTTTGCACGTTGACATGATTAACGGCGAAGGCGTTAAGCGCGGCAAGGTCTACCCTGTTCTGCTGCGCGTCACCGACGTCAAGGGCGGCAGCCAGTTCGGTATGGAAGAAAAAACCGTGCTGAACATCATTGAAAACCGCGACAGCTACAAGGGCATGGAAATCGTCGGTCTGCACTACTTCACCGGTACGCAGAAGAAAAAGGCGAAGCCCATTATCCGCGAGTTGGACTATCTGGCGGACTTGGTTGACCGCATCAAGGCGGAATACGGCTTTACCGTGAACCGTCTGGAATACGGCACCGGTCTGGCGGTGGACTACTTTGACGACAACGCCGACGCGCTTGAGGAGGAGCGGCTGGCTTCTATCTCCGGAAAAATTCAGGAACTCAGCGAAAAAGCGGAGCTGACGGTTGAGATGGGACGCTTCTTTGCGGCTCCCTGCGGCTATTATCTGACAAAGGTAATTGACGCGAAAACCAACTACGACATCAACTATGTGGTTGTTGACGGCGGCTTGAACCAGCTGAAATACGACGGTCAGTTGCAGGGTATGCAGATTCCGAGAATTATTCATTTAAAGAATCATGACAGCGAGAGCGGCGTAAAGCCGTGGACGCTGTGCGGCAGCCTGTGCACCACCGCCGACGTTTTGGCGAGAGCAGCGGAATTTGACAGCCTTGAAATCGGTGATATTCTCGTGTTCTGCAGAACAGGCGCGTATTCCGTCACCGAGGGCATGGCGGTGTTCCTCAGCCGCGAAATGCCGGTGGTATCGGTCTATTCCGAAAAGGAAGGACTCACCGTTATCCGCGACATGCTCTATTCCGACGTGTTCAACACACCCGCGCTTTAAAGCAAAATCCGAAGCTGTTTTCGTCAGCGTGTCCGCAGCCTGGGCGCGCTGGCGAAAAATCTTACATGGCAACCGTCACGCTGTATTGACGTGTGATGGTCTTTTATAACGGAGAGATGTTATCTTGTTATTAAACCTGACTTATACCTCGCTGAATTTCATCTTTTTTGTGCTGGCTGTCATGCTTGTATATTTTTTGTTTCCCGTAAAAAAATACAAGTGGACGGTGCTGCTGGCGGCAAGCGTGTTTTTCTACGCCGTCATGGGCTACAAATTCGCGTTCTTCATTCTCTTTACCTCTCTGACAACCTATCTGATTGCGCTGTGGATTGAAAGGATTTCCAACCGCTCCAAGGCGCTGCTCAAGGAGAAGAAAAAAGAGTGGAGCCGCGACGAAAAGAAAGCCTACAAAAATAAGATTAAAATTCAAAAGCGACTTGTCATGGCGCTGGCGCTGGTGATCAACTTCGGCGTTCTGGCGTTTTTGAAGTATTACAACTTTTTTGCGGGCAGCTTAAACGACGTGCTCGGCAGCTTTGGCATGGGCGCTTCGGTTCCGACGCTGAGCCTGTTTTTGCCGCTTGGTATTTCGTTCTACACCTTCCAGTCAATGGGCTACATTATCGACGTGTACCGCGAAAAAACAGAGGCGCAGAAAAACCCCTTTAAGCTGCTGCTGTTTGTGTCGTTCTTCCCGCAGATCGTGCAGGGCCCCATCAGCATTTACGACCAGCTGGCAAAGCAGCTTTTTGAGCCGCACGACTTTGACTTTACCCGCGTGAAGCACGGTATGCTGCTGATTTTGTGGGGCTTTTTCAAAAAGCTCGTCATTGCCGACCGTGCCGTGATTGCGATTAACGCCGTAACGGGCGACTACAACGCCTACAGCGGCACCACCCTGACGTTCATTATTCTATTGTATGCCGTTCAGCTTTATGCCGACTTTTCGGGCGGAATTGATATTTCCCGCGGCGTGGCGCAGATTTTCGGCATTGACATGATTGACAACTTCAAGCGCCCGTATTTCTCAAAATCCATCAACGAATACTGGCGCAGATGGCACATTTCGCTGGGCGGCTGGATGAAAAACTACGTCTTTTACCCCATCGCGATGTCCAATGTGTTCCTCAACGCAAGCAAGAAGATGAAAAACACCCGCTTCGGCAACACCGCCGCGGGCGCGCATATTTCAAAGGTGCTGCCCACCAGCGTTGCCTCGCTGATTGTCTTTTTCCTCGTCGGCGTTTGGCACGGCGCGGATTGGAAGTACGTCGCGTTCGGCGTTTGGAACGGCGGAATTATCATGCTCAGCATTTTAATGCAGCCGCTGTTTGACGCGCTGACCGAAAAGCTGCACATCAACAAGGACAACTTTTTCTTTGGGCTGTTCCAGATGGTGAGAACCTTTATCGTGGTGCTTGTGGGCTATGTGTTTGACGTGGCGCCCTCCTTCGGTCAGGGTATGCGCACAATCGGGCTGTTCTTCACCGGGCAGAATTTTTCACTCGGCATGAGCGAAATCGGCAGTCTGGGACTTTGGGGAAAGGACTATCTTGTTATCTTCGCGGGCATTGTGATTATTCTGATTGCAAGCATTATCCAGGAGCGTCACCCCGAAACCGATATTCGCACCATGCTGGACAGCAAGCCGTTTATCTGGCGTTTTCTCCTGATTTACGGCGGCATTTTGGCGGTGATTATCTTCGGCATTTACGGCTCCGGCTACAACGCAGCCGATTTTGTTTACATGCAATTCTGAGGCGAATACTATGAAATCGAGACTATACGTCACGCGAACGGTCAAAATCGCCTGCCTGATGCTGGCGCTGATGATTTCCGTTGCGTTTTTGCAGCAATATGTGCTGCGGCGTCTGGATCACAACAGCATACGTTTGGACGGCTTTTATCTGGAGGATCCCAACTCACTTGACGTCGTTACCATCGGCGCGAGCGACATTTACACAAGCTTTATTCCGGGCAGAGCATACGCGAAGTTTGGCTTTACCGGCTATTCCGTCGCGTCGGAGTCCATCACCTCCGAGGGACTGAAAACCGCGCTGAAGGAAGTGCTGCGCACGCAGAAGCCCAAGGTGATTTTGATTGAGGCGAACGCCTTTCTCTACGGCAAAAGCGACAACGAAAAAAACGAGGCGCATATCCGCAAGCTGATGGACAACCTACCCATCAGTATGAACAAAATCGACTATGTGACGAACAACGTGGCGCCGGAGGATTGGGCGGAATATTACATGCCCATCATCAAGTACCACAGCATTTGGCGCGATTATCCCTCTCCCGGACTGCGCGCTGTTTCAACGCTCAAGCAGGATTTGCGCGGATATTCCTATCTAAAGGGCTTCCGTACCACCACCAGCGTTTTCAAAAGCGATACCAAATGCCTGAACAGCAAGCTGGCAAAGGAAAACGAGGCGTATGACCTCAACCCGGAGCTGCAGAGCAAGCTGGAGGAACTGCTGGAATTCTGCAAGGAAGAAAAACTCGACAATGTTGTGTTTGTCCGCGCGCCCCACTATGTCATGCGGCAGACCTATGACCGTGTGAAGCGCTCTAACAAAATGGCGGAGATTGTGAAAAGCTACGGCTTTGACTATCTCAATTTGGAGCGGCAGGTAAAGGAAATCGGCATTGATGAAGCAACCGATTTCTACAACGCCGACCACATGAACATTTACGGAGCGGCAAAGTTTACCGATTATCTCGGCAAGCTGCTGCAGGACAAATACGGCGTCGGCAAAACCGAGCATTTGACCCGTTTGCAGCAAATGCGCTGGCAAAAGGCGGCAGAAAGCGCGGAGAGCCTTTATAACTACTGCGATTACCTGATTAAAAGCAATAAGGAAATCAAGCTGGAGGAGGACATCAACACCCTCCGCGATATGGATCGTTTTAAAAAATAAGCGACAGAATGAGCAATGTGCCGGTTTTGGCATGTTGCTTATTTTTTGCAGCAATCGCATGTTCAGTTGTATGAAGTGCATGTTAGTTTTTATCACGGAAATGAACGGTTTCCTATCCGCGGGCGAGCAATGCTCGCCCCTACAACTGAAAAGGAAAAGTTCATTGAATTGTGCAGGATTGGATAGTGTGGAAAGCGTTGCTCGGAGCGACGGGGGCGTCGCTCCCTACAGTTTTCAGCCCACGTTTGATAGGAATTGTAGGGAGCGGTTCTGTAGCCAGACGGCAACCCTTTTGTCACTGCGTGACATTTCCCCTGTTAGGCAATGTCGTCAACTTAAGAAAAAGCTAAAGAAAAATGCACAAAAAGCATAGATA
>CAMVLW010000049.1 GCA_947168445.1 uncultured Clostridia bacterium
CAGTGTAAGGTGAAATTCTGTTCCTATCCTCTTAAGTTGTTGACATTGCCCTCGGGGGAAGGCTTTTTTGGCGCTAATTCAAATGTTATACTTATAACTTATAACTTATAACTTATAACTCACTTGCCACTTACCACTTGCCACTATTCACTGATACCGTGCTGTAATTTGCAGGCTTTGAGGGTGTTTTTCATCAATGTGGCGATTGTCATGGGTCCTACGCCGCCGGGAACCGGGGTGATGAAGGAGCATTTATCCTTGACGTTTTCAAAGTCCACGTCGCCGCAGAGCTTGCCGTTTTCATCTCTGTCCATGCCGACGTCAATCACAACCGCGCCGTCCTTGACCATATCCGCTGTGACGAACTTCGGAATACCCACCGCCGCGACTAAAATATCGGCTCTGCGGCAAACCTCCGCGAGATTTTTGGTGCGGCTGTGGCAGATGGTGACGGTGCCGTTTTCGTGGAGCAGGAGCATACCCATCGGCTTGCCGACAATGTTGCTTCTGCCGATGACAACACACTCCCTGCCCTCAACGGGAATCTGATAGGAATGGAGCATTTCCATGACGCCCGCGGGTGTGCAGGGCAGGAAATCGTATTCACCGAGCATGATTTTGCCGACGTTCACGGCATGAAAGGCGTCAACGTCCTTGTCGCTGCGAATGGCGGCAATCACCGCCTTGTCGTCAAGGTGCTTGGGAAGCGGAAGCTGCACCAAAATGCCGTTGATGTCCTCTTTGTTGTTGAGGGTTTCCACCAGCGCGAGCAGCTCCTCCTGCGTGGTTTCCGCGGGCAGGGCGTATTCCTCGGACTTGAAGCCGACCGCCTCGCACGCCTTCTTTTTATTATTGACATACACGCGCGACGCGGGATCGTCACCGACAATGACAACCGCCAGTCCGGGCGTGATGTTGTGTTCCGCTTTCAGCTGCTCAGTGAGCTGCCTTACGCTTTCCTTTACCTCTGCTGACACCTTTTTTCCGTCGATAATTTGCATAGAAAGGATCCTCCCTCTTAATATTCTTAATTAGCATAATAATACCGATAACCATGATGATTGCCGACAACACCTGCGACACGCGGATACCGGTGTTCCACAGGTACAGGCTGTCGTGGCGCAAGCCCTCTACGAGCATACGCTCAAAGCCGTACCACACAAGATACATGTAGAAAATCTGACCGGGATAGCGCTGGCGGTACTTGCCGTAGAAGTGCAGCAGCACAAAGCCGAGCAGACACCACAGGCTTTCATAGAGAAAGCAGGGATGTACGGGGGTGGCATATTCCGCGAGCGTTCCCTCGCTGATCATGCCCCACGGAAGCGTGGTTTCATAACCGAAGGCTTCCTGATTGGTAAAATTGCCCCATCTGCCGATGCCCTGACCGAGCAAAAAGCCCATCATGGAAATGTCGAGAATCGGCATGAACTTCATCTTTTGAAGCTTCGCGACAATCAGACCGCCGAGCAGCGCGCCGATAATGCCGCCGTAAATCGCAAGACCGCCCTCGTGAATATACAAAATCGAAATCGGGTCTTTGACATAGGTTTCCCACTGAAACGCGCAGTAATACAGCCTTGCGCCGATAATGCCGGTAATCAAGCCGACCAGCACGCAGTTGAACAGCTTGCTTGCGTTGACGTTATAGCGCGGCGCCGAACGCCATGCGTAAATCACGGCGAGCAGCATGCCGATAGTGATAATCAGTCCGTACCAATAGACCGAATAATTGCCGATTTTAAAGGCAACATTGCTGATGACAAACTCCCAGCCCAGACCGGGGAATTTTACATGAAAGATTTTTTCCATAGCTTAACCTCATTGGAAATTTATTACGCATTATCGCCGCTTTTTACGACAGATAACGTGCAGTTGTTCACGTCGAGCATTTGGCTGAGGCGGTTGAGCACGTCCGCCTTTTCCGCGGCGGCGACCGCGTCAATATAGGTGAACAGCTCGTTGCCGTTGAAATGGTAGTCGGCAATCATGTTGGCAATGCTGCCGACGGAATTCAGGGACGAAATCACGTCGCCGTAGACGCCCTTTTTCGCGATTTCAAAATCCTCGTCGGAAATGCCGTTTTCCTTGGCGGCGGTGATATAGCGCTTGATGGTTTCCGCCGCCTGCTTGGGCGCGCGGCTCTCGCCGCCGAAAATCACCGAGCAATAGCCGGGACCCTCAAACAATTCATAGGAGAAGGTGTTGTTAATCAAATTGTTGTCCAGCAGCTCGCGGTAGAGCGCGCTGGTGGGTGAAGCGAGGGCGGAAAGCAGGATTTCAACCTGCGCAAGCTCCCGCTCGTTGAAAAGCCTGTCCGCCTTTTCCTTGAAGCCGAAGTTGAAAATCGGCATGGAAACGGGAAAGCTCTGCTCCACATACGGCTCCACGATTTCATAGGGCTCGTTTTCAAAATAGCTCCGCACCTCGTGGGGCTCGCTTTCGTGCAGCATTCTGTCGCAGGTTTTGAGCACCTGCTCCACGGTGACGTTGCCGGCAACGCAGAGCACCATGTTGTTGAGGTTATAGAAGGTGTTGTAGCACTGATAGAGCTTTTCGGCGGTGATTTCCGCAATGGATTCCACCGTGCCCGCAATGTCGATTTTGACCGGGTGGTTGTGATACATGTTTTCGAGCATGTTGAACATCACGCGCCAGTCGGGAGAATCGTCGTACATTTTGATTTCCTGACCGATAATGCCCTGTTCCTTGGCGACGGTCTGGGCGGTGAAGTAAGGGTCCTGCACAAAGTCGAGCAGAATTTCAAAGCTCTCGTCAAATTTATCGGTGCAGGAAAAGAGATAGCAGGTTTTTTCAAAGCTGGTGTAGGCGTTTGCCGAAGCGCCTGTTTCGGCATAGCGGGTGAAGGCGTCGCCCTCGGCGCTCTCAAACAGCTTGTGCTCCAGATAATGCGCAATGCCGTCGGGAACGGTGATTTTCTCTCCCCCGTCGCACGAAAAGCAGGTGTTCACGCTGCCGTATTTCGCGCCGATAATCGCGTAGGCGGAGCGGTAGCCCTCTTTGGGATAAACATAGATATTCAAGCCCGAGCGGTGCTTAATCTGAAAATAGCTGTCGCCCGCGCGGGCGGATGTTACTTCTTTTATCGTCGTATTCATCATGTCACCTCACCTGTTCTTCAAAACATAAACCGTGTCGAGCGCAAGCCTGTTTGCCGCCGCGACAATTTCTTCCTTGGTGACAGCGTTGATGATAGCGGACATTTCCGCAATCGTCTTGAAGGAGCTGTCGAAGAACTGCGAGGCGTACCAGCTTTCAATGCCGCCGACGGTGTCGTTGGAGGTCTGATAGGAATTGATAATCGCCATTTTGGTTGCGCTGATTTCAAAATCGGTAATCACGCCGTTTTTCATGTCCTCGATTTCCTTGAGCACGCCCGCCTCAAGCTTTTCGATATTCTCGCCCTCAACGCCGCTGTCGATAATGACAAGACCCTTGACCTTGTCATAGCGCGAGCCGCAGTAATAGCAAAGGCTCTGCTTTTCGCGGACGTTGCAGAACAGCTTGGAGTTGGCGGTGCCGCCGAGAATCGCGCACATCAGCGCGGTGGCGTAAACCTCCTTGTCGGGCAGCGCCGTTCCCGCGCGGAAGCCCATGACGAGCTTGGACTGGGCAACGTCGATTTCCTCGGTGATATGCTTCGGCTCGCCCGCGGTGCGGACGATTTCGGTCTGCGCCATTGCGGGCTCGCGCTCAATGCCTTTAAACGCGGCGGCAAAAACAGCCTCCGCCTTGTCGGGCGCGCTGTCGCCGATATAGAGGATTTCAAACACGGCGGTTTTGAGCAAGCGCTGCCATGTTTGATAGAGCGACCGCGGCGTTGCGGCGTTAATCTTCTCCGCGGTGCCGTAGCGCTTTATGCCGAACACCTCGTCCTTGCACATATTTTTAATCAGCTGCGCGTTGGCATAGGTGCGCTTTTCGTTGAATTCGGAATCGAGAACGTCGAGCAGCTGCCGTCTTTCCTGCTCCACCTCGCTCTCGACAAAGGCGCCGTCCGCCAGATTCGGCTCAAAAATCACGCTGCACAGCAGTTCGGAAAGTTCCTTTGTGACGCTCTCGCCGTCGAGAGTATAGCGGTCGTCAATGCCCGCTGCGGAAATGGTGAGCACCTGGTTGTCGCCCGCCTTGCGGACAGACGCGGACAGCTCCGCTCCGTAGAGCGATTCAAGCTTTTTGCTCAGCGCGGTAAAATCCGGGTATTGCTTGCAGGAACGCGACAGCATACCGCACAGCAGCGCGTTTTCGGAAGCGGTGTCCGCGGAAAGCGGCGTAATGATACTGGCGGAGAGCCGCATGGTTTTAAAGCGGCTGTCCTGCACGCCGCTGAAGGAAACGCCGTCAGCCAGCGTTTTTCGTTGAATCGTATTCATCTTATCATCTCCCATTCGGTTGCTTTTGACTTACTCTAAGTAGTATATCACAAATCTGTTTGAGTTAAAAGTGTTTTTTAAAAAAATTACCGCTCACAGCATGGTGCTGCACGCAACCGCGCAGCGCACCTCGCGGCAGCCGCCGCGTTTGAGAATCCGCACACATTCTCCGAGGGTGTTTCCTGTGGTGATAATGTCGTCAATCAAGAGAATCCGCCTTCCGTGCAGCAGGCTTTTGTCCACCGCGCGAAACACATTTTTCACATTTTCGGCACGGCGGTTTGCGCGCATACGGTGCTGCGGCTTGTTGCGCCTGCACTTTTCGAGCAAATCGAGATAAGGCAAGCCGGTGATGGCGGCACATTCCCGCGCCAAAAGCTCGGAATGATTGAATCTCCGCCGCCACAAATCCTTTGGGTGCATGGGAACACAGGTCACGGCGTCAAAGTCGGACAAATCCCAAGTCATCAAAACCGCACCTGTCATTTCCCTTGCCACCGCAATCGCGTAATAAGCCCGCTTGCGAAACTTGAAATCCTTCACAGCCTTGGCATACTGCTCCAAATACGGCAAGGCGGCAACGCACGGAGCGCCGCCGACGGCATACCGCCGAATCGGAACACGCGGCAGCTTGCGGTTGCAGTCGGGGCAGATGGTTTCTTCCCTGTAAATCGCCGAATCGCAAAACGGACAGTGGTTCGGAAAAACGATTGCGGAAAGAAATCGTTTGGTTGTTTCATTCATGGCTGACCCCTGATTGATAAAACAAAAAGGACTTGTGCCGCAAGTCCCCGTTGGTGCGAGTGTTTGTTTCGTTTCCGTTCTCCGCGGCAAAAAGCCGGATAACATCTCAATTATACCAGACTCTCCCGGCATTTGCAATACGGTGATTTATCCTGTTTACAGAAAATCTTTTTTATATCCTATCAGGCGATACGATAGTAGCAAAATGGAAGAACAATCAACTGGAAATCATCAATGAACAACTGTTGCCGCTTTATTTGAAAAATGCAGCGAACGCGGAATTGTGGTTGGAAACACGAGCGATAGATTCGCTCCGTTCCAACGCGCGTTTGCTCAAAAAAGCCCTCCGTTTAAAAGAGAGAGATGACCTAACTACTGTCATCAAAGTCAACGCTGTAACGATTACCGACAATTACTGGATGAAACCTTTGGATAGTGACTTAACCTATCAGGATGTGCGCTTCACCGACGATTATTTCTCCGTTCTCGCACTCAAAGGAAGCTATTCCGGCTTCAATCGTGCTGCCAATTCCAAGCGCACAAAAACGCCTGAGCTGACAAATACCGGCAGCTTTGAAAAGTGCTGGAAGCTGATTGACGGCAAGTGGTGGATGTATAAATCCGCAACGCATGACGAACTGTTTTCGGAGCTTTTTATCTATCATCTCGGCAAAGAATTAGGCATGAATATGGCGGTTTATAAGCACGGCGACAAGTGTATAAAGTCGCTTGACTTCACCGATAGCGCGAGCGTAAACTTCGAGCCGGCATTCGCTTTTATGGGCGATAATGAAGATTACGAGGACGTATTTGCAAAGCTGGAGGAGCTTTGTCCGCAGGCAAAAGGCGATTTTGTGAAGATGATTTTCCTCGATACGATTGTTGCAAATCCCGACAGACATACAGCAAATTTCGGTCTGCTGCGTGATATAAAAACCGGGAAGCTTATCGGTTTTGCGCCGCTTTTTGACCATAATATGGCGCTGATTGCAAGAGGATATCCGAAAGCTCCGACGAAAAATGATGTCCTCATTCGCCTGTTCAACGACTTCATCAGCAACCATTCCGAGTACAAAAATCAGCTGCCAATCGTCACCGAAACGCTCCTGCAAACCGTCCTCAAAACCGTCAACATGAGGGTGCGCGGCAAAGAAATCGTTGACCTGATTATGAAAAGATACGCGATGATTCTGAAATAAATCCAAAAGAAAAATCGACCTGCGAGGCTCACTTGCAGGTCGATTTTTCTCATTTTGGTTGCAGTTTTCGATAAGAGGTCTTAGGGGTTCGCCCTAACAAATATGATATGACCTCCGAAAAAAGATTTGTCAAACAAACGATTCAGTGAATTAAGGTCATTTTTCTTTAATTTGACAGCTTTTTTCTGCTGTCCGGTCTATATGTTTTTGACTGCAGTTGACTGTATTTTTGACTGCACTTTATCTTGTCTTAACCGATTTCAACTTTTCTCAACTCAACTATGCGAGTGCTCAAACCCCCAGTATTTAAGCCGTTTTCGGGCATTTTAAGAAAAAATGGCAAAACAGCGAGTAAGCAATTTTCGTTTTGCCTACTCGCTGTTTTGTTATGTTAATTTGAAATATATACCTATCCTAATTCAACATCATATTCCGCCAAATACATTTGCAGCAGCGTCGCGTCCTCGATAGTCACCTTGCCGTCGGCGTTGGTGTCGGCTAAGGCAAGCTGGTCGCCGGTCAGTACATCAAGACCGGCAAGATGGCGCTGAATGGCGGTCACGTCGCTCACGTTCACTCTGCCGTCTGTGTTGGAATCGCCGACGCTCTCGAGAATAACGGCTCTGAACAACAGATTGTGAGTTGCCGCGTATTGCTGCGCGTAGGAATCCGCTTTGCCGAGGATTGTCAACTGATTGCAGCCGTCAAAGGCGTTGCTCTGAATGGAGCCGACCGACGCGGGAACGGTGATCTCCTTTAGGCTTTTGCAGTTTTCAAACATGCCGAAGCCGGCGCCGGTTTCTTCGCCGAGCTTTTGCACGCCCTTGGGGATGATAAGGCTTTGCAAGCTGCGGCAGTTGGTAAAGGCTTCCTCGCCGATTGCCGTCACGGAATCCGGAAGGTCAAGCTGCTTTAGGCGGCGGCAATCATAAAACGCCTCGTCGCCAATCGTTTTCAGCTTGCTGCCGAGGTTGATGTTTTCGAGATACAGACATTTTTCAAAAGCGTTCGCGCCGATTTTGGTCACATTGTTGCCCATGGTAACGGTTTTCAGCTCCACACAACTGTAAAAAGCGCCTTTGCCGATTCGCGTCACACTGTCGGGAATCGTCACGCTTGTGATGGACGAATTGTTGAGGAACAGCCAGTTTTTCAGTGAATTGACGGGTTTGCCCTGATAGCTGCCGGGGATCACTACGTCGGTTTTATCGTCAAGATACTCCGATACCTCCACCGTGCCGTCCTCTAATATGGTATAGCGGAATCTCTGAATGTTTGTCTTGTATCCGTTATTGACAGCAAATGCTTCGGCTGCTGAGCCCGGATTGCAATTAATGATTAAATCCGATGAACAGCCGTAAAACGCATAATCGCTGATACTTGTCACGCTGTCGGGAATCGTCACGCTCGTCAACCCGGTACAGCGATAAAACGACTGATAGCCGATACTCGTCACACTATTGCCAATCGTCACGCTTGTCAAGCCGGAGCAGTTGTAAAACGCACGACTGCCGATACTCGTCACGCTGTTGCCAATGGTGACGCTTGTCAAGCCAGCGCATTCGCAAAACGCAGAACTGCCGATACTCGTAACGCTGTTGCCAATGGTGACGCTTGTCAAGCCGGTGCAGAAGGAAAACGCATCCCCACCGATACTCGTCACGCTATTAGGAATTGTGACGCTTGTCAATCTTCTGCATTCGGAAAACGCATATTCGCCAATACTTATCACGCTGTTGCCAATGGTGACGCTTGTCAAACCGGTGCAGCCCCAAAAAGAACTGCCAATACTCGTCACACTGTCGGGAATCGTCACACTTTTCAAGCGGGCGCAGTTGTGAAACGCACCGTCGCCGATACTCGTCACACCTTTGCCAATCGTCACGCTTGTCAAGCCGGTGCAACCGTAAAAAGCAGAATTGCCGATACTCGTCACACCGTCCTCAATGAGAATGGATTTGATATTAGCTCCCCACGGCGCGGTTGTAATGTATGTACCGTTGGAATTTTGGTATGAATAATCCCCCATCTTGCCGTTGCCGCTGATGGTGAGGGTACCCTCGTCGTCCAGCGTCCATGTACAGTCGCCTGCGTAACCGCTTTTTGCGCCTACGCTTTGCTCCTGCGGCGCGACCTCCGCAGCCGAAGCTGCAAACGGAACCGCCGTAAACAGCAGCATTGCCGAAAGCAAAACGGCAAGTGATTTTTTGATGATTGCTTTCATATATTTACCTCCTTACAGGCAGAATATTTGATACCTATATTATAGCACTGAGTCAGTAACGGCGCAATCCAAAATAAACCCTTCAGTTTTAGTGGATTTGCACATAGATTTATTCTTTGTTTATCCACTACCTTATTCTATAAAAAAAAACAGCCCTCTGCGGATACAGAGAGCCGTTCAAACAAATCCTTGTGCGCGTTTTTTCACTGTGTTTTGTTAGCAAAACTGTTGGCTTATCTGTTGGTTTATAAGCTAACAGTTGCTTATTTGTTGGTTTATCTCGCTTTAGTTTCCTTACTCTAAATTACCTCAACTTAACACTTGACCTGTTCAGAACCCCAGTGTTTAAGCCGTTTTTGAGGTAAGATGAGGTAAGTTGAAGAAAAAAAGAGTGGCTTTAAAAAGCCACTCAAAATGGTGCGAGTGACGGGACTTGAACCCGTACGTCATAAACACACGCCCCTCAAACGTGCCTGTCTGCCTATTCCAGCACACTCGCAAATGTTATTGATTTTTTCTCAACAGATGATATTATAGCACAACCGGCGGTTGTTGTCAATAGGAAAATGAAATTTTTTCAATTATCAAAGAGTTTTTGCATGAGAGCGCGCATTTTTTGGCGGCGGCGCTCGGTTTCTTCGGCGTTGAGGTAGCAGCTTCCTTGTTCAAAAAACAGCACGTCGCCTTCGCGGAGGTTCTTGGGGAGTGCGGTGGTGTCGAACACCGCCATTTCGCCGTTCTCACATTCCAAAACCGTTTTTTCGCCCTCGATTCTGTCTACTGTAAACCGTTTCATACGCTTGCCCTCGCAATACTCTTATTTTTTGTTTGCACCTCAAGGCTTGCGCCGTCGGAGGTGACGGTCACGGTCTTGTCCCTGTCGGTGCGGTAAACCGTGCAGCCTGCCTTTTTTAAATATTGCAGCACCTCTTTGTGCGGGTGACCGTAGTCGTTGCTTTTGCCGCAGGAAATCACCGCGTACCGCGGCCGGATTTTTTGGAGCAGCTCCTGTGTGGTGGAGGTGCGGCTGCCGTGGTGTCCGACCTTCAGCACGTCCGCGCGCATATCCGCCTTGGTTGCCGCAAGCTCCTCTTTTTCGGCGTCGCCTGTGAACAAAAAGCTCGTGTTGCCATAGGTCAGCTTCATCACAATGGAGCAGTTGTTGAGGTTTTCTTCGTCGAGCTTGACAGGAGCGATAATATCCGCGCTGAGGTTTTCTTCCTGAAGGATATTCACGCCCGCCTTGCCGTTATTGATTTTCAGCTTGCGGGATTTGATGGATTTGAGCAGGCTCTCATACATCTTGGTGTTGGCGCTGATTTTGGGCATATAGACGTCGCCGATTTCAAAATTGCGCACAATGTAGCCCATTGAGCCGATATGGTCGGAATGCGGGTGGGTGCCGATGAGATAGTCAATCCGCGTGTGCCCGGTGCCCTCGATATAGTCGATAATGCCCTGACCGTAGTAGTCCTCGCCGGTGTCAATCAGCATGGTTTCGTTGTTGGGCAGTTCAATGAAAATCGAATCACCCTGACCGATGTCGAGAAAATGCACGGTCAGGGTTTTCGGCGATTCCTCAAAGAGAAAGCTGAGGTCAACGGCGCAGGAACAGAGCATTGCCGCTGTGAGGAGCAGCGAGAGAATCAGCAGCAGAATTCTGTTTTTGCGCACGTTGACACCTCTTTTTCTTTACTGAATATTCAGCTTGCCTTTCCGGTGTAAAGCTGATAATACTTGCCTTTTTGTTCAAGCAGCTGGTCGTGGGTGCCGCGCTCGATAATTCTGCCGTGCTCCAGCACGATAATGCAGTCGGAGTTTCTGACGGTGGACAGGCGGTGCGCGATGACAAAGGTGGTTCTGCCCTTCATCAGCTT
>CAMVLW010000050.1 GCA_947168445.1 uncultured Clostridia bacterium
GCCGCAAAAGCAAAAGCCGCAGCCTTAAAGAGATTGCTGAAGCTGCGGTTTTGTTCTTTATTATTGCTTTTTGTCGGCAACGTAGCTGTCAAAGCGGGTTTGCAGCGCGCCCCAGATTTCGTTTGCCTCGCGGCGGGCGTTTTTGGTGATGGAATCCGCTTTTTCGTTGGCGTCCTTCAAGAGCGCGTCCGCCTTTTGCTTGGCGTTTATCTCGTATTCGCTGTATTCACGGCTCATGGTGTCGTGCATTTCCTTGATTTTGGCGAGATAATCGTCGGCTGCTTTTTGCGCCGCTTCCAGCACGCCGTTGACGCGGAAGGACATTTCCGCGATAGAGCCGACCTCGGTGACGCCGGCGTCCTTTACGGAAAGCTTTTCTTCCAAATCCGCCGCCTTGATTTTGAGAGATTCGTTCTCCGCGCTGAGGGACGACACCAGCCGCGCCAGACGGTTCTTTTCCTCCACCGCAGCCGCAGCCTCGCTGAGCTTGCGGTTGAGCACATCTAAATCGCTTTTCTGGGATTGCAGCAGCATAATGAGCTGGTCCTTTCCCATGCTTTTATAATTCACACTGTTTGCGGGATTGTTTTCGTTTTGAAATAAAGCCATAACCTGTATCCTCCTTGAAAAAAATTATCGGAAAGTAATGCCGCGTTCAACGGAAGGTTCGTCCGCCGGGTTGGTTCTCGCGAGCAGATAGCCCTGGATATAATCACACTCCGCCGCGACGGAAGCCGCCATTTCCTCCGCTGTTTCAACGCCCTCGCACAGCGCCTTGATTCCGAGATAATGGGCAAGCTTGACAACACCGAGCAAAAGCTGCTTGCCCTGTTCCGTATTGGATTCAACAATCAGCGCGCGGTCGATTTTGATGATGTCAATCGGATAATCGTTCAAATCCTTGACAGAGGAATAGCCGCAGCCGAAATCGTCCAGCGCAATGCTGCAGCCCATCTGCTTGCAGACGCCGATATTATCCCTGACCTGCCGTATGCTTTCGGCAAGCGCGTCCTCGGTGATTTCAATCACCAGCTTGCTGATGTCAAAGGTGTATTTTTCCACAATCTCCCTGAACCGCTGCGCAAAGCGCTCGTTTGAAAGCGTAATGCGCGTCATGTTGCAGGAGAGCCAGAGGTTTTTCTTCGGCGTTTCCTTCCACTCCTGAAGGGTGCGGCAGCATTCTTCAAGAATATAGAAATCGAGTTCGTCAATCATTTCGGCGGTTTCGAGCATGCGGATATATTCCGTCGGCGGAATAACGCCCTTTTCGGGGCTGTCCCAGCGGGAAAGCGCCTCCGCGCCGCACGCTGTTTTTCCCTTTCCGTCAAAAACATACTGCACATACAGGCGGAATTCCTTTTCGTCCAGCGCGTCGCGCAGCTTCTTTTTCAGGTCGCGCACATATTCCTCGCGCTTGAGCAGCTTTGCGTCGGTAAACACATAGGGCACGCCGGTTTCGCGCGCGTGATAAAAGCCCTGACGCGCGTTGAACAGCGCCTTTTCGCAGGGAATATTCGGCGCGTCAAGATGGAAAACACCCGCCTGAAAACGGATTGGATATTTTCTCATGACGTCATGATTGAAGCGGTTCAGCCGCGTCAGCAGGCGCTCCATGTATTCCTTTGCCTGCTCCTCAACCGGGGCTTCAAACGCAAGCGCAAAGCGTCCGTCGGAAACACGCGCGCAGAAGTCGGACTCGCCCGACTCCGCAGCCAGCTCCGAGGCGGCGTAAATCTGGATTTCCTCCGAAGCCGCCGCGTCCGCATATTGCAGAATTTGCTGAATATCAATGCCGATATAAGCGATATAATACAACGCGCTGGAAGCCGGAGAGATAAAGCCGCCGTACCATTGCTCAAAATACAGGCTGTTGCCAATGCCGGTAACCGGGTCGGCAAGGCGGTTTTTCTTTGCGAGCTTTTCCTTTTTGCGGCGCATGAGGAGATACACCGTCAGAGCGGCAACCAAGATTGCCAAACCGCCCGCGACAAACAGCAGCCAATAGGGAAAGTCGTTCGGAGAATTGTTGACCGCCGTTTCAACCGAAAGGCGCAGGATTTCTTCGGACGAAGCGGATCGCAGCGCGGAGGAAACGGTGCTGACCACATTGGCGGGCGCGATAGAGGTGAAGCCGACGCACAGCTCGATTTCTTCGCCGCCGTCGCTGTAGGTGAGCATATGCACCTCGCTCGAAAGGTCGTCAATATCTCCCTTGCGGTGCGCCGAAACGATTTCCACCTGCTTGTTTTTCGCCAAACGGTACTGCTCGTTGGTGGCGCCGGAATTGATGTAGGAAAAGTCAATGCCGCTGTTGTCTGAAATTTTTTTGTAAAGCTCCGGCAAAATCCCCTTGTATTCCTTTGCCCGCGCGTCGTAATACTCAATCGGGTACATGTCGGGGTCGCCGGCAATATAAACGGTGTCGCCGTTTGTCGGCTTTTCAACCGTATAAACCGCCGCGTTCGCGGTAAAGGCGCAGGTTATCAGCAGCGCCGCGGCTGTGATTATCGCAGTCAGTTTGCGTTTCATAGGCATTCCTTATTTCAAATTAATTTTTTGCCGCTGGATTTTGCCCCATTGCAGCTTTCTCTTTTTATAGCCGATAAACGCCGTCGCGCGAACCCACGCCATGATGAAGCGCAGCACGCAGATTTCAACGGTGCAGAGCAGCAGCGCCTTGAGCACGTCGCGGAAGGTGACCTTGAGGTCGATGGTCTGCGTCCGCGCGAAAAAGGCGGTCATTGACATGACAGAGCCAAACAGCGCGTAAATGCCGAAAAACAGCAGCATAAACGGCACGTTTATCAAATCAACAAAGAAGGCGAGAATGGTGGTGGCAATGCCGAATATCTCAATAAACGGCGACAGCAGCTCATATATCAAAAAGTAAAAATAGGAGATAAAGCTGGTTAAGCCGAATTTCGTGTTGGCAAGCATGACGCGGTGCTTCCACATGGACTGAAAGAGTCCGATATGCCAGCGGCGGCGCTGCTTGCTGAGGTCTTTCAGATTTTCGGGCACCTGCGACCAGCAAATGGCGTCGGTGGCGTAGCGAATCAGATAGGGAATGTCGTTGGACACGCAGTAGTCGTGCAGCTTGACGACCAGCTCCATGTCCTCGCCCATTGTCGTCGCGTCATAGCCGCCCGCGGCAACCACCGTGTCCTTTTTAAACAAGCCGAACGCGCCGGAGATAATCAGCGAGCCGTTGAATTTGTCAAAGAGAATACGCGACGCCAAAAAGGAGCGGTCGTATTCGAGCACCTGCATACAGGCGAGCAGGTTGCGCGGCAGGCGGTAGTTGATGACCCTGCCGTTTTGAATTTCAACGCTGTTGGAAGGACGGACGGCGCCGCCGACCGCCACGACATTTTCGTTTTCCAGCACCGGCTTGACAATCTTGCTCAGCGAGTCATATTGCAGCACCGAGTCCGCATCAATGCAGATGAAGTAGGGATATTTGCAGGCGTTAATGCCCATGTTCAGCGAATCCGCCTTGCCGCCGTTTTTCTTGCGAATCAGCGTCAGCGGCACCTTTTGGGTTGCCGCCTCATAGACGAATTCCACCGGCTGACAGCCGATTTTGCGCTGTATCGGGCGGCGGATCGGCAGCATGTCAAAGGCTTCAATCAGCTTTGCCGAGGTTTTGTCGGCGGAGCCGTCGTCCACCACGATAATCTCGTACAGCGGATAGTCAAGCGACAAAAGCGACTGCACGTTTTCAACAATGGTGACATCCTCGTTATACGCCGGAACGATAATGCTGATGGGCACATAGTGGTCTTTTAATATGGTGTTTTTCAGTTTGTCCTGCTGACGTTTGCGGAACAGCGAGGACGACCCGGTGACAACGGAGATAAACAAAAAGGTGGAATAGCCAATCAGGTAGGCGACAAAGAAGAATTCCACGCCGATCAGGAACACCTTGATAAACTCAAACGCCGTGTCGTTAAACAAAAAATATCTCATACTGCCGCCCTCCTTTTGCTCAGCTTTTGACGGTCAAAGCGGTAACGCATCATTTCGCCCGCGTAGCGGTCGTCGCCCTCAAAGATGTCAATAAAGTCCGCGTATTGCAGTCCGAGGTTTTCCAGCGCCTGCGAAGCGTTAAGGCGGACATACCAGTTGTGGCTGCTGAGGTTCTTTTTGAGCACCTCAATGGTGCGCTCGCCCGGATAGGACGCCAGCGCAAAGCAGGTGATGGAGGTGTATTCCCAGTGCATTTCGTCCTCGTGCTCCGCGTATTTCATCAGCTGCTCATAGGCGGGCTGATAGGGATACCTGCCCAGATAGCGGATAGCGCAGAAATGAATCTCGCTGTCGCGCTCCTCGCGCAGCAGCCCGAGCATACGCTCCTGAAAATTGCCCGACGAAAAGCGGATATAGTCGAGAATCGCCTGCTGCATGTTGGAGGAATACTCCTCCAAATGCGCCCACAAAAGTTCGTTGAGCTCGTTCTTGTCGCCTGTAAAACTCATTAAGCCGTCGGTCAGCAGCTTTTTGTTGTGATAAAACCCGGCGGCGTCAACGATTTTCAGCGCGTCCGCCACGTTTTGGGAAACGCCCATAGAATAAATCGCGTTGAGGGCGTTTTCGCGGCAGTAGACAGACGGCTTTTCCAGCAAATCAACCATAATGCGGTTAATCTGCGGCAAATCCTCGCCGTAAAACAGGCGGTAGCGTGAAATGACATATGGAAAATATGCCATTTGCAGTTCGTTTCTGCGGCTGTAACGGTTCGCAAGCGAGATGAAAACGAATTCCATATTGCGCAGATACGTTTGAACCTCTTCGGGATAATCCTTGTAGAGAACCTCCAGCGACTTGTCAAACGCCGTCAGCTCGCGCACGCGGGTCAGCCGTTTGAGCATCAGAACACGGTGGTAATCGTCAAGCACCGCTTTTCCGAACTGGTCTTTAATCAAATTGATGTAATAAAGCCGGCTCTCCTCGGTTTCTCTGTCGTTGTGACTGAACAAAAAGATACAGACAATATTAAATCCAATCATTGCAAGACACACGGCGAGATAAACATAAACCAGTATCTCAATTTTCATTTTGATTTCTCCAGCGTTTTTGTAACACGTAATAAGAGCTTTTCAGCCGCTCGTGATAGGTCACATGGTTGTTCCAGCCGTTCAGCGAAACGGGCTTCAGCTCCGCTCTGCGGGGCTTGCCGTCGTTTGCGGCAAGTCCTGCCCAGATTTCTTTAATCTGAATGTATTCAATGCCGTAATGCTCATAGTAGTCGTCGTGAATCATCATCAGCGACGGGTCGGCAAAGTTGAGCAGCTGCCACGGCAGCTTGATTTCCACAAAGCCGTCGCCCGCCATAAAGTCCGCCAGCGAATTGAAATCGGGGCTTTCGGGATTGGCGTTGCCATAGGTCAGCTTTCCGGTTTCGAAAACCTCGGCGGGCGCCTGCAAATTGTTGTAAAGCAGCGGCGTTGCCGTTTGCAGAATCATGTCGATGTTGACAAACTTCGGGGAATCCTTCGCGGGGATATTATCCTTCAGATAGGCGTTGAATTCATAGACGTTTTCCGAATAGTTGCTGCGCAGCACCTCATAGCGCTCCTGCACGCGCACACGGCTGTTCTGTTTGCCCTCAAGCTCAATGATAAAGTCAACGGCGCGGTCAAAGAGCATGTTCTTTTCTTCATAATAGCTGCTGCCGGTTTTCGGGGTGACGTCCAGCGGAATGTAAATCTTATCACTGTCGATATTCAAGCCGTCCCTGCGCACCATGAAATAGACAAACTTTTCGTCGTACTTCATGGAGAGCGTCATATCGCCGCGCTCCGCGACAATATCCGCGTCCTTCCACTCGGCGTCGTCGCCGTCCACATAGCAGACGGATTCCTTTTCGCCGGGGTCAAAGGAGAGAAGTCCGAAATACTGCTCGTTTGTCTGATAATCCGACCAGTAGGGCGTGCGCTTGAGGTTGACGGCATACATGGTGTTCCACGTGCGCTTGAACCACTCGTCCTGCCACGCGAACACGCAGCAGCCGGAGCAGCCCGCCGCCTTGATGTCGTCATAACAGTCGAGAATCGCCTTGCCCTGCTCCTTTTCGGACATGTTGCCCTGGTTTCTGCCCAGGTTCAATTCGCGCTGCGCCATGCCGCGTCCGGTGGAAACGCCGAACTCTGAAATAACGACCGGCATGGTGTGGTGCCGCGTCAGCATCGACAGATACGCGCGGTAGGTGTTGAGCACGCCGTCGGTGTAATAGGGCGTGAGATCGTCAAAGCCAAACTCGCTCCAATCGGAAATATAGGCGAGATAATCGGGATAATACGGATAGACGTGATAGGACGCAAACTGACCGGAGAGGAAAGCCTCGGTGGTTTTGATATGCTCCACGTCCACCTCGGCGCATTTCATGAAAAAGCGCTCGATGTTTTCGGGATATTCAAACGGGTCGGTTGTCGGCCAGTTGGAAAACGCGACGGGCTTTTGCGTTTTATAGCGGTTGGATTCGTATTCCACCACCCTGTCGCCCACCTCGGCAAGCATGGCTTCAAACGGCGTGGCTTCGTCAGCGGTGTAGAAATACTTTCCCTTGTAGTCGTCCGCGTCCTCAACGTCCGCGTACTGCTCGTTGGTGTAAGCAACGGTGACGTCCTCCCACTCTACGCCGAGAATATAGCCGATGACCCACTGTGAAATGTCGTGCAGATAAAAGCCGGAGCCCGCCGAAGCCATTCTGCCCAGCGCGATTTTTTTGTTGCCGTGGATAACGTCGAGCATGGTGCGGCAATCGGAAAGAAAGCGCTCCCTGAACTCAGGCGCGTTTGCGTCGCGGTGGGAGTTCTGCGTGTAGTCGTTGACCCACACGCCGTGAATCAGCCAAAGCGGTTGGTCGTTGTTTTTGTTGTAGTCATAAAATGCGTCGTAGAAAACGTCCTGCTGCACGGTGTAAACGCGGATGGTGTTGGCGCCCATTTCCTGAATGTACTTAAACCACCGCATATAGGTTTCCTTGTCGATGGCAAAGTCGGTTGACCATTCGCCCGGCTTTCCGGAACCAACATTGACGCCCTTGATTTCAAACGGCTCATAATCCTCGCCATTGAACATCAAGATTTTGTCGCCCTCGGTGCGGACAAAGGTGGTGGGCACATCGCCGGGATTGAGGTCGATGTACCAGCCAAGCCGGAAATACGCGGTATCGAGTCCCAGCGCGAGCAGCACCACGATACATACAATAATAATAAATTTCTTCATAATCTCTCCGTTGAAACAGAGTCGGGTTTAGTTTGCGTTTTCGATAAATTTCTTGACGCGCGATTCCGCGCAGTACTGCGCGAGAACGTCGATATTGTCATCCAAAAACTTCGCGCGCTGCCTGATGAAGCTTTTCATCTGTGAAACAGCCTCGTCGTAGCTGCGGAGATTTCTGTCCTTCGGCGTGAGCAGGTTGTCGTCCTCAAAGGTGTAGCCCCAGCGCTCAAAGTTGCGGTCAACCGCGCTGCCGAGATAGGCAATGGTGTCGTCGATGTATTCCTCAAGATAGTCATCGGACAAAACACCCTTTCGCAAATCGCGGTAGCGCTCGATAATCCGCTTGGTGAAGTCCTCGTTTTTGATGAGCATCCAATACCACGGCGCGTTAATCAGGCGGAAATCGTCAAGCGGAATCGGATGCTCCTGATAATTGTCGCAGGAGTTGTTGAAGTCCCAGATACACATGCGGAATTTTCCGTTTTTGTCCTTGTAGATATAGGTGGAATAGCCGCCCGCGTCATAGTTCAGGGTGAACTCGTTGATAATAAAATAATCGACAAAGGAATTGAGGTCTATCGTCTTTTTGTAGCCGAATTCATCGCTGTCAAAGTCGTAGGAATACAGGGATTTTTCAAACGCCGAAAAGTCCTTGGTGATGGACGTTGAAAGCTCCGGCGTCAGGTTTTTGGGGCCGGGATATTCAATGTTGATACCGCTGGTTTGATTCAGACGGTACACATATTTGGTGAAGTTGTTGATGTCAACGTCGGAGGTGCGGTCCATTCTCAAAAGATAGCCGGAATAGGTGTTGTCCTTTTTGTCAACGGACAACTGAAGTCTTGCGCCGTCCTCGCCGGCGGTGATGGTTTCCGTCATGACATAAACGCCCTCATATTCGCCGTTGATGAACAGCTCGCAAAAGCGGACGTTCGGTGAATAGGACATGATTTCGCCGCCGATGTTGTACCACATGTAGTTGCGGATCAGGGTTTTGTCGAGATACGGACCGTGCAGCACCCACTCACTGTGCGCCGCCATGCCCATGACGCTCTGATTGTTGCTGTTGCCCTTTTCGTCAATCAGCTTCAGCTTATAGCCCAGCTTGTCAAAATAGCGGGAGGAATTGCCGTGCACATGAATGGTGGCAAGGCTTTCCAGCGTCGGCGCGTCGGTAAGGTGATTGTTGGTTTCGTCATGGTCGGTGATTTTGACGGTGGACACAATGCGGTCGGAGCCGTCCGCCGCAGTTGTCCGTTCGTAGCTGCGCGTCTTTTTATCATACACCGGCTTGCCGGGAATGTCCTCGTCTGTTTCAATCTGAATCAGCGGAAGATGGGTACAAAATTCGCCGCTGCCGTGAGTGGTACAGGCTGTCTTTTCGGCTGCCGTCAAATGCTGGTGCACCCGCCCCGGCTCCTGACGGACGAAAACCGCGGCGGTGAAGCCGGTAATCAACAGCGCGACGCAGAGAATCATACCGATTATTTTATTTTTCATTCAACCACCGCCTTTCTGCTGATGATAGATATTTACTGTTCAATAAAATCCGTAAAGGGCTCGCCCGTCATGCGGGCAACGCGCCGGAGCACCGCGGATTTGCGGTTGAGTCCCGCCTCGCGGACAAAATAGTTGGTCATGCTGATGCTGACCCTTTCGCTGTCGCCTGCAAACAAAAGCTGATAGCCGCTTTTCAGCCACGCTTCGTCAGACAGCTCCGTTCGCTTGGAATAGGGATAAGCCATCACAAGCGGCTGCGTGTTAAGGTATTGGCGAAAGCTGCGCACGGCGTCGGAATAGTCCTTTTGTGCAATCGGCAGAAAGACGGCAAGGGTGTCGCCGTCCTTGGTGGACGCGCCGCAGCGCCCGTCGTGGGAGAAATAGTGCAGCTTATCCGTATGGCTGACCATTTCAATCGCGCCGGAGGCGGACATTTCGGCAAGCTCCTGCCAGGTGCAGTAGGGCGCTTCGCTTTTTGAACGCGCGTCGGGCGCGTTGGTAGCGTTGTCGATTTCATAGCCAATCAGCGCCAGCGACGCCGTCATTTTATATTTTTTCAGCAGCGGCCACGCGCGCTTGTAAACGCCGTATTTGCCGTCGTCAATCGAAATCAAAACAGGCTTTTTCGGCATGGAGCCCTTGCCGTTGAGATAATCAATCAGCTGTGCTGCGGTGATGGAGGTGTAGCCGTTCTTTTGCAGCCATTGCAAATCGCTTTCGAACTCGCTTGCGTAAACGGCGTATTCGTCAAAGGCAACGCCCGCGTCCAAATCCTCCTGCGTGACAAATTCATGGTACATCAGCACCGGCACTCCGAACACGGTTCCCGCCTGATAGCCTGTTTGCTGCGGCGCGCTGAGCTCGCTGCGCAGCCCGCCTCTGATTGCGCGGACGCGGTAGAACCAATTTGTCTGTTTGTCCTCGTTCGCGTCATAGAAAAACGGCTCGTCGCGGGTTGCCGCAAGAGTATAATTGCCGTCGCGGGCGGAGGCGCGCATAAACTCGTAGGTGCAGTTTTCCTGCGGCTTGACGGCAACCACCACCGTGTATTTGTCCTTGGCGGTAACGGAGGTGATTACCGGCAGCTCAGGCGCCTTTTCTTTTCCGTCCTGCTTATCGTCAGGCACGTTCAGGGTGCTTTCGAGCGCGTCGGAAACGCCGTTTTTGCCGATAATTTCCAGCTTGTAGATGTAGGAGGCGCCGCTTTGGACAAATCGGTCGGTGTAGCTTGTTTCATCGCCCTCGGAATCAAAAATAAATTTATAATCAACGTCCTGCTGTTCGCGGCGGTAAAGTCGGTAGGTTTTCGCTTCGCTGCTTTCCGCCCAACGAATCACCGCCGCGCCGTTTTCAAGGCTTACGGAAAGCTTTTCCGGTGCGGCGGGTTTTTCGCCGCAGGCGCAAAGCAGGCAGCAAATCAGCAAAAGCGCCGCTAAAACACGTTTCATATCAGTTGGATACCTCATCGTTCTGCATGACAATGTTGACATATTCAATACCGCCGATGTTATAGAGCACGTCGGTTAAACTGCCGTTTTGCTCCTCGACACGTCTGAGCTGATTGGCGGTAATTTCATAGATAAACTCAACGGAGTCCTCGTCGGTATTCCTGACGCGCAAAATCGCCTTGCGCTTGAACACCGAGAACAT
>CAMVLW010000051.1 GCA_947168445.1 uncultured Clostridia bacterium
CAGCTTCTTTTGCATTGAACTTGTAATATAGTGCGTATTATACTACACTTCTTGCCGTTTTAAGGTTTATATGATTCATTATGTAGCACATATATAGCCTTCTGCTCCGCCGCCAAATTCTCGTGCAAGTCGGTGATCGCGTCGCCCTTAGATTGCAGATACGCCGTTGTAAACGGCACACCCGCAGCCGACTGCGGATAAACGCCAAGCGTGTGATCGACAAAATAGTCGTCAAAGCCCGCCGCCTTGATTTGCTCCACCGTCAGGTTTTTTGTCAGCTGATAAAGAATCGTGCCAATCATTTCCATATGGTTGAGTTCCTCAGTACCTATATCCGTTAACGTCGCCTTTAATTCCGGCAGCGGCATGGTAAAGCGCTGATTCAAATACCGCAGCGCCGCTCCGAGTTCTCCGTCGGCGCCGCCAAGCTGGCTCATAATTGCCTTTGCCAGCTTGGCATTGGGTGTTTTGATTTTGATGGGATATTGCAGTTTTTTCTCATATACAAACATCAGCAGTCCTCCTCGCTTTCCCACGGCCACGGCGCTTTAATCCATTCCCAGCTGTTGCCGTCCTCCGCTTGCTTTGTCAGCGCGCCGTATTTTTCCTCATATTGCTCAATCAGCGGCTGCGCCTCCTTTTTATAGCGGTTCATCTGCGCAATCGTGTCTTGGTCGCCGGGGTGTGTGTCCAGATAAAGCTGCAAATCAAGCGCAGCAAATTGATAGGTGGAGATTTTTTTCAGCAATGCCTCGCGTTTAGTCATTGCCGTCACCACACTTGCTGCCGTAAAACGGTTTGTTCAGCGCCTGATACATTGTACCGAGCGCAAAGCCCTGGTCGGGCGAAAAGGTTTTGGAATCCTCTTCCTGAAACGGCACATACGCCATTGCTTCAACAGGATTCTCGGGCAGCGCGTCAATGCCGTACTGCCGTTTTATCATTTCCGTCAATTTCACTTTCATTCTCCTTCCATATTCAATGAGCCTATGCTCACTCCATTCTATGAGCGAAGGAGCAGAATGTTAAAAAGGCTTGACTTCCGTTTTATAGAAGTCAAGCCTTGCATTATTTCTTTAAAAGGTGAGTAATCAGCACAGCCGCGCCCGCGATTCCGGCAACAATCGCCGCGCCGCCGGCAACGAGTTTTCGCACAAACGGCACATTATAGTCCAGCGAAGTGTAGGACGGGTTAATCATGTAGTGCAAAAGAGGGAAGAGGAGCTGCCGCTGCTCGCGCAGCACATCCAGCTTTAAATGCGGTTTCTTTGAAATCACCATTGAGACGCGGGATTTTTCATCATAAGGCTCCCACGGCAAATCCTCAACCGAGGGATTTCCGTTCCGCGCAAAATTCGTCCACATCTGCATCACAGTGTCGGAAAGCTGTTCGTCGGCGCGTTCACCCGTATAAAGCGTTTCGTCCAGATTGCCGAATACATAGGAAAGCTCTACCGCATGGCAAGCCTTGCGAAACGGAGTAGCGGACGGTACCGTCCAGTAATACATATACGCCTTGCCGCCGTTTTTGGCGTGCTCCTGCGCCTGATAAATTGCGGGCAGACGGAACATCATTTCGTTATAGAATTCCGCCATGCGCCACATGCGCTGACCGTCCAGACTGTCCATAAAGGTGTCAACGCGCTTTTTGTCCTCCTTGTTAAGCGTCCTCATATCGTTTTCAAATTTTACATTCATACTGAAATGGAAGGGTGCGATACCGCCGATTTCCCCGACCCAATAGTTCATTTCGTCGGAGTTGGTGCCGATTAACAAATCAATGTCAGCCGACATGCCGCTCTGATATGCCTCAAAGGGATTCTCGGGAATCAGCCTGCCGTCGCGCTGCGGGAAATTGTTATAATCGTTAACCTTTTCGTTGAGCGCAAAAAGCTGCGCTTCGTCAAGCGCGAGCAAATCGTCAACCGATTTCGCGCCGCTTTCCTTTATCAGCTTTTCGGTAAAGGGACGGCATTCTTCCTTTGAATAGGTCAGCACCACCGAGCCGCTTTCGGCAATTACGCGGCGATACAAGCCCTTTGCCTGCGGAATAATCGAAAACAGCGACACGCTGCCGCCGCCCGCGGATTCACCGAACACGGTGACATTTCCGGGATTGCCGCCAAAGGCGCTGATGTTTTTCTGAATCCAGCGCAGGGCTTCAATTTGGTCGAGCAAGCCGAGGTTCGGCGCGTCGGGATAGTTTTCTCCGCCCTTCAAATAAGACAAATCGACAAAGCCCATCATGCCGACGCGATAGCCGACCGTCACAAGAATAATATCGGAATGTTTGTTGACAAGCGCCTTTCCGTCATAAATCGGGTCAGCCGTTCCGCCCCAGCCGTAGGAGCCGCCGTGCAAAAACACCATTACGGGCTTATCCTTTTGCCCGTTGGTGTGATTCACCCAAATATTAAGATAAAGACAGTCCTCGCCCTGCGGATAGTAGGACGCCTGCTCTGTCGGCCATTCGGTTTGAATCGGGGATTTGCCGTTAAAGTATGCTTCATAAACACCGTCGCTGTCCTCAACCGGCTCAGGCGCCTTCCAGCGGCGTTCGCCTGTAGGCGGCTGAGCAAAGGGAATCCCTTTGTACGCAATCACATCGCCCGTTTTTCCTCCGACAAACACACCGTTTTGGCATTTTACGGCAAGCGCTTCATCATATTCGCCGTCAATGCGGCGATTTTCGCCGTAGCGCTGCCGAATCGTAATCTTTGCGTCGTTATGACTGTTTAAATCCATTGCTTACTCCTGAACCGCCGAAATTAACAACATTCATAATCCAAAATTTCGTCAAAGCCCGTGACTTCAAAAACATCAACAACCGCTTCGCCGACGTTGACAAGCTTCATATCACCCTGCTTCATCATGATTTTATGCAGCGACAGCAGTACGCGCAGACCTGCGGAGGAAACGTAGTTGACATCCTTAAAATCAAGAATCAAATGCGCCACACCGTCAATATAAGGCTTTACATTCGCTTCAAAGTCGGGAGCGGTGGCAGTGTCAATTCTGCCGTTAATAACAACGGTAAGTGTATCGTTAGATTTTGTTCTTTTAATGTTCATGATAAAAACTCCTTTATATCGTTATTGTAAGATTATTCAAATCCATTGTGCTGAGATATTTCACGTCCTTCGCCATGCCGCAGACCATTCGAATTCCGAGATTCTTTGTTTTATCCTCGTCGTCATGTAGCTTTATCCACTCGGTGGGGTCAAACTTCTTGCAGTTGTCGCGCACACGCAGCGTCCAGCCGTTGTCAAGCTTAATCACGCGAATATCAATGCTGTGATTCTTTTTATCGGCAAAGCCGAATTGAATGATGTTATTGCTCAGTTCTTCCACAAACAGACCCATCATCATGCTCTGCTTTTGTGTAGCGCCTTTTTCGGTGCAGAAGGCTTCCACCGCAACGGAGGCGGGAATCACCTGCTCCGCGTCGGTAACGGAAAAATCAAGCAGGTTTTCTTCGGAAACGCCAAAGGAATCCGGCAAGAACAAAAAGTCCTTGGCGCGGTAGGGGAAACCGTGCTTTTTCACCGCCGCTATAATGATGATGGTGATGAGATTCAGCGATTCGCCAATCACAAACGCCCACCAAACCGCGTCAGTGTCAATAATCTTAAACAGCGCCAGCGCAGGTGTGACAATGAAAATAAAGTTGTCAAGAAAACAAATCACACCCGAAAGCACCGTGCGCCGCATACCCTGCGTGTAGTTGATAAAGGCGACGTTAAGACCGTAGAAAATAATACTAAAGGCGTAAATCCGCAAGCCTCTTGCCGCAAGAGTTGTCATTGCCTCGCCGTTTTCACCCTTAAAGGCGCCCGCGATAAAATCTGCGCCAAAGAGCAAAACAGCCGTCAGAACCGCACCGACAATCAAAGAGATTTTGACTGTCACCTTAATCAGCGATTGCGCCGCAACCCTGTCCTGCTCACCGAGAATCATACCCGCAATCATTGCGGTTGTCATAGCCACGCCGAGCATGGTGGAGGAGGTAAAGCTGTAAACCGTGTTGACAACGCCCAGCGCGGCGACCGCCGTACTGGAAAGCACCGTTGCAACCATAATTTGGTTCAGCACGGTATTGCGCAGCATGGAAGAAGCCGAGCCGATTGCCGAGGAGGAGCCGGTGGCGATAATCTCGCCCAAGTCCCTGATTCGCAAGCCCTTGAAGGAAAACTTAAAGATAATATCTTTTTTGGTAAAGTGCAGCAGCATAATCACCAGTGCGGCAAAATAACTCAAGGAGGTTGTCAAGCCCATTCCGAGCATACCGCCGTGAATCACCAGCGCGTTCACCAAGTCGCCGACAATGTCCAGCACTGTCATCACAACCACCGCTACAATAACACGGTTGGCGTCGCCGTCCAGACGCATCAGCGAGTTAAACTCAAACAAAAACAGCACGCAGGGGAAGGAGAACACAATACCGAGAAGGTAATCGGACGTCAGCCCCAGCAAATGCGCCGAGTTTCCTCTTGCGCCGAGCATCACGCTGATGGGTTCTCTGAAAATCAATACAACCGCCATCATGATTGCCGAAACAACCACCGTGATGACCATACACATTGAAAACGCGCGTCTGGCTTTTCCTTTGCTGCCCGCGCCCAAATGCTGCGCGCAGATAATCTGCGCGCCGGTTGCTAAAATGCCACTGAAGGCTGTGGCGAGGTTGATAATCGGGGTCACAAGTCCATACGCCGCCATGCTGTCCGGGCCCAAAAATCTGCCGATCACAATACCGTCGATAACGATTCCGAGCATGGTGGCAATTGCCGCTGCGATAATACTGATAACGGAATTACGGAACAGCTTGCTAATGATTTTTCCGTTGTTTTTCATGCTTTCAATCCTTTATACTCAAATGGTGCAACAGTGCTGCGTTATGCAAGATTCTTTTTAATCTTCAAAATATTTTGACCGTCTTTATATTCGTATTCCACTAAATTCATGGTTTTCTTAACCAAATAGATTCCCAAGCCGCCGATTTGTCTGTCCTCTGCCGAGGCGTGTGTATCGGGCTCGGCGCGATCCAGCGGATTAAACGGGATGCCGTTGTCGATAAAGGTGATAATCACGGCAAGCGGATTCTTCTCCACATCAAAACGAACCGTTGCCTGTCCGATTTCGGGATAATAGGCATACCGCGCAATGTTGCCGAACAATTCGTCAATGGCAATGGTAATTTGTGTTTCCGCCTTCATCGGGCAGTTCAGCTTTTCAAGCTCCTCCGCAACAAAGGCTGTCACGGTTTCGATATTCTCCACCGCCGCTTCAACGGTCAGCTGTTTCATTAATCTCATCCTTTCCGGTATAGTGTACGCACAGCATAGTCAAATCGTCAAACCGCGGGTGATCCTGAACAAAGTCCTCTACGTCATTTTCAACCGCTTGCAAAAGCTCCTTCGGCGTGCCGTCGGCGGTTCTGTTGAGCGCCGCGAGAAACCGGTCGTAGCCATATTGCTTTTCTCCGATGGATTCCGCCTCGGGAACTCCGTCGGTGTATAAAAACAGCTTTGAGCCCGGCTCCAGCGTCATTTCGCTTTCACGGTATTTCATTCCCGGCATACCGCCGATAACAAAGCTGTGTTTCGCCCTGAGTAACTCAAATTCTCCGTCAGGCTTTTTCAAAACAGGATACTCATGTCCGGCGTTTGCGGAAACAAGCGTGCCGTCTCTGAGATTCAAAATACCGAGCCAAACGGTGACAAACATTTCCTCCTGATTATTCTCACAAATCTGGTTGTTCACCATTTTGAGAACCTCTCCGGGGTTTTTTCCTGTCATAACGATATTCTTCACCATGATTTTTGACGCCATCATAAACAATGCGGCGGGAATTCCTTTGCCCGAAACATCCGCTATCACCAGCGCCAGATGGTCGTCATCTACCATAAAGAAGTCGTAAAAGTCGCCGCCGACCTCTTTTGCGGGCGTCATGGAAGCATACAGGTCAAATTCCGTGCGCTCCGGCAAGAACGGAAAGGTGTTCGGCAGCATATTCGCCTGAATCCGCGTTGCCACGTCAAGCTCCATTTCGGTTGAGTTAATCGTCTTTTCACGCTCCGCAAACAGCACGCCGTAAATCAAGACGATTGAAACCAGCATTGCCGCGTACTGGGTGGAAATACCGAACACAAAGCCTGTCAGCACCTGATTCAACAGGGGAATCGCCGCGAAGGAAAAGGCAACCAGCCTGTCCTTGATGGGCGCCTTTGACATCACCAGTTCCAAAACCACGACCAGCAGCGCGACAAACATATAAAGCTGGCTGATGTACCATTTGTCGGCGCGCTGATAAAAGCCAGCGGCGTCCACGCTGAAATAAAGCGGATAGAACACATTCACCACACAGAGCAGCAGCGTAGGCACAAGCAGCAGATTCAATATGCCGTCAGCCGCCTGCATCAGCGTGTTTTCCATTCGCAGAACACGACGGATGTACTGCCAGAACAGATAAATCAGCACCACGCCGTTTATATAGAAAAACACATTGATGATTATGTTCAGAATCCGAAAGCCCGGAATCCCCTGCACCAGCCAAGCCATTTCGTCAAAAAACAGCGCAAAGGCGTTGGTGGTCAGCAGTATAACAAAGACGAGCGAATGTTCGTTTCGGCTTTTGAAGTTCAAAACGCAGCTAAAGCAGAGCATGACGCAAACCGCCATACAGAATAAATCTGCGCCGATGCTGAAAAGCCAGCCGCTTTCCATTCCCGCAAAGCCTCTGAGCAGCAGCAGCGTAACCGCGGCGACAAGCAGTACGCAGGAAACGCCGAAGCAAGTGGGAATCAGCCATGTCGAATTATTGATTTTTGTCGGAATCTTTTTGATATTATCCACAATATCCTCCGTAAAATGTTTATACATCTTATATTATATCAAAAATATACTTAAAATCAAGCGTGTTTTTAGCTGTTTTTCTTAATTTTTCATTGACAAAAAAGATTTTTCCCTATAAAATTAAACTTGAAAAAATTGCGTTTAATTGTAAGGGTGTTGTCATACTTTATGTGATAAACTATATCCAAACAAACATCCACAAGGAGTGTGACATCAAATGAAAAGAGAGATTTTGTTCAACGAACTGCAAATTGCCTACAATGACGAATTCCAAGCAATGAGCCGCGAGGAACTAAATCGGTATTTTCGTGACAATCTGGAGCGTTGGGGAATCCGTTATCCCGAACATCACATGATGGTTTCCGTCAGCAAAAAGGACGCCGGTCTTTTTACAGGGCTTTTGACAGACGCAAAATCAATTCTTCGCGGAGCGGAGCGCTGCAACAAGCGGTTTCTGCGCGATTACTGCCGGATTGATGAAGCACCTGTTTGGGTTGACGGTCAGCAGGCAGAGCGTCTGCGCTTTTCCTACACCGCCGACGATTCCGCCGGAAAATCGCTGAACATCCGGCAAAACTGCGAGCTGATTGTCATTAAGCTGCGCCGTCGCGTGTACGCTCTTCACTTCCTTTACAGAAACGACAACATCAATGAGGCAAAGGCTCAGTTGGACGTTATCTTGCAATCTCTGCGCTTTTCGCCGTAAAGGAGCGAATAGAATGACATTTCCCAAAGCGGAAAAAGGTATCAAAAAAATATATTTCTCGCTGTTTGTCTTGATGATCGGCTCGTTTCTTGAAGCGGTTGCCGCCGCGCTCAGCGTTGTGGGTTATTATATCTATGATGACTTGCCTGAAACGAATATTATGGTTATGCAGATAGTGGTTGTCTCTGTTGCGCTGATTTCGCTGTTTATGGTTGGTATCGGTTTCATGATGACGTTTTTCGGTATCCGAAAAGCGGCTGTGGAGGACGAAAACTTCAAGGTGGCAAAATATTCCATTATTTTCAGCGTTATCATTCAGGCAGCCGGCATTATTTGGGCGGCAAACCCTGCCGTTGTGGCCATCACCAATCTTCTCACCACCGTCACCTTTTTTCTGTCGGTCGCATACATTATTCTGGGCATCCGCAGTCTTGCGGGAAAGCTGGGCTGTGAGGAGTTAGACAAAAGAGGCGAGGTGCTTTATAACGCCGTCAGCGTTCTCTTTGCTTTTATGACAATCGCGGACGTCGCCACACTGATTTTTACCGATACCTCGGCGGCTATCATTGCTTCCTATCTTCAGGTTGCCGGAAGTATCATGACGGTTGTTCAGCTGGTTTTGCTTCTGTCTTACCTTAAAAGAGCAAAGAAAATGTTTGCGGAAAACTAGAGGAGGAGCCGTATGTTACCGGACATTGAATTTGATTTTACTTCGCTGTTGGGCGTAATCTTTACCGTCATTGCCGCTGCGGTTTACGCGCTGCTTGTCGTGGCGGAATGGCGGATACTTGAAAAGGCAGGGGAACAGGGCTGGAAGGCGCTGATCCCCTTCTATAATATTTTTGTTTCTCACCATATTATCGGAATGAGTCATATCTGGTTTATCCTTGATATTCTCTTTTGGCTGGGCGAGGTCGCAACCGAAATGGTTGACCATGTTCCGTGGCTGATTGACGATTCGTTTTTAATTGCGGCAGCCGTCTTTTCCATCATCAGCGAAGTGATTCATGTCAACAAGCTGTGCAATTGCTTTCGAAAAGGCACCGCCTTTAAAATCGGTATGATTCTGCTTCCGCCGCTGTTTACAATGATAATCGCGTTCAGCGACGCGGAATATCACCCGCCCAAATCTCTTCACGGAGAAAACGAAGAAAAAAATGTAAAAAAATTGCGTATTTCATAATCATCTGTCAGTATTTTGTCATACTCTGTGTGATATACTGGTATCACCGTCAAGGAAATGAACTGAAAACACAAAGGAGTAATCAAAATGAATCATACAACAAAGGAAACCAAAAGAAAAGTTCCCGTAAAACTCGCAGCAATCGGTTTGGCGGTAATCGCCGCCACAGCAGCATTGTTCACCTTCGCGGGCTGCGGCTCAAGCGACAAGACCGTCAGCAAAACCTCCGCAACTGCCGCGACAACGCAGGCGACTACCTCCGCTGTCACCTCTAAGACAGACGGCAGCACTTCTCAGTCAGCCGACAACGACAGCGAGGAATACAACACCGTCGCACCGTATGTTGAGGATAACAACAATAACAACACTAACAACAATACCAACAACGGCGGCAGCGATAATTCTCAGCAGAGTGCCGCTGTTGAAGATAACAACGAATACAACACCGTTGCTCCCTACGTTGAAAACAACAACGAACAGCAGCAGGAAAACACCCAGCCCCAACAGTCTTCCTCTCAGGAAGAGGAGGAATATAATGTCGTTGTACCTTATGTAGGGGAATAACATCCGAAAGACAGCAAAGGAGGAAGCACAATGAATTACATTCTTACGACTGAGAATTTGACCAAGACCTATGGCACCAAGGACGCAGCGAAAGATATTAACATTCACGTGCCCGAAGGCTCCATTTATGGCTTAATCGGCCGCAACGGAGCCGGAAAAACAACTGTCATGCGCATGATCAGCGGCTTGTCAAAGCCCACAAGCGGTACCTATCAGATGTACGGCGAAAACAAATTCGGCGTCGGCGTTCTGATAGAAAGCCCCGGTATCTATTCCAATATGTCCGCCACGGAAAACCTCCGCCTCAAATGCATCGCGATGGGCTGCTATTCCAAGTCATATGTTGACAAGCTGCTCAACATTGTCGGTCTGGAAAACACAGGAACCAAAAACGCGGGTTCGTTCTCGCTGGGTATGCGCCAGCGACTGGGCATTGCGCTCGCGCTGGTCGGCAATCCGAAAATGATTGTGCTCGACGAGCCGATTAACGGTCTTGACCCGCAGGGTATCGTTGAGGTTCGCCAAACACTGGAACGCCTCAGAGCAGACAAGGGAATCACAATCATGATTTCCAGCCACATTCTCGACGAGCTCGGAAAACTCGCGGATTGCTACGGCATTATTCACGAGGGCAAGCTGCTGGATGAATTCACCATTGACGAACTTGCGGAGCGCTGCGGTCAGTATGTCACCATCAAAACCGACAGCAACGAAAAGGCGCTGACTATTATTCAGCGCGAGGGCTTTCCGCGTGCGTTTATCAACAACGAAGGCAATCTCCATGTTGATGACGCAATTCATCATTCCGCCGACCTCAACAAGGCTTTGGTCAACAGCGGTATCGCCGTCAGAGA
>CAMVLW010000052.1 GCA_947168445.1 uncultured Clostridia bacterium
ATATCAATACTTTGAGCGGAAAACAGCTCAGAGCTGCCGACGTCAACGCCGACGGCAAGGTCACCATCGAGGACGCAACCCTGCTGCAGATGTATCTGGCGGAATTCTCCATGCCCAACTGCTTTATCTTAAAAGCTGCCGACGTCTAAGGCGACGGCAAGGCTTCGGTTGCTGATGTAACCTGAGCGGAAGAACCGGGAAAGCAATCGGGTAACGCATATTCGGAATAGTATAAATTCAAAACAGTTGAAAGCCGCGGGCATTACGCTCGCGGCTTTCGGCTTTTGTTACTATAAAAAAAGGAGAGAGTGGAATCAGAATTATTTCAGCAGCTCGTGCGCGTCAATGCCGAAGATGTCGGCAATCAGCAAAAATTTCACCACGTCCGGCACGCGCTCGTTTTTCTCCCAGCGGTACACGGTTTGGGGCGATACGCCGATTTTGTCGGAGAATTCCTGCACGCTGAGGTTCTTCTTGATACGCATGGCGCGGATGTTTTTTCCCAAGTTGCTTTTTCCGTTATAAAAATGAGAAATCGTGCTGTCGTCGAGGTCGTTCACGGGGTTTCTCAGGTTGTCAAACGCTTTTTTCAGGCTGTCAAAGGTAATCGGCTTCAGCAAAAAAGAGCTTGCAAACAGCTCGTGCGCTTCCAGCGCGTACTCAGGATGACCTGTGACAAAAATAATGTTTGCCTTTTCATTTTTGCCGACGATTGCCCGCGCCAGCGTCAGCCCGCTGACGTTCGGCATATTGATGTCGAGCAGCGCAACGTCCACGTCATGGGTCTTGACATATTCCATCGCTTCGGCGGAATCGGTGAAGGCTTGACACGCGGCGTCGGGCGCAATGCGTTGAATGTCGCGCAGCAGTGAGTTGACATTCAGCTGATAATCGTCACAAACAATGATTTTCATTTGGTATCCTCCGTAATGTTTTTCGGAATAAAGACGCTTGCAATGGTTCCGTTTTCGGAGCTTTCAATATTCAGCCTGCCGCCGCAGATGTACTTTAAACGGATTCGCACGTTGTTAATCCCCACGCCCTCTGTTTCGGCGTTCACGTCAAATCCGCTTCCGTTGTCAATCACGCGGACAATGTAGTTTTCGCTGTCTTTGGAGGAGGTAATGCGAATCATGCCGTCGGCTTTGCGGCGGCTGATTCCGTGAAGCAATGCGTTTTCAAACAACGGTTCAATTGTCAGCGGCGGCAGGCGGAAATTGCTTTCCTCAATTTCATAAATCACGTTTGTCGCGCGTCCCTTTCCGGCTTCGTCAATGCGCTGCAGCGCTTTGATATGCTCCAGCTCGTTCGAAAACGGAATCAGGTTGTTGGTGAATTTCAGCGCGCTGACGTTTTCCTTCAGACAGGTGGAAAAGTCGTCGATGACGTCCGACGCCTTCCGGCTGTCCTCCCAAACCATTGACTTCATAATCGCCAACGCGTTAAAAACAAAATGCGGTGAAATCTGTTCTTGCAGCAGCTTGAGCCGGATTTGAGTAAGCTCGTATTCCTTTTGAGCCATCTCGTCACCGGCTCTCCGCTGAAACACTTTCATCAAAAAGAAGTAGTATAAGTAAATGTCAATCAGCATGATATTGAACATCTGCCCCGAAACAATGTTGCAGAATTCCAAAATCATTGCGACAATGGTGAGCGTCACGGCGCCGTAAACGATAATGATGTGAATCCCCATATGCTGCTTAAAGCTGAGCGTAATCGTCAGCACCATCAGCAGAAGATACACAAAGTCCACCACAAACGGCAAGGCTGTCCATTCCGTGGCGCAAAACACATTTTCTTCGTTATACCAAAACACCCGGAAGCTGCTGATTTGCGGCAGCACCAGCACCATAAGGGCGTTGAGCACTGCGGGAATTATCAGCAGCACACGCCACAGCAGGCGCTCAGCCAAAACATAAATCTCAAAGTAAATGACAAACGGAATAACGGCGTACATCAGCGCCGTTGTCCAGTAGTTGACCTCCGTGCGCGACGCATCACAATCTGCCCATAGCGATATGGTGTTGAGCGTCAGCAGCAAAAGCATCAGCCCGATAATCACCCAGACAATATTGTTGATGGCGCGGACGTCGGATTTTTTATTCATAATCGCAATGCCGCTGATAAAGAACAGCATGACGTAGGAAAAAAATACTTGATTCAAAATCCATAGGAACGTTTGACTCATAGGCGTCCTCCCGTTTCCTTATTATAATACTTTTTTGTCGAATTGTCATTCTCCAATTTGGTTAAAAAATCTTTTGCAGGGATAATTAACCAGATTGGAGAATGATTTTTTGAGCGATTTGTCGTATAATATACCTAAGAATACCTAAGAAATGACGATGGAACGCAAAGGTTGATAAAAAATTGCGCTGCGCCTGTATCTTTCAACAGACAGGAAATCAGGGCGGTTTTTCATGGTAAAGCGCAAAAGCTGATATAATCTTGTGTTCCGGCACCGGAGGGCATGATGACCGACCGTGAATTAAAAAGAATGTCAAGGGCAGGGCTTTTAGAGCTTCTTTCGGAGCAAAGCCGCGAGCTTGACAGGCTGAGAGAAGAAAACGAAAGGCTGAGCGAAAGACTGCGCGACAGGGAGATTCTCATCAGGGAATCAGGCTCAATTGCCGAGGCAGCGCTCAAGCTCAACGGCGTGTTTGAAGCTGCGCAGAGCGCCGCCGACCAATACATCCGCAGCGTCAGGCGTCTTTGCGCCCGGCTGCCGGAAACGGATTCGGAGGGATAGATTTCTTGCGCTACAGCTTTTTGAAAAGAGGAAAGCCGTCTGAAAAGCCGCCTGCCTTCAGCGGCGGGCTGCCCACCACCGCCCAGCTGGAGGCGGAGCTCAGGCGCGAAAGAGCCAAGCGGGAAAACAACCGCTTTCTCAGAAATATCGTGTTTGCGCTGGTGGCGGTTGCGGCGGCTGCCGTGCTGACAGCCACGCTGCTGCTGCCTGTGCTGCAAATTTACGGCACATCCATGACGCCCACGCTCACCGAGGGCGACATTGTTGTTTCCGTCAAGGGCGCGGGCTTTGAGCGCGGCGACGTGATTTCCTTTTATTATAACAACAAAATTCTCGTCAAGCGCGTGATCGCGTTCGAAGGAGAATACGTGAACATTGACAACAGCGGAAACGTATTCGTCAACGGCGAGAAAATCGACGAAAGCTATCTGAATGATAGTGAAAAGGCGTTCGGTGAATGTGACTTAAAGCTCCCGTATCAGGTTCCTTCGGGAAAGCTGTTTGTCATGGGAGACCACCGGGCGACCTCAGTGGACAGCCGCAGCAGCGTCATGGGGTGCGTGTCCGAGGAACAGATTGTCGGAAGGATTCTGTTTCGGGCATGGCCGCTGACCCGCTTCGGCGAAGTGAAATAGCAAAAAACAAGGAGGTGCAATCAATGAAACACAGCGATTGGCATGAAAAGCCGCAGCGAAAGCGCGGCACAACTGTCAAACGGCTTGTCAGGCGTTCGTTTGCGGCGGCAGCCGCCCTGGTGGTGTTTGCCACAGCCTACGCCATGATTTTGCCTGCGGTAACAGCTTCGGTTCCCACCTGCGGAATCGAGGAGCATACCCACACAGAAGCATGCTACCGCACAGAAAAACGATTGATTTGCGACAACACGGACGAAAACCACGCGCACACCGAGGAATGTTACACGGAGCAGCAGGTGCTTGTCTGCGGGCTGGAAGCCCACACCCACACCGACGAGTGCTATGAAGCGCCGACGACGGAGCCGGAAGCGCCCGAAGAAAAAGCGCTGTCGGCGGCAGCCGGTTCGCAGCCGGCGGAAAACGCCGTGGAGGAGTACACCGATTTTGAGAAATATCTGACGGAGCAAGGGGGAAGCATTGTCAGCTATCTGAAAAAAGGCGAATCTGTTGTCAGTATTCCCGAAGCGTCCGGCGACGGTTATACCTATCAAATCCGAATCAGCTCGCCGTCCATTCTTTCCGGCACCTATTACTATCCGCTGCCCAAGGGCATGACGGTAGATGTGAAGTCAAAGAGCGGCGAGGTTTCCAACGGCAGCACGGTTATCGGTACCTATGAAATCATCACCGACGATTCTTCTTCCTATATTCTGTTTACATTCGGAAAAGAAGCCGAGCAATATCAGAATATCACCGGTCGCATTGAAATGGCGGTGTCGTTTGCGGAGGCAATGGAGCCCGCGGTTTCAAAGGACGGCTGGCTGGTGTCGCCCGACGGCGCATTTGACGGATACTTCCATTTTAAGATTACCGCAAAGCTTCCCGCCGCCAGAGAGGGCGCGGCAAAAAGGGAATGGAAGCTGTTGGATACGTCGCTTGTATCGGAATCGTGGATTTATGATTTCAGCGACCCTGTCAACGACGCGAACATGAATATGTCCATCACATACCTGAACGCGGAAAGCGGTGAAGAAGAAACCTACGCGGTGAAAAATCTGAGTGAGGTTTCGGAGGATTTATCCCAAACCATCGCGTATTACGCCGACAGCGAATCGGGTTATCTCTATCTTGTCAACCGTTGTCAGTGCGAGGACAGCGCGCTGTGTCCCGAGGAAAAGGACGGAGAATGTGACTGTGAGCTGCTCAGCGAATATCCCGGATGGTGCACCTGCTGGAGCCTGACCGAAAACGCAGCAGTGGTCGTTGAATACAAAAACGCGGTTGACGGCTATGACGGTACCTATATTCTAAGCGACCAAAAGACGCTTGAGAAAAACGGGGGAGAGTATGAAAATAGAGTTACCCTGACAGGAACCTACAAGGATTCCGACGGTCAAAAGGTGCCGACCACCAAGAGAGCAACGGCTGTGGTGAACTACAAAGCCATGCTGGAAAAGCAGGAAACCGCACGTGGCGAAGGCGACGAGGATTATATCAAAACCTTCCGCATTACTGTCAACAAGCCGTTTGCGGGAGAGCACGCGGACGAACGCGCGGACTTTTCCCTGTTTGACGGCGACGGCGACGGCAAGCCGGACGGTCAGGTGGTGCTGACCGACTCCATGACCAATCTCAAATATATTCCCGGTTCCATGCAGATTACCGCAGAAAACGGAGACGAAAGCATTGCGCTTGTCGCGGGAACGGACTTCACCGTTGAAGCAACGCAGACCGACAACGGCACCGACCTGAAAATCACGCTGTTAAAGCTTGGCAAATATGAGTATCAAATCGAATACAGCGCGCAGGTGTTTGCGGATTCCTCACAAAAAACAGTGACAATCGGCAACAAGGCGCAGATTGGTACGGAAGGCTCTCCGAGTTATCAGTTAAAAAAGCAGATTATCTTTGAGGACGAGTGGAATTTTGACAGGTATGAAACCACCGTTTACAAGGTCGATTATGATAATCAGGCGTTGAAGCTTGAAGGCGCTGTATTTGCGCTCTTTGCCGGTGACGGTACAAAAATGGCGGAGCAGACGACCGGTAAAGACGGTAACGCGCTGTTCCAAACCAACTCAAAAACCGGCTTGATCTACCGCACGGACACGCTCTACTATATACAGGAAACAAAAGCGCCCGAGGGCTACGGCATTAACACCGCCAAATACTGGTTCTATTTCAGCAAGCAGCAAAACACCGCGCTGGAAAAGGATTTTGCCGCGCGCTATCCCGGCAGCACGCTGACATATGTGTCCCTCAACGAGGAAAGCAGGTATGCGGCAAAGCTGACCGTTACCGACGAAAGGCTCTATGAACTGCCCGAAACAGGCGGCAGCGGAACCGCTTGGTTCTATTTGACCGGCGGCGTGCTGACAGCGCTTTCCGCCATAGTAATCGTTATCACGTTCAAAAGACGATATAATCATTAAGCCCTCTTTTGAACTCTGATAGATACACTCAATCTTTTTGAAAGGATGAAAAGAACATGAAAAAAATCAAACAGATTACCGCAGTTTTTATCGCCGCGGCGTTTATCATGCTCAGCGTGCTTTCCGCTTTTGCGGCGGGCAACGACGTTGAGGACGAACTGAAAGAGCACACCTACACGGCTTATCAGGTTTTTAAGGCGGCAGACGTTGTCGACGGCAAGCTGGCAAGCGTAGAATGGGGCTCCGCGCTGGCGGACGCGGACGCGCAGAACGCTTTTCTCGCCGCTCTCAAATCAGAGGACGCTTCCATCTTTAAGGATTGCACCAAGGCAAAAGAAGTGGCGCGTGTGCTTGAAAAACTCAGCGACAACGACGAAAAGCTCAAGGCGTTCGCAAAGCTTGTGATTTCATATGACGGAATTCAGAAGTACACCGAGACCGCTAAAGGGTCCGGCGAAACCGTTGATACCTTTACCAACGGCGACAAGATTTCCGAGGCGGGCTACTATGTCTTTAAGGATTCCGCGGATACATACACCGTCCTTAACCCCGTTCTTGTCAAAATGGTGACTAACGGCACAGTTGAAATCAACGCCAAGGCTTCTGTTCCGCAGGTGGAGAAGAAGGTGCTTGAAGCATCCTACAACAAGGATTACGCCAGCAAAACCATCACCGCCGACGTTGAAGGCGAGCAGGTTCCGCTGAACTACGGCAAGGGCTACAACGACGCAGCCGACTATAACATCGGCGACGCGGTTCCCTTTGAGCTGATTGGTACCGTTCCCGAAAACTTCACCGACTACGATTCCTATTACTATGCCTTCCACGACACCCTCTCCAAGGGCTTGACCTACAACACCGAAAACCCGGATTTGACCAAGCTGACCGTGGAGCACTATAACGTGGAGAAAGACGAAACCACCGGCGAGCTTGCTTACAAGCCTGTGGCAACGCTTGGAGCCAAATTGTATTCGGTGAACGCGGTTGTCAACGCGGACGGCACCACCTCGCTCGACATTGTTTTTGACAATCTTCTCGACGTTCCCAATCTGACCGCTGACAGCCTGCTGATTGTTCACTACAACGCGGTTCTGAACAACGACGCGGTGATTGGCTTGCCCGGCAACGAAAACGAGGTTTATCTCCAATATTCCAACAACCCCTACAACACAAAATACAATCCCGATAAGCCTGATGAAACCACCGGAGAAACTCCCAAGGATAAGGTTATCGTATTCACCTATCAGCTCGACGTCAACAAGGTTGACCCCGAGGGCAACAAGCTGAAGGACGCGGAATTTATTCTGAAAAACGCTGACGGCAAGTATTACAACTCCAAGTCCGAGGGCGACTCCTACTGGGTAGACGGCGAAAAGAACGCCGAGGTTCTCACCACCAACGAGCAGGGACTTTTTGAAGTCAAGGGCATTGACAACGGCAAGTATTTCCTGAAAGAAACAAAAGCGCCCGCGGGCTTCAACAAAACGGAAGATGAAATTGAGTTCACCGTTGACGCAAAGCTGATTTCCCGCAATGCCGAAAGCGAGGACGCTCCGCAGACATGGGAGGGCGTGCCTGAGATTGCGCTGCCTTCCTTCTCGGCAACGCTGAAAGACAATCCTGCGGCTGAGCTGCTTTCCGCTGAGAATGGAACCGTCAGCCTGAAGGTGACGAACACCGACGTTTACGACCTTCCCGGCACCGGCGGAATCGGTACCACCGTATTCTACATTGCAGGCGGCGTGCTGGTTGCGGCAGCACTCGTGCTGCTTGTTGTAAAGCGCAAAGTAAAGTAAGTAAAGTAAGCGCTTAACAAAACATGTTTTACAGCCTGTTGCAAAGCAGGCTGTAAAACAGCAAGGAGAACCCTGAAGCATGAAAAAACGACTTTTTACGGTACTGATAGTAATCATTCTTCTTTCAGGGCTGTCCTTGCTGCTTTATCCCACCGTCAGCGATTATCTCAACAGCGTCAGCCGCGCGAAGGACATCAGCACCTATGCCGCCTCTGTTTCGCGGATTGATGAAGCGGAGCGCGAAAAAATCTGGAACAGCGCCGTGGAATACAACACGCGGCTTGCGCAAAAGCCAACGCACTGGCGGCTTTCAAAGGAAGAAATCGCGGACTATGACAGTCAGCTGGACGTTGCGGGAATGGGCATTATGGCATATGTCGAAATCCCCAAGCTGGGCTGTACGCTGCCGGTCTATCACGGCACAGGCGCCGAGGTGCTGCAAATCGCCATCGGTCATCTGGAGGGCAGCTCGCTGCCTGTCGGCGGAAAAAGCACGCACTGCGTTCTTTCGGGGCACAGGGGATTGCCCTCGGCAAAGCTGTTCTCCAATCTCGACCAAATGGCAGAGGGAGATACGTTTTCCGTGCGCACGCTTGACAAGGTGTTAACCTATGAGGTGGACGAAATCAGCATTGTGCTCCCCGCCGACACCGCCAAGCTGCAAATCGTCGCGGGCGAGGACTTGTGCACGCTGATGACCTGCACGCCCTACGGCGTCAATACCCACCGTCTTTTGGTGAGAGGACACCGCGTTGACGAAGCAAACGCCGCCGTCAGGGTGACGGCTGACGCGCTCCAAATCGACCCGCTGCTGGTTGCCCCGGCAATTGCGGTTCCGCTGATTCTCATTCTGTTTATCATTGTAATCCTGCACAGAAACCTTTCGGGAAGGAGAAAATCATGAAATATACCAAAAAGCTTTTTACATTCACAGCCGCTGCCATTGCGCTGATTCTTGTATTTTGTTCCGTTTCCGCCTTTTGCGCCGCAGAGGAAACCCGCGGCTCGCTCACGTTTGTCTGCGACGTCGGCGGCGTGCAGCTCCGGCTGTTTAAGGCGGGCGAGCGCACCGCCTCGGGCGTGCAGCCGACGGAGCAGTTTAAGGGCTATCACGTTGACCTGAGCAGTCCGAACGCCGCGCAAACGCTTGCGGCATACACGCAGAGAGATAACCTCAGCCCGCTGGCGCAGGCAGCGACCGCCGAAAACGGCGAAGCGCTGTTTGACAATCTGGAACAGGGCGTGTACCTCTGCGTGGGCGACAGCTTTGAAAAGGACGGCGTGCGATATTCCGTGATGTCCGCCGTCGTCACTCTGCCGTATGACAGCGGCGAACTGCAAAACTGGCGGCTGCGCGCGCAGTTGAAATACGAAAAGCAGAGCGAAACCACCACGTCCGTTAGCTGCTGCAAAATCTGGAAATCGGAAGAGGGCACGGCGGATTATCATGAGGTGACAGCGCAGCTTCTCTGCGACGGCAGCGTGTTTGACGAGGTGGTGCTCAACGAAGCGAATAACTGGAAGCATACCTGGAGCAATTTGAGCGGCTCCCACAGCTGGAACGTGACGGAAAAGGAGCTTTCCGCCGACTATACGGTGGAAATCGTCCGCAGTGGAACGCTGTTCACCATAACCAACACCACCGGCACGCAGCAGGAAACCACCGCTCCGGCGGAATCTACCGCACCTGTTGAAACCACCGCTCCGACCGAGCCAACCTCGCCCTCGTCCTTCATTCCGCAGACCGGTCAGCTCAACTGGCCTGTGCCGGTGTTGTGCATTATCGGACTTGCGTTGATTTTGCTCGGTATCCTCATGGTTAAGAAAAACAACTATGATAAGTAATAAGGGATATATCCTTTTATTGGCAGGGCTGTTGTGTATCATAGCGGCTCTTGCCGTGTTTTGCTATAACATTGCGGAGTCAGAGCGCGCAAAGGCGGCGTCTGAGAGCATTGTCGCGGAATTGTCGGGCGAAATCGCCTATGCCGCCGAGCATGAAGCCGCCGAAGCCTTTCCGAGCGACAACGCCGACCGCACTATGCCCAAGCTGGGGGTGGACGGCAGCGCTTATGCGGGAATTCTGACCATTCCGTCGCTCGGCCTTGAATTGCCTGTCTGCGCGCGGCTTGACATGGACGCCATGCAGAGCGCGCCCTGTCTTTACAGCGGCAGCCTGTACCGCAAGGATATGGTAATCGGAGCGCATAATTATGACGCGCACTTCGGCAGAATCGGTTCGCTGACCCCCGGCGACAGCGTGATTTTTACCGACGCGGAAAACCACCGCTGCACCTACAGCGTGCTTTCTCTTGAAACCCTGCGCCCGGAGCAGAACTCGGAGCTGGTGACAAAAGCCGCGGGCGACGACTGGGCGCTGACGCTGTTTACCTGTAATTATTCCGGCAGCGCCCGCGTGGTGGTGCGCTGCGGCGAAGCGTGATTTTTTCAAACAAAAATCTATTGCATTATAACAAAATTCGACAATTTTGTCAAACCCTTGACAAATCC
>CAMVLW010000053.1 GCA_947168445.1 uncultured Clostridia bacterium
CGGCAGTTATTCGGTTAAATAAACGAATAAAGAAAAACCAAAGCATATTAAAAAAAGTCAGCGACGCGCTGAAACGCATTGCCGACAGGGTGATGAAGTTCTTTAAAGGCGACGGGGAGCTTGCGGCGCACAACGCACAAGCACAGGCGTTCATTGACGACCACAAGGCGCTTGAACACATGGCTGAATTGTGTTCAAAAATGTTTGATGAAGCGAGGGAGAACGAGAGGAAGTTTGGGGGAAGGGAGAGTGAAGGAAGATACAGCTTTGCGGATAAAAAGAACAAATCACAAACAAGACGAAGAAAAAATTAAAAGGCTTAACAAGCGTTAATACTTTTCCTCAGTATAACGAAAGCGAAAGTGACGCAAATACGCAAGCGGAATTCTGGGCGAGAAATCCAAAATTAAAAGAAGGTGACTGGAAACTTGCGTTTTATAGCGGTTCGTGGTACATTATAGTAAAGACCTATAACGAAGGATATGGGTATATCGTAACAACTAAGCTAAAATCAGAAAATGATTATGAATACTATCATAATCTGTGGAAGGAAGAGTATGGACAAAGCTATGAAGAAAAAGTGGCAAGTTACCACGACGAGATTGATAATCTCTATAGGGAAGCAGATAAATATGGAGAAAAACGATCAGATTTTAATGATGATGTGCTTAAACAATCCGGAGAGAGTGAAAAAATTCTCGGATTGGGTGAGGACGAAAACCGTAAACAACAAGGTGAATTCAACTCCGGAAGAAGTGGTTCGAGCAGCAACAAGGATATATCAAGGTTTGGAGCCGCTCGATTAACCGACGACCCCAACGCCCGTAAATCCAAAGACGACACCATCTATGACAGTCCGGAGATAGAGGATTTGTTTGACGATTATGAGGACAGCGGCATGCCGGACGAGGTTGACCCGCGCGACCCATACGGACGGACAACCGGGCAGATGATTGATGATGAAAATTTCGAACTGAATGCGCTCCTCGACAAAGCGCTGAAGATATAAAAGTGAAAGGATAATAAAGGAGAAAAACAATATGGAAATTAAAGCAGTCAAATTCAGAAAAGACGGATTCTATTCCCAGTTGTTCGCGTTCGGCGCGGAAGAAGGTCCCGAGAAGTACAGCATGGATATCCGCTATCGCGGCAGCCTGCAAAACTACCTGATTGACACAGGCGACGAGGTCATCTTAGTCGATACGGGACTTCCCGCAGGCACTCCCGAGGAGAAGCCCGACAAGGAAGTTGCCGCCTATACAGGCAAGGATATTTGCAGTTATATGGAAGCGTTCCGCAACCTCGGCTACAAGCCCGAGCAGGTGACGAAGATTTTGCTGACCCACAGGCACAGCGACCATTCGGGCGAGTTAAAGTCTTTCCCGAACGCGAAAATTTATGTCAATGCCGAGGAGCTTGACGCCGCCGAATTACAGGGCATCGACAACATCGTTCCCGTGACCTTCACCGACGGCGCATATTATAACTTCCCCGAGAGCCAAAAGATCCGCGACGGTATCTATTACATCAAGGCGAAGGGTCACACCAAAGGCAACAGCCTGGTAATCGTTGAGGACGGCGGGCTCTTCTATATGCTCCACGGCGACATCACCTATGTGGACGAGGCGCTCTATGAAAACAAGCAGTCTGTCGTCTTTGACGATCTGCAGGAAGCGCTCACTACCCTCGGCAGAGTGCGCGAATTCGTCCGCAACCACCCGACCGTCTACTGCGGCACGCATACGCCCCAGGGCTATGAGAATCTGGAAGCGAAGCGCGTGATGGATCTCGACCATCCCGTCGAGACAATCTTTGCCGAGATTGACTTCACCGAGCAGGAGGCGACGGGCATCTACATTTGCTCCGTCTGCGGTTACGTATACGATCCTGCTGAGCATGACGGCGTTGCCTTCGAGAAACTGCCCGACGACTGGCGCTGTCCGAGATGCAAACAGCCGAAAGAGAAATTCAACAGAGCATAAGAAAAACGAGCATAGAGTTCTCAATGATGAGATCTATGCTCGTTTTATATTAATGAAACAACATTCTCTTAGATAATATCGCTGAGTATGGTGTTGGAAACCAAAAAGCCCTTTGGCGTAAAGCAGGCGCTTTTGCCGTTCATTTCCATCAATCCCAGCTTTGCGTAGTTTTCTATTTTTTTGAGCACAACAGGGGATAGGGGCTTGTGAAATCTTTCCTCGAATTCGTTAAAATCCAAGCCCTCTTTCAGCCGCAGCGCAAGCATGATGTATTCTTCTTCATCACCGCCGCTGCCGTCGCTGATAATTTCATTTTGATAAAACGCCTGCCTGCTGCGCGGATAAAAGAACCGCTCGCCGTGATAGAAGGAATGTGCCGACGGTCCGATTCCGATATATTCGCCGCATTTCCAGTACAAGGTGTTGTGGCGGCTTTCAAATCCCGGTACTGCGAAATTTGAGATTTCATACTGCACAAAGCCCTTTTCTTTTAAATAAGAAACAGCGGAAAGATAAAACTCCGCCTGCTTGTCGTCATCAGGGAACGGAAGCGTGTTTCTCATTTTGAAAAAAGGTGTGCCTTCCTCAATTTTCAGAATATAGGACGAAATATGCTTCACTCCGCATCCGGCGCAAAAATCAACGGATTCCTTCAGCGATTCTTCCGTCTGAAAGGGAATACCGAGCATTAAATCCAGCGAGATGTTCTCAAAACCTGCTTCCTGCGCACTTTGCACCGTCAGCCTAGCGTCCTCCGCACGGTGAATTCTTCCGAGCGCTTTCAGTTCCTTTTCGTTTGAGGATTGCAAACCGACAGAAAGGCGGTTAAAGCACGCCGCTCTCAGCAAATCAAAATTTAGCGCCTTGCCGCTTTCAGGGTTGATTTCCACAGTGATTTCCGCACCGTCTTGCAGGAAAAAATTCTTTTTAACCGCTTTCAAAAGCTTGCAGAGTCTTTGTGCGCCCAACACGCTCGGCGTGCCGCCGCCGATATACACACTTGAAACCGGCTCTGGTGTGCGCCGACCCCAAAAAGCGATTTTGCGCATTAATTCCTCTGTGTATGCGTCAAGTTCCCGCTCGCTGCCCGGTGCGCTGAAAAAGTCACAGTAGGCGCATTTGCTTTTGCAGAACGGAATGTGAAGATATAATCCGATTGGTTGTGTCATGGTATGCTCCCGGTTTTGATAAAGAGTTGAGGCAGAAACGTATGTTTCTGCCTCAAAGTTGGAAGGTATATGAAAAGATAGGAATAATCAATCTTTTTGTCACTATTATATTACAATAATTTAATAATTTTGTCAAGGTTTTGTATTAAAATTATTAAAAAATTTTAATTTTACAACAAATGACCTGATAATGTTGACAATATAACCGAAAAAATAGTATTATAATAAATTGAAAGAAATGGAAAAGGACTGAATTTATGAGTTCATTACAGGAAGAGATAACCAAACGAAGAACCTTCGCGATTATTTCGCACCCTGACGCGGGTAAAACCACGCTCACCGAAAAGCTGCTGCTTTACGGCGGAGCCATTAACCTTGCCGGCTCGGTCAAGGGAAAGCGCACCGCACGTCATGCGGTCAGCGACTGGATGGAAATCGAAAAACAAAGAGGTATTTCCGTCACATCCTCTGTGCTGCAGTTTAAGTACAACGGCTACTGCATTAACATTCTGGACACCCCCGGACACGAGGACTTCTCCGAGGACACCTACCGCACACTGATGGCGGCGGACTCGGCGGTCATGGTCATTGACGGTTCAAAGGGTGTTGAAAAGCAGACAATTAAGCTGTTCAAGGTCTGCGTCATGCGGAATATTCCGATTATTACCTTCATCAACAAGATGGACCGCGACGCGCAGAGCCCCTTTGATTTGCTGGAGGATATTGAAAACGTGCTCGGCATCAACACGTATCCTGTCAACTGGCCGATTGGCTCCGGCAAGGAATTCAAGGGCGTTTTTGACCGCAACACAAACAAGATTCTCGCCTTCACCGCCAACAACGGACAAAAGGAAGTTGAGAAAACCGAGTACGCGCTCGACGATCCTGCGCTTGACGAGGTGCTGGGACAGTATCTCAAAGCCGATTTTATGGACGAGATTGAGCTGCTCGACGGCGCCGGTGATGAATTTGACCTCGACGCGGTACGTCAGGGCAAGCTGACCCCGGTATTCTTCGGCTCCGCACTCACAAACTTCGGCGTTGAGCCGTTTTTGGAGCAGTTTTTACAGCTTACCACTTCTCCGCTTGCGCGTGAAACCGTCAGTGAGAATGTCGATCCGATGTCAGAGGACTTTTCGGCGTTTGTCTTTAAGATTCAGGCAAACATGAACAAGGCGCACCGTGACCGCGTGGCGTTTATGCGCATTTGCAGCGGCAAGTTTGAGAAAAACATGGAGGTTTTCCATGTGCAGGGCAACAAGAAAATGCGCCTTTCCCAGCCGCAGCAGATTATGGCACAGGAACGCGAAATCGTAGAAGAAGCGTATGCAGGCGACATTATCGGCGTGTTCGATCCGGGCATTTTCTCCATCGGCGACACCATCTGCTCCCCACGCCACAAGGTGCAGTTTAAGGGAATCCCGACCTTTGCGCCGGAGCATTTTGCGCGGGTGCGCCAAAAGGACACCATGAAGCGCAAGCAGTTTATCAAGGGAACCAACCAGATTGCGCAGGAAGGCGCCATTCAGATTTTCCAGGAGCTTGACGCGGGCATGGAGGAAGTTATCGTCGGCGTTGTCGGCGTGCTGCAATTTGACGTGCTCAAATACCGTTTGGGAAACGAATATAATGTTGACATCATCATGGAAAGCTTGCCTTACGAATATATCCGCTGGATTGTCAACGAGGATGTAGACCCTAAAACCCTCGATTTAGCGTCCGACACCAAGCGGATTCAGGATTTAAAGGGCAACCATCTGTTGCTTTTCACCAGCCTTTGGAGCATTGACTGGGCGCTTGACCATAACAAAGGACTTATGCTCAGAGAGTTCGGTACGAACTAATGCTGATTGATAAGCTAAAGGCTTATGCCGAAAGCGGTGTTTATCCGTTCCACATGCCCGGACACAAGCGGCAGCGGATTGACAGCCTGCTCCCGTATGAAATCGACTTAACCGAAATTGAGGGCTTTGATTACCTGCACAATCCGCAGGGCTGCATCCGCGATTTAGAGCAAAAGGCGGCAAGGCTTTTTCACGCCAAACGCGCCTTTTTGCTTGTCAACGGCACAACAGGCGGACTTCTTTCCACTATTCGCGCAATGACGCTGCCGAACGATACGGTGATTATCGCCCGCAACTGCCACAAATCCGTTTACAATGCGGTGGAGCTGTGCGGACTGAATCCTGCTTATCTGCTGCCTAAGCGGATTGAGGGAACGGAAATCAGCGGTTCGGTGCGTCCGTCTGATTTGGAACGGCTTTTCCGCGAGCATCCAACTGCGACATTGGCAGTGATAACCTCACCGACCTATGAGGGCGTCTGCTCGGATATAACCGCTTTAGCGGAAATCTGTCACCGCCACGGCGCAAGGTTGTTGGTGGATGAAGCCCACGGCGCGCATTTTCCGTTTGACAGCGCCTTTCCGAAGCCCGCCATAGACTGCGGCGCGGATGTTGCCGTTGTCAGCCTGCACAAGACCTTACCATCACCGACACAAACCGCGCTGCTGCTGACGAATGATTCTGTTTTAGAACCCGAACTGCAAAAGCAACTGGCGGTTTTTGAAAGCTCCAGCCCGTCCTATCTTTTAATGAGCGGCATGGAGGCGTGCTTGGATTATGTCGAGAATCATTCTTTTAAAGAATATTTATCGCTACTAAATCGCTTTTTGGCAGAAACCAAGCCGCTGCAAAATCTCCGCGTGCTTTCCTGCGGCAAAGAACAGGCGTTTGATTATGATATTGGCAAGCTGGTGATAACAACTTACCGCTGTAATTTGACCGGCAGACAGTTAGCTGACATACTGCGCACAAAATACGCCATTGAAACCGAAATGTCCGGCGCGAATTATGTCATTGCCATGACCTCCGTCTGCGACACAAACGAGGGCTTTGACCGCCTTGCTTTTGCCTTAAAAGAAATCGACAGTCTTGCACAATATTCCGAAAAAGAATTAAGCGCAAGCGTAACCACTGTTCCGCACCGATACTGCAATCCGTACAACGCACGTTTGCTGAAAAAAACAACCGTGCCGTTTGAAAAAGCGGCAGACAGAGTGTCGCTTGAGTACATCTTTGCCTATCCGCCCGGAATTCCGCTTTTGGTTCCCGGAGAGATTGTCGGTGAAAATGTGATTGTAGCCGTGCAAAAAATGCGCTCGCAGGACGTTGAAATGACCTCCACCGACAAAAAAATCCCATATCAACTGACCGTTGCGGATTTATGATTGACAAATTCCGCAGGTTATGATAGAATTTATGTAAGAATTCTTAAAGGAGTATGATACCTATGAAGAGAATTAAGACTATCGAGACCCGCGACCTCAAAAAGAGCGTCAAGACCGGCGGCTGCGGCGAGTGCCAGACCTCTTGCCAGTCCGCTTGCAAGACCTCCTGCGGCGTTGCTAACCAGCAGTGCGAGAAGTGCCTCGAGAAATAATTACTCAAAAAGGAACAACAGCCGTTATCCCACAGGGCTAACGGCTTTCCTTATGTTACGGAGCGATTGACATGATTCATCAATACAAACTCAACGGCTACAACATTGTGCTCGACGTCTACAGCGGCAGCGTTCACGCGGTGGACGATTTGGCTTACGACGTGATTGAAATGTATGAAAAGAGCAGCAGAGAGGAAATTGTCTCCGCTTTGCTGGAAAAATACAAGAACGCGCCCGACATTGACGCAAACGAAATCAACGACTGCATTGACGACGTAGAGGAACTGAAGGAGCAGGGCAAGCTGTTCACCGAGGACAAATACGAAAACCTCGCCTTTGATTTTAAAAAGCGCAATACCGTTATCAAGGCGCTGTGCCTGCACATTGCCCACACCTGCAACCTCAACTGCGAATACTGCTTTGCCAGCCAAGGAAAATATCACGGCGAACGTGCGCTCATGAGTTTAGAGGTCGGCAAGCGCGCCATTGACTTTTTGATTGAAAATTCAGGCAGCCGCGTGAATTTGGAGGTTGACTTCTTCGGCGGCGAGCCGCTGATGAACTTTGACGTGGTGAAGGAAATCGTCGCCTACGCACGCAGCATTGAAAAGCAACACAACAAAAACTTCCGCTTTACGCTCACCACCAACGGAATGCTTGTTGATGATGATGTGATTGAATTTGCCAACCGTGAGTGCCATAATGTGGTACTCAGCCTTGACGGCAGAAAGGAAATTCACGACAACCTGCGCAAAACCGTCAACGGCAAGGGCAGCTATGATGTGATTGTACCGAAGTTTCAAGAGTTTGTCCGCCGCAGAGAGGGCAGAGGCTATTATGTGCGCGGCACCTACACCCACAACAACACCGACTTCACCAATGATATTTTCCACATGGCAGACCTCGGCTTTACCGAACTTTCCATGGAGCCGGTTGTCTGTGCGCCAAACGACCCTTACGCGCTGACCTACGAGGATTTGCCGGTGTTGTTTGAGCAGTATGAAATTCTCGCGAAAGAAATGCTTAAGCGCGAAAAAGAGGGCAGACCGTTGACTTTCTATCACTACATGATTGATTTAACCGGCGGTCCCTGCATCTACAAGCGCATTTCCGGCTGCGGCTCCGGCACCGAATACATGGCTGTTACGCCTTGGGGCGATTTGTATCCCTGTCACCAGTTTGTCGGCGACGACAAGTACAAGCTCGGCGACATTTGGAAGGGCGTTGACAACAAGGAGATTCAGGACGAGTTCAAGCTCTGCAACGCCTACGCCAGACCCGACTGCAAGGACTGCTGGGCAAGGCTTTACTGCAGCGGCGGCTGCGCTGCAAACGCCTATCACGCAACCGGCTCCATCAACGGCATTTACGAATACGGCTGCGAGCTGTTCCGCAAGCGCATGGAGTGCGCGATTATGATGAAGGTTGCGCAGGCGGAAGAGGAGAATTAAAGAATAAAGAATAAAGAATAATGAAATAATAAACGAAAGGGGAGAGGAGCAGCGCTCTTCTCCTTATTTTTTTACAAATTTTTCAATACCTAACACATAATCAGCGGAAACGCGGTAAAGGCAGCACAGGGTAATTAAGTGCTTGACCGGAAGCTCGCGCTTTCCGCTTTCGTATTTGCTGTACTGCTCCTGACGGGTGTGCAGGATAAACGCAATTTGCTCCTGCGTGTAGCCGTTTTTGATTCTGAGTTCCTTTAATCGTTTGCAATAATCCATAAAACCACCTATTACAAATAGTATAATTTAACTTTCAACACTATTATAACATGTTAATATGTCCAAATGCAACTAAAATTTATGTTGATACCATTGTTAAAAACAAGGTTTTGAATTATACAAAATATTTTCTGAATGTGGAAAGTTACTTTTTGAAGGCAGGGGATTTAGTGAATACCTTCAAAAATGCCAGATTGCGGGCTGAGAATCCTGCAAATTTTCGTGCATTTTGCGAAGAAAACACCTTTTTGAAGGAAAAATATGAAATTTATTTTAAAAAACTTGCAAAAAACACTTGCAAAATACAGTATTATATAGTAAAATAAAAACGTTGGTGAACAAAAGTGATTGTTCCCCTGCAAAAAGTAATCAATTGTACATTATTAAATGGGAGGATTTTAACTATGTCATACGTTAGCGAACAGCTTGAAAAGCTGGCAGCAAAAAACCCGAATCAGCCCGAGTTCCTTCAGACCGCTACCGAAGTTCTGACTTCTTTGGAGCCTGTGTTTGACGCGAACCCCCAGTACGAAAAGATGGCTCTTATTGAGAGAATCACCGAGCCCGAAAGACAGATTATGTTCCGTGTTCCGTGGGTTGACGACAACGGCAAGGTTCAGGTAAACCGCGGCTTCCGTGTTCAGTTCAGCAGCGCGCTTGGTCCGTACAAGGGCGGCATCCGTTTTGCTCCTTCGGTTAACCTCAGCGTTATCAAGTTCCTCGGCTTTGAGCAGATTTTCAAGAACGCTCTGACCGGTCTGCCCATCGGCGGCGGCAAGGGTGGTTCCGACTTTGACCCCAACGGCAAGTCCGATATGGAAATCATGCGTTTCTGCCAGTCCTTCATGACTGAGCTGTTCAGACACATTGGTCCCAACACCGACGTTCCCGCAGGCGACATGGGCGTAGGCGGCAGAGAAATCGGCTACATGATGGGTCAGTACAAGAGAATCCGCGACAGCTATGACGGAACCCTCACCGGTAAGGGCGTGCCCAACGGCGGTCTTGCAGGCAGAGATGAAGCAACCGGTTACGGTATCGTATTCTACGCAAGAGAAATGCTGAAGCACTTCGGCGAGAGCCTTGAAGGCAAGAAGGTTGTTATCTCCGGCTTCGGCAACGTTGCTTGGGGTACCGCTAAGAAGCTTGAGCAGCTTGGCGCAAAGGCTATCACCATTTCCGGTCCCGACGGCTATATCCTCGACGAAGAGGGCGTAACCGGCGAGAAGATTGATTATCTCCTCGAGCTCAGAGCTTCCGGCAAGAACATCTGCGAGCCCTATGCTGAGAAGTATCCCAACGCGAAGTTCTTCAAGGGTGAGAAGCCCTGGGGTGTTAAGGCTGACCTCTACATTCCTTGCGCAACCCAGAACGAAATCCACACCGCTGACGCTGAGAAGATGGTTGCCAACGGCTGCAAGTTCCTCTGCGAAGGCGCTAACATGCCTACCACTAACGAGGCTATCGAGTATCTGCAGAACAACGGCGTTGTTGTCGGTCCTTCCAAGGCTGCAAACGCAGGCGGCGTAGCTTGCTCCTGCATCGAGATGGCGCAGAACGCAGAGCACCTCATTTTCTCCGCTGACGAAGTATTTGAGAAGCTCGAAAACATCATGGTGAACATCTTCAAGCAGTCTATGGACGCTTGCAAGAAGTACAACCTCGGCGACAACCTCATTGCAGGCGCTAACATTGCCGGCTTTGAGAGAGTAGCAAACGCTATGATGTTCCAGGGTATCTGCT
>CAMVLW010000054.1 GCA_947168445.1 uncultured Clostridia bacterium
CGACGTTAACGGAGATAATGCCGTGACAATTGACGACGCGACAGCCCTGCAAAACCATCTTGCGGAGTTTGATACGGCTTATCCTGTCGGTGAGCCGGTTGCTGCGGATTTTTAACGCTATATAAACTAACAGCCCTGTCGTAAAAAGCGGCAGGGCTGTTGATTTTGATGAAAAACGAAAAGGGCTGAATGATTTCAGCCCTTTTAGATGTAAATTGAAATTAGTTGGCTCTGGTAACCTTGCCGGAACGCAAGCAGCGGGTGCAAGCATATACACGCTTCGGTGAACCGTCAACGATAGCTTTAACACGCTGTACGTTGGGCTTCCAGGTTCTGTTGGAACGTCTGTGAGAGTGAGATACCTTGATGCCGAATTTTACATCCTTACCGCAGAATTCACATTTTGCCATGCGTCTGCACCTCCTTAGTCTAATCGGATTCTTTCTCTAACTTTGTTATCATAGCAGAAAATGAGAAAAAAAGCAAGTGTTTTTTCAAAATTTCTTAACTTGTTTTTTTATCTTGTATTTTTTACCTGTTTGTTATATAATAAAGTATACTATGCTATAATTAGGTGACAACTATGCTTTCAACTCTCCTTTCCGGTAATTTTACCATGCAGCAAATCTTCGCGAATATTTTTGCGGTGCTGATGGTTGTGTTTTTGATTTTGCCCTTCCACGAGTGGGCGCACGCCATAACCGCCTATTGTCTGGGCGACAAGAGCATCAAGGCAACCGGCAGACTGACGATTAACCCGCTGAGCCATATCGACCCAATCGGTGCGCTGATGCTGCTGCTGATTGGCTTCGGCTGGGCAAAGCCGGTTCCGATTAACCCGAATTATTTCAAGCACCCAAAGCTGGGCATGGCGATTACGGCGTTCATGGGTCCCTTTGCCAATCTGGTCGCGGCGTTTGTCGGTATGCTGATTTATAACTTTATCAAGCTCAACTTCCCCGACGTGCTGTTTAATTCCACCGAGTTTGCTTCTATGCAGCCCTCGTTTGTGTGGTATTTCTTCTCCTATTATGTCAGCATCAATATCAGCCTTGCGGTGTTCAACCTGATTCCCATTCCGCCGCTCGACGGTTCCAAGGTGCTGTTCCTGTTTTTGCCCAACCGGGCGGTTGAATTCATGTACCGCTATCAGCGTGTGTTTTACATGGTGCTGTTTGTTTTGCTGTGGGTCGGCGCGCTCAACGGCGTTCTCGGCTTCTTCACCGGCTGGGTAGGCAACGGTATCTCATGGCTTGCGGAACTTCCCTTTAAGCCCTTTATGCACTGAGGCGCCTATGGAAACGCAACAGCTGCAGTACAAGCTGCCTGTCTTTGAGGGACCGCTTGACCTGCTTTTATCGCTGATTTCTAAGAATAAAATCGACATTTACGACATACAGATTTCCGATTTGCTCGACCAGTATATGGAGCAGATTGAGCGTATGCGCGAAAACCAGATGGACGTCGCTTCCGAATTTCTCACCATGGCGTCGCGGTTGGTGTATATCAAGTCCGTCATGCTGCTGCCAAAGTACGAGGAGGAAGCCGAGGAACTGAAAAAGGAGTTGTCCGGTCAGCTGCTTGAATACGCCGTTTGCCGTGAAATCGCCGCCAAGCTCGGCGTGATTTATGATTTCGACACCTTCTATCGCGCGGCGTCGCCGGTTGAGTTCGATTTGACATACAACCGCAAGCACCCGCCGGAGGATATTGCCAAGGCGTATATCAGCGCCGTCGGCAGAGGGAAGCGGCGGCTGCCGCCCTCGGAAAAAGCGTTTTCGGGCATTGTGGCGCATAAAATCGTGTCGGTCAACAGCAAGATTATCCACCTCATGCGCCGCCTTTGGCACGGCAAAAGGCTGGAATATCATGAAATTTTTGAGGTGTGCGAGGGCAAAAGCGACCTTGTGGCAACCTTTTTGGCGACGCTGGAATTAGTCAAAGGCAAGCGGATTCGCATTGAGGGTACAGGCGAGCACGCTGTCGTGTACATGATTGAAAGAGACGGAGGTGAAGCGCATTGAGCGAAGCGGAGGAAAAAAAGGAAATCAATCTCTGTGCCGCGATTGAAGCGATTCTGTTCGCGGCGGGCGGCTCGGTTGAGCGTGAAAGAATCGCGCAGGCGCTTGAAATCTCCGCAGATGAGGTTGACAACAGGGTTGAAGCCCTGCTGAATGATTATAACAACGCCGGAACGGGCATAACAATCATAAGGCTCAAAAACAGCTATCAAATGGTGTCCCGCAAGGAATACGCGCCGCAAATCCGCACGGTCATGGATTTGCGCCGCAACACACCGCTCTCTCAGGCTGCGCTGGAGGTGCTGGCGGTGGTGGCGTATAACCAGCCCGTCACCAAGGCGTTTGTCGAGCAGGTGCGCGGCGTTGACTGCAGCGGCGTTATCGGCAGCCTGACGGCGAAGGATCTGATTGAAGAAAAGGGCAGACTGGAACTGCCCGGCAGACCGTTGCTGTACGGCACAACGGAAAACTTTTTGCGGTGCTTCAACATTGCGGATTTAGAGCAGCTTCCTCCGCTGCCGGAAACCGAGGAGGAAAAGGCGGAGGAGCAGGCGGAACAGCCGCAAGAGGTACCCGCCGCACCCGAAGCAGAGGGATAATTTTAGCAACAGGAGGGATATTTCGTGACATGGCTTTATATCGTGCTCGGAATTGTCCTGCTGATTGTTCTCATATTGATGATTCCCGTCGGCGTCAAGGTGGATTTTGACAAGGAACTCAAGGCGGATCTCAAAATCGGCTTTATTTCGGTTCCGGTTTATCCGCCCAAGCCGAAAAAAGAGAAGAAGAAAAAGCCCGGGGAAAAAAAGCCGGAGGAAAAGAAGGAAGAAAAGCCCAAGGAAAAAAAGCCCAACATCATTCAGGAAAAGGGCGTCATGTGGCTGGTTGATACCCTTCGTGAAGCGGCAAAGCTTGCTGCCGGCGCACTCAAAAGCTTTTTCAGCCACCTGAAAATCAAGCAGATGAATATCAGCATTTGCTATCACGGTGAGGACGCGAGCGACACTGCCGTCAAATACGGCTACTTTTGCTTGGCGGTTTATCCGGCGGTCAGTATCCTCGTCAAAGCCGCCAAGTGCAAAAAATACGGCGTGGACATTGCGCCGAACTTTAACGAGGGACAGGAATCGCGCTATGCGGTGGACATCCACCTCTACATCCGCGTGGTGTGGATCGTCGCGCTGGTGTTCCGCTACGGCTTCAAGGCGCTGCGGCTGATTCTCAGCCTGCGCAGCGGCAAGAAAAAGAACCCACAAGAGGAAACCCATCTTTCAGATACAAACTTCAAAAAAGGAGATATGAATATGCAGCATCCTATCGGTGATTTAATGAATGTCACAATGGAAAAAATCAAGGAAATGGTGGACGTTAACACCATCGTCGGCACCCCGATTACCGCGGCGGACGGCACGCTGATTATCCCTGTTTCCAAAATCAGCTACGGCTTCGCTTCCGGCGGCTCCGACCTTCCCACCAAGAACGAGAACAAGGATCTCTTCGGCGGCGGCTCCGGCGCGGGCGTAACCATTCAGCCTATCGCCTTCCTCACGGTGTATCAGGGCAATGTTCGCCTGATTTCCATCGGCGGCGGCGACAGCCTTGACAAAATCATGGGCATGGTTCCCGATGTGGTTGACAAGGTGAAGGGTTTCTTCAAAAAGGATAAAACCACCGAGGTTGACGTGACCGACGACTTCTCCGAAATCACCGTCGACGACGACGCGGACGAATAACATAAACGGTTGCCTGCGCTCATACAATGGAGCGAGGTGATTGTTTTGAAAAAACTGCTCGCTGTTGCGCTGTCATTGGTTTTGCTGCTGACGCCGCTTACTGTTTATGCGGCGGAAAGCGGCGCGCCTTCCGTGAGTGCGCAGGCGTTTGTGCTTTATTGCGTAGAAAACGGGAATATGATTCTTTCAAAGAATGAAAACGCGCGTATGAAGCCCGCCAGCACCACAAAGCTGATGACTACACTGCTCACCTTGGAGGAAGCGGCAAAAAACGACCGTGTGATTACCTTTACGGATGAAATGACCGCCGAGGGCAGTTCGATGTATCTCGGCGCAGGCGAAAAGCTGCGGCTCAGCGATTTGGCAGCGGGTATGATGATGTGCTCGGGCAACGACGCGGCAAACGCGGCGGCTGTTTCCATATCCGGCAGCGCGGAAAAATTCGCGAATCTGATGAACGCACGCGCCGCTCAAATCGGCATGGAGCACACACACTTTGTCACCCCCAGCGGGCTTGACGACGACGCGCACTATTCAACGGCTTACGATTTGGCGCTGCTGATGACGGAGGGGCTGAAAAACGAAGCGTTTGCAGCCCTCACCAATCAAAAAAGCGTTTCCGTCAACTTTATTGAGCCCGCCGATAAGCGCATGACCTATACCAACCACAACCGCCTGCTCTCGCTCTATGAGGATTGTATCGGCGGAAAGACAGGCTACACCACGGCTGCGGGCAGGTGCTTGGTTTCTGCGGCGCGGCGCAACGGCGTCACGCTGGTGTGCGTCACGCTTGACGACGGCAACGACTGGAAGGATCATGCCGCGCTGTATGACTACGGCTTTTCCAAGCTCAGCGGCTATGCCGCGCCGGACGGCTCCTTTTGCGTGGAGCTACCCTGTGTGGGCGGCGAGCAGGACACGGTTGCCGTGATGGGTGACCGGGACGTGACACTGGTCGTGGAGGGCGGCAGAGCGGAAGAAATTCAGCGCACCGTCTACCTTGAACCGTTTGTTTACGCGCCTGTCACAGCGGAGGAGCCGCTGGGCAGAATTGAATATACCCTTGGCGGCGAACTGCTGCAAAGCGTGCCGCTTGTCGCGGCGGAGGACGTCGCGTATCACAGGGAACACAAAAATTTCTTTCAAAGAATAAAGGAACTGTTTTCACATGGATAAAAAAGAACCTGTCCGCCTGCAAAAGTTCATTTCGCAGTGCGGCATTGCCTCGCGGCGAAAGGCGGAGGAGCTGATTACGCAGGGCAAGGTAAAAATTAACGGCAAAACCGCCGTTTTGGGCGACAAGGTGAACCCCGACGACAAGGTTTACATCAGCGGCAAGCGCGTTGTCATGCCCAAGAAAAAATACCGTTACATCATGCTCAACAAGCCGCGCGGCTTTATCACGACCATGAATGACGAGCGCGGCAGAAAATGCGTTGCCGAGCTGGTGCAGGACGTGGGGGAGAGGGTTTATCCCATCGGCAGGCTCGACAAGGACAGCGAGGGCATGCTGGTGTTCACTAACGACGGCGAATTTGCCAACAAGGTCATGCACCCGCGCAACAGCGTGTATAAATACTACCGCGTCACCGTGCGCCCCGACATCACCGAGGAACAACTCATTAAGCTTGAAACCGGCGTGGAGCTCGACGGCCAAAAAACCGCACCCGCGATTGTGCATGTCGTGCACAAGGAGCCCGGCAGAGTGGTGCTTGAAATGATTTTGCACGAGGGCAAGAACCGTGAAATCCGCCGCATGTGCGAGGCGGTCGGCTTGGAAGTCGCACGGCTCAGGCGCACCCAAATCGGCGGCGTCAAAATGGGTATGCTCAAGCAGGGCGACTGGCGCGACTTGACCGAAAAAGAGGTCAAAAATCTGCTTGCGAATCCGTTGGTGAATGGCAGAGTCATTTGAGTGGTTAGTGGTAAGTTTTTGAGTTATAAGTAATAAGTAATATGTTATAAGAAAGACGGCGTTCCGGTAATGGTACGCCGTTTTGTATTTTGTCAATAACCACTAATCACGAATCACTAAAACCGGCAACGGTTTTTTTAAAAAATCCTCTTGTACTTTTCGGCAAACTGCGTTATAATAATGATGTATGATTTAATATGCGGTAGTTTGGCTTTTACCGCATGGCACAGGAGGAAATTCAGATGGATATGGAACGGATTAACGCGGCTAAGGCTGAGATTTCGGCTTCTTCCGCTTATCAGACCCTTACCGGATTTTTTGACGCGGACAGCTTTTGCGAAATCGACGCTTTCGCACGTTCCGGCGAGGGCTTTGCCGAGGTCGTTGCGGGCTTCGGAATGGTAGAGGGTATGCCCGCCTATGCGTTCGCGCAGAATACGGACGTCAGCGGCGGCGCGCTCAGCAAGGCGCAGAGCGCTAAGCTGAAAAAGCTCTATAAGCTCGCGCTCAAAACAGGCGCTCCCGTTGTCGGCTTTTATGACAGCGTGGGCGGCAGACTTACACAGGGAACCGAATTGCTCGCGGGCTGCGGCGAGGTGCTCAACCTTGTTTCCAAGCTCAGCGGCGCTGTGCCGCAGGTGTCTGTTGTCACCGGCACCTGTCTGGGAACAAACGCTCTGGCGGCTGTCAGCGCGGATTTTGTGCTCATGACCGAGGACGCGCAGCTTTCTCTGGACGTGACCGGCGCCAACGCGGACGCTGACTATAACGCGAAAAACGGCAACGCCGCGCTTGTTGTCAAGGATGCGGAAGAAGCGGCGCAAAAGGCGCGTGAGCTGCTGTGCTATCTGCCCTCCAACAACCTGACCGCTCCTCCCGAAGCGTATGAGCAGGAGCCTGTGGCAGACCACAACTGTATTGTCAGCAAGACCGTTGACGGCGGCACCAAGTTCAAGGTAGCCGATAAATTCGGCGCTGCGGCAAGAATCCGTCTGGCGCGTTTGGGCGGCAGCGTGATTGGCGTTGTCCGCACCGTGGGCAAAAAGCTTGACGCTCCCTCCGCGGAAAAAATCGCAAAATTCGTCCGCTTCTGCGACGCGTTCTCGCTTCCTGTCATCACCTTCACCGACTGCGACGGCTTTGAGGAGCTTTCCTCCGCCCGCAAGCTGACCGCCGCTTATGCCGAGGCGACAACCGTGAAAATTTCGGTGGTGGTCGGCAAGGCAATCGGCGCGGCTTATATCGCGCTCGCCGGAACCGGCGCCAATGCCGACATGGTTTACGCCTTCCCGGACGCGGTGATTTCTCCCGTGAATGTGGAAGCGGCGGCGTTTATCATGGCAGCCGACAAAATGAATGTGCCTGTGGCGCAGCAAAAAGAGGTTGCCGAGCAGTTTGTAAAGGAAAACCTCTCCGCCTTTAACGCCGCGCAAAACGGCTATGTTGACGGCGTTGTTGAGGAAACCGAGCTGCGTGCGGCGCTGCTCTCCGCGCTTGATATGCTCGCGGGCAAGCGTGTTCCGACGGTTGCCAAGAAACACAGCACTATCTGATTGGAATAATTGTTAATTGATATAAAGGGGAAATTGAACATGAAAAATCTCAGAATTACCGTAAACGGCGTTGCCTATGACGTTCAGGTGGAGGAACTCGGCGAATCCGCCGCTCCCGCTGCTCCCGCAGCCGCTCCTGCTGCCGCGCCCGCACCCAAAGCCGCACCCGCCGCACCCGCAGGCGCTGTTGGCAGCACCTCTGTGAAGGCGCCCATGCCCGGCACCGTCGTCAATGTGGTTGTCACCGCGGGTCAGGCTGTCAAGGCAGGCGACGACCTTGTGTTTATCGAAGCGATGAAGATGGAAACACCTGTTAAGGCGCCTAAGGACGGCACCGTTGCGACAATCGAGGTCAGCAAGGGCGAGGCTGTCGATTCGGGCAAGGTTCTTGTAACAATGAACTAACCGCTCATTAAGGAGAAACGGAATCATGGCAAAGAAAATCAAAATTACCGAGACTGCGCTGCGCGACGCGCACCAGTCCTTGATTGCGACGAGAATGACAACGGAGGATATGCTCCCGATTCTCGATTCGCTGGATAAAATCGGCTACTATTCGCTGGAATGTTGGGGCGGCGCCACCTATGACGCCTGCCTGCGTTTCCTTAACGAAGATCCGTGGCAGCGCCTGCGCACCATCAGGGAGCACTGCAAAAACACCAAGCTGCAAATGCTGTTCCGCGGACAGAACATGCTCGGCTACCGCCACTATGCGGACGACTGTGTGGAGTATTTAGTGCAGCGCTCCATTGCCAACGGAATTGACATTATCCGCATTTTTGACGCGCTCAACGACATCAAAAACCTGAAAACCGCTATCAACGCGGCGAATAAAGAGGGCGGTCACGCGCAGGTTGCCATCAGCTACACCACCGGTCCGGTGTTCACCGACGAGTATTATGTGGAGTATGCCAAGAGAATTGCCGACGCGGGCGCACATTCCATCTGCATTAAGGATATGGCTGCGCTGCTCACGCCGTCGCGCACCGAGAGTCTGGTGCGTGCGATTAAAGAAGCGCTGCCCGAAATGCCGCTGCAGCTGCACACCCACTATACCTCCGGCTTGGCTTCCATGTGTCTGCTCAAGGCGGTTGAGGCGGGCGCCGACGCGATTGACACCGCCATCAGCCCGCTGGCGCTGGGAACCTCTCACGCGCCCACGGAGTCTATGGTTGCCGCTTTGCAGGGTACGGAATACGACACAGGGCTTGACATTAAGGAACTGTCGGAAATCCGCGCTTACTTCATGACCCTGCGCGAGAAATACATCAAGAGCGGCTTGCTTGACCCCAAAATGCTTGCCACCGACGCAAAGGCGCTGATTTATCAGGTGCCGGGCGGCATGCTGTCCAACCTGCTGTCACAGCTGAAGCAGGCGGGCAAGGAGGATCAGCTTACCGCGGTGCTTGAAGAGGTGCCGCGTGTGCGTGAGGACGCGGGCTATCCGCCGCTTGTCACGCCCACCTCGCAGATTGTCGGCACACAGGCGGTGTTCAACGTGATTACCGGCGAACGCTACAGCATGTGCACCAGAGAGTTCAAGGGCTTGGTTGCGGGCGAATACGGCACCACGCCGATGCCGATTGATCCTGAATTCCAAAAGAAAATCTGCGGTGATATGGAAATCATCACCGGCAGACCCGCCGACAGACTGGAGCCGGAGCTCGAAAAGCTGCGCGCGGAAATTGCCGAGTGGATGGAGCAGCCTGAGGACGTTCTTTCCTACGCGCAGTTCCCCAAGGTGGCGCTTGACTTCTTTGAAAAGAGAAGAAACGCCAGAGCGGGAATCAACGGCGCATTGCTTGACAAAAAGAACATGATTCACCCGGTGTAATATAATGAATAACGCATAATGCGGAATGGGGCAGAGAGGAAAACTCTCTGCTCTTTATTCTTTTTGGGAAATTGCACAAATTTTATGGTGTTTTTTTGGATTGCGCTTTTGTGTGTTTTATTATATAATAAAACCAGGTATATATGATTTTCTAAGGAGGTTTATCATGAAAAAATCTATCAACAGATTCCTTTCTGTCTTGCTTGCGGCGGCGTTGCTGTGCAGTCTGTTTGCGTTTGTACCTGTTTCGGCGGCAGA